>NZ_JBEXYD010000011.1:0-148938 GCF_040630735.1 Kitasatospora sp. NPDC005748
TGAGAGGGTAAGGCTCCCAGTAGACGACTGGGTTGATAGGCCGGATATGGAAGCCTCGTAAGGGGTGGAGTTGACCGGTACTAATAGGCCGAGGGCTTGTCCTCAGTTGCTCGCGTCCACTGTGTTGTTCTGAAACAACGACCCCCATGACATGGCCTGTCGTGGGTGCGGTTGACAGTTTCATAGTGTTTCGGTGGTCATAGCGTGAGGGAAACGCCCGGTTACATTCCGAACCCGGAAGCTAAGCCTCACAGCGCCGATGGTACTGCAGGGGGGACCCTGTGGGAGAGTAGGACGCCGCCGAACAATCATTCCAAAGAACCCCCCGGTCCGTAAGGATCGGGGGGTTCTTTGCGTTCCCCTTGACGTATCGTCAGAGCATGGACGATCAGGACGCGCAGCAGGAACGGGTCTACGAGGGTACGCCGGCGACCGGCGAGGGGGCGGTCGTCGCTCGCGAGGTGCTCCGGCCGGAGGCGCGCGACGGTGCGCTGCGCGTGCTGACGGAGGCCCAGGCGGTGGACGGCCGCGCCGCGGTCTCCGAGCAGGGGCGTCTGCGGCTCCGCTCCTCGGACACGGCCCGCCCGGGAGTGGTCCACTTCGTCCAGCGGGCAGCAGATCCGGCACAGCCGGTGGACGACGTCGTCGGCTACGCGCAGCTGGAACTCCCCCAGGGCGACCCGGCCGGGGCCAACCCGTCGGCCGAGCTCGTGGTGGCGCCGGCCGCCAGGGGCCGCGGCTTCGGCCGCCCGTTGCTGGACGCGGTACTGACCGAGGCACATCGGGCTGGCCGCGAACACGTCGACGTCTGGGTGCACGGCGGGCACCCGGCGGCCCGCCACCTGGCCGGGAAGTACGGCGCCGAGCTGGTCCGCGAGCTGCGGCAGATGCGCCGCACCGGTTCGCAGACCGAGGCGGTCGCCCTCCCGGACGGCATCGAGCTGCGGACCTTCCGCCCCGGCGAGGACGACGCCGAGTGGCTGCGGCTGAACGCGCTGGCCTTCGCGCACCACCCGGAGCAGGGTTCCTGGACCGAGCAGGACCTCGCGGACCGGCTGGCCGAGCCGTGGTTCGATCCGGCGGGCTTCTTCCTCGCGACCCGCGGCGGCCGGGCGGTCGGCTTCCACTGGACCAAGGTGCACCCGGCGGCCGCCACCGAGCCGGCCCTCGGCGAGGTGTACGTGGTCGGCGTGGACCCGGCGGAGCAGGGCAGCGGCCTCGGCCGGGCGCTGACCGCGGCCGGCCTGCGTCACCTGACCGGCGGCGGACCGGGCGAGCGAGGGCTGGAGACGGTCCTGCTCTACGTGGATGCGGACAACCCGGCCGCCGTTCGCGTCTACGAACGACTGGGGTTCACCGTCCACGAGGTCGACCTGATGTACCGCGTCCAGTACCGGGGGCCCGCAGCAGCCGAATGAGACCGGCCGAGCGACCCCGCGCGCCGGTGTCGTACCGCGACCGGGCCGCCACCCGATCGCAGTAGGGTTGATCGCGCGCGGGTGCCCGTCGGCAGGCAGGGAAGCACGGTCCGGCGCGGCGCCGGGACGGCATAGCGGACAGTCGGGGCCGAAGCAACGGGTGGGCCGCCAAGCCCCGGCTCCGACCGATTCAGCTTTCCTCCTGGCCATGCGGTGTTTACCGTGGATTCAATTGCTGCCGCGAAGATCACAGGATGAAGTCCGTAGTGTCTCGCTCGTGCAGCGTCGGCGACGCCTGCCGGCCGGTCCCGTGTTGACCGCGCCGGGCGGGTGGGCGTTGGCGCTGGGCGAGGACGACGGCCCGCAGAGCCTTTCCCGTCCGGACGCCGTCCTGCTGGAGGAGCTGGAGCCCATGAGCATCCCCCGCCCTGTCTCTGCCCCGCTGTCCCCTCCGGCCCGGATGTCCAGTGCGCTGGGGATACCGCCGGAGCTTCCGGCCGCGGACGACGAGTTGTTCGACGAACTGCCCCAGGGCCGTTTCCTGGACCGCGAGCGCAGCTGGCTCGCGTTCAACGAGCGGGTGCTGGAACTGGCGGAGGATCCGCAGATCCCGCTGCTGGAGCGGGCCAAGTTCCTCGCGATCTTCGCGAGCAACCTGGACGAGTTCTTCATGGTCCGAGTGGCCGGCCTGAAGCGCCGGATCGCCACCGGGGTGGCCCAGCGAAGTGCCTCCGGCCTCCAGCCGCGCGAGGTGCTGGACCTGATCTGGACCCGTTCGCGCGAGCTGATGGCGCGGCACGCCGCCGCCTGCCAGCAGGAGGTCCTGCCGGACCTCGCGAGCGAGGGCATCGAGCTGGTCCGCTGGCCCGAGCTGGCCGAGAAGGAGCAGGCCCGCCTGCACACCCTGTTCCGGCAGAAGATCTTCCCGGTGCTCACCCCGCTGGCGGTGGACCCGGCCCACCCGTTCCCCTACATATCGGGACTCTCCCTCAACCTCGCCGTGGTGGTGCGCAACCCGGTCTCCGGGCACAAGCACTTCGCCCGGGTGAAGGTGCCGCAGTCCCTGGCCCGCTTCCTGGAGGCCTCCCCCCAGCGCTACGTGCCGCTGGAGGACGTCATGGGCGCCCATCTGGAGGAGCTCTTCCCGGGGATGGAGGTGCTGGCGCACCACGCCTTCCGGGTCACCAGGAACGAGGACCTGGAGGTCGAGGAGGACGACACCGAGAACATCCTCAAGGCCCTGGAGAAGGAGCTCATGCGGCGGCGCTTCGGCCCGCCAGTGCGGCTGGAGGTCGAGGAGTCGATCGACCCCTACATCCTGGACCTGCTGGTGCGGGAGCTGAACATCACCGAGGCGGAGGTCTTCCCGCTGCCCGGTCCGCTCGACCTCACCGGTCTGTTCGGCATCGCCGACCTGGACCGCCCCGAGCTGAAGTACCCGAAGTTCGTCGCGGGTACGGCGCGCGGTCTGACCGACGTCGAGTCGGCCTCGCAGCCGGACATCTTCGCCGCGATGCGCGAGCGGGAGGTCCTGCTGCACCACCCGTACGACAGCTTCTCGACCTCGGTGCAGGCCTTCCTGGAGCAGGCCGCGGGCGACCCGGACGTGCTGGCGATCAAGCAGACGCTGTACCGGACCTCCGGTGACTCGCCGATCGTGGACGCGCTGATCGACGCCGCCGAGTCCGGCAAGCAGGTGCTGGTGCTGGTCGAGATCAAGGCGCGCTTCGACGAGCAGGCCAACATCAAGTGGGCCCGCAAGCTGGAGGAGTCCGGCTGCCACGTGGTCTACGGCCTGGTCGGGCTGAAGACGCACTGCAAGCTGTCCCTGGTGGTCCGCCAGGAGGGCGACACCCTGCGCCGCTACTCGCACGTCGGCACCGGCAACTACCACCCGAAGACGGCCCGGCTGTACGAGGACATCGGGCTGCTGACCTCGGACCCGCAGGTCGGCGCGGACCTCTCGGACCTCTTCAACCGGCTCTCCGGCTACTCGCGCCGCGAGTCCTACCGGCGGCTGCTGACCGCGCCGCGCGGCCTGCGGGACGGTCTGATCTCCCGGATCCACAACGAGATCGCCCATCACCGGGCCGGCCGTCCGGCGTTCGTGAAGATCAAGGTCAACTCGATCGTCGACGAGGCCGTGATCGACGCGCTCTACCGGGCCTCCCAGGCCGGGGTACCGGTGGACGTCTGGGTGCGCGGGATCTGCGCGATCCGCCCGGGTGTGCCGGGGCTGAGCGAGAACATCCGGGTGCGCAGCGTCCTCGGGCGGTTCCTGGAGCACTCGCGGATCTTCGTCTTCGGCAACAACGGGGACCCGGAGGTGTGGATCGGCAGCGCCGACATGATGCACCGCAACCTGGACCGCCGGATCGAGGCGCTGATGCGGATCACCGACCCGGCGCACCGGGCCGAGCTGTCCGGGCTGATCGACCTGGGAGTGTCGGACGAGACCGAGTCCTGGCACCTCGGGCCGGACGGCGCCTGGACCCGTCACGCCCAGGACGCCGAGGGCAAGCCGCTGCGACACGTCCAGGACCTGCTCATCGACTCGCGCCAGCGCCGCCGCGCCGCCACCGCCCGCTGACCGCGAGCCGCCGCCACGACCCATGGAGCGACCCACCGGGGCGAGCCGCCGACACGGGCCGCCCAGCGTCGGGATCCGCTGCGGCGGTCGGCCACCAGCCCCGGGGGACGGCTCCGGGGGAACGGGGATCTACCTAGTCATGACCGATGCGCCGATGACGGCCCAGACGGCCTCCACCGCGACCGCCGGGGACATCCTCTCCAGCCATCTCACGGCCCAGGCCGGGGCGTTCCTGCGGGCGCTGCCGATGGCCGTGGGCGAGGTCGGCGCCAGACCGGGGGCGGCCGTCGTCCCGTCCACCGGTACGGCCGGACTGCTGCGGGCGGTACGGCGGATCGGCGGGCTGCTGCACACCTTCGGCGGGTCCTTCGACCAGGCCTGGGCGCAGGAGTCCCGCACCGAGCTGCGCTGGCTGCTGAACCTGCTGGCGCTGGAGCCGGGGTACGTCCGCCGGTCGGCCCGGCTGCTGGGCGCGCTGGACGCGCTGACCGGCAGCGAGGCGGACGGTCCCGGCATGCTGGCCGGCCACGCCGGGGCGCCGAAGGCGCGGGCGCTGCTCGACCGCCAGCTGACGCTGGCCCGGACCAGGGCGCACTCGACCGTGCTGCAGGAGCTCCGTTCGGCGCGGCTGCACGCGCTGGCGGACCGGATGACGCTGCTGGTCGCCGAGGCGCCGCTGCTGGAGACGGCGGACGGCCGGGCCGGCGCGGTGCTGCTGCCGCAGGCGGCGACGGCGTTCGGCGCGCTGACGGCGAGCGCCCAGCAGCTGCCGCTGCGGCGGGCGGCCACCCCGTACGGCGGGGACGGTCTGCGCCGGCTCGGCGCGGTGCCGGCGGCCCGGGGCGCGATGGACGCCGACGCGGCGCTGGCGGCGGACGACGCGCCGTGGCACCGGGTGCGGATCCTGGTGAAGCGGGCCCGCTACGCGCTGGAGGTGTGCGGCCTTCCGGCCGCCGAGCTGGACGCGCTGGACGAGGTGCTGCGCCGGCACCAGGAGGCGGCCGACGCGGCGGTCACCGCGGCCACGGCGGCGCGGACGCCGAGGATCACACCCGCGACCGCCTACGTGCTCGGCGTGGTGCATGCTGATCAACGACTGGAGGTGGAGGCGGCGCGGTACGCCTTCGGCCGCCGGTGGCCCGAACTCCCGCCGGGCCTGGACGGCTGGCTGGAGATCCCCCCTGCCGAGGGCTGGGGGTACACCCCCGCACCCCGGACGGCATGACGTGCACGACCGCCTGAGCACCGAGCGGGCCCACGGCTCGACCATCAGCAGCCCGCGGGCCGGGCGGGGGCCGGTGGTGCTGACCGCCGGAGCGGTGCTCTGGCTGCCGGGGCGCCCGAAGAAGAGCGGCCGGCTCGGGCGGCCGCGGATCGCGCTGATCCACCGCCCCAAGTACGACGACTGGAGCCTGCCGAAGGGCAAGCTCGATCCGGGGGAGGGCGTGGTCGAGGCGGCGCTGCGCGAGGTGCGCGAGGAGACCGGGTTCTCCTGCGTGCTGGGGGACGAGCTGCCGACGCAGCACTACCTGGCGCAGGGGCGGCCGAAGGAGGTCCGGTACTGGGCGGCGGTGCCGGCGGCCGGGGAGTTCCGGCCGAACCGGGAGGTGGACCGGCTGGAGTGGCTGCCGGCGGGGAAGGCCAGGGCCAGGCTGACGCACGAGCGCGACCGGGTGCTGGTGGACGCGCTGCTCGGGATGCTCGGCGCGCGGCCGGTCCGGTCCTCGTAGCCGGGCCCGCCCTCCTGGCCGGACCGGTGACGGAACGTCGGCAGTGATCTTCCCGCGCCCTGCTCGTGACGCAACCGTTACTACCTGACGTAGTTTCCTGTCATCCGTCCGAGGTTCACTCCCCGTTCACTTCCGACCGGCTGACGTGTCACTTACCCGGCTTAACTTCGGGGTTACCGGAGGGCCGCACGGGCCCCGGACCACAGCAAAACCCGCGCCCCGCCGTCCTCGTACGGTCCGCGTGCCGGGCAATGCCACAGAAAGGGACACCCCTGTGAAGCTCCAGCGGAACGGCCGCTCCAAGGCCCTCGCCATCGGTGCCATGGCGCTCGTCAGCTCGCTGTCGCTCGCCGCCTGCGGTTCGGACGAGAACAACACCAACGCGTCCGGCGGCAGCGGCTCCGCCTCGGCTCCCGCGATCGCCTGTGGCAGCAAGCCCGCCGCCCTGATCTCCGCGGGTTCCACCGCGCAGGGCAACGCGATCGACGTCTGGAAGAACAACTTCGGCGCCGCGTGCTCCGGCTCCAGCATCAACTACGGCGGCGGCGGCTCGGGCGCGGGTGTCCAGCAGTTCAACCAGGGCAAGATCCAGTTCGCCGGTTCCGACTCGCCGCTGAAGCCGGCCGAGGTCGAGGACAGCAAGAAGGTCTGCACCGGTGGCCAGGGCATCAACCTGCCGCTCGTCGCGGGTCTGATCTCGATCGTCTACAACGTGGACGGCGTCGACAACCTGGTCCTGGACGGCGCGACCACCGCCAAGATCTTCGACTCGCAGATCACCAAGTGGAACGACCCGGCGATCGCCGCGCTGAACCCGGGCGCCAAGCTGCCGGACGCCGACATCCAGGCCGTCCACCGCACGGACGACTCGGGCACCAACGAGAACCTGACCAAGTACTTCGCCAAGGTCTCCAACGGCGCCTGGAGCTACCCGGCCGCCAAGGCCTGGGCCGGCAAGGGCGGCCAGGGCGCGAACGGCTCCGCCGGTGTCGCGGCCCAGGTGAAGCAGGTCAAGAACTCGATCAGCTACGCCGAGCTGTCCTACGCGCAGAGCAACAACCTGAAGAGCGCCGCGATCGCCACCGGCGCCTCCAAGCCGGTCGAGGCCACCGCCGCCAACGCCGCCACCACCTTCGCCAAGGCGAAGATCGCGGGCACCGGCAGCGACCTGGCGCTGACCCTCGACTACGGCACCAAGGAGGAGGGTTCCTACCCGATCGTCCTGGTCACCTACGAGATCGTCTGCGACAAGGGCAACAAGGCCGACACCCTCGACGCGCTGAAGGCGTTCCTGACCTACGCCGCCAGCGACGCCGGTCAGAAGGCGGTCGGCGACACCGGCTACGTCGCGCTCCCGAAGGAGCTGACGGACAAGGTCAACGCGGTCATCCCGACCCTGGCCTGATCCAGCCCGACCTCCGGCGGAGCGGCCCCGTGGACGAGGGGGCCGGGGCCGCTCCGCCGGACAGCACGACTTCGCCATGAGCACGTCCGGGGCACCGCCGCCAGGGTGCCGCCCCCTCGGGGCAGCACCACCAGACCGGAGTAGACCACATGACTTCATCCTCCCCTGCCGCCCCGCGAGGCAGGGAACGCCGCAAGCGTGACAGCCGGCTCGGCGACAAGATCTTCATGAACGCCGCCCGTGGGTCGGGCATCCTGCTGCTGGTCATCATGGCCGCCATCGCAGGCTTCCTGACCTGGCGCGCGGGCATCGCGCTGAGCAAGAACGAGGGCAACTTCCTCACCACCTTCGAGTGGACGCCGGACGCCGCGAAGCCCGTCTTCGGCATCGCCGTCCTGGCGTTCGGCACCATCATCAGCGCGGCGCTCGCGATGGCGATCGCCGTCCCGGTGGCCATCGGGATCGCGCTGTTCATCTCGCACTACGCGCCGCGCCGGATCGCCCAGCCGTTCGCCTACCTGGTGGACCTGCTGGCCGCCGTGCCCAGCATCATCTACGGCCTCTGGGGCGCGCTCTTCCTGGTGCCGCACCTCTACGGGCTGACCAGCTGGCTGGACGAGTACCTCGGCTGGACGTACGTCTTCGACCAGTCCCGGGTCGGCACCGTGCCGCGCACGCTGTTCACCGTGGGCATCCTGCTGGCCATCATGATCCTGCCGATCATCACCGCGGTGACCCGGGAGGTCTTCCGGCAGGTGCCTCGGATGCACGAGGAGGCGGCGCTCGCGCTCGGCGCGACCCGCTGGGAGATGATCCGCACCGCGGTGCTGCCGTTCGGCCGCCCCGGCATCATCTCGGCCTCGATGCTCGGCCTCGGCCGTGCGCTCGGCGAGACCATCGCGGTCGCGGTGGTGCTCTCCTCCAACAACGTCCTCTCGCTCCACCTGCTCGACCCGGGCGGTGGCACCTTCGCGCAGAACATCGCGCTGAAGTTCGCCGAGGCCCAGCCCTTCGGCCGGGACGCGCTGATGGCCTCCGGCCTCGTCCTGTTCGTGATCACCCTCGTGGTGAACGGTGCCGCGCGGCTGATCGTCGCCCGCCGCAAGGAGTACTCGGGGGCCAACGCATGAGCGCCGCGACCACGTCCGTTCCGGCGGACACCCGCCCGGTCGGCCGCCCGCTGACCTCCAACCGCCTGCCCAGGTGGACCCCGGCCGCCGTCGCCGCCGGCTCGATCGCGCTCGGCTGCGGGATCGGCGCGGTCGGCGGGCTGGAGAGCCACCTGCAGTGGGGCCTCATCTCGGCGCTGCTGTTCCTGGGGATCAGCTACGGGCTCGCCGCCCGGGTCGAGGGCCGCCGCCAGGCCAAGGACCGCTTCGCCACCTCGGTGGTCTGGGTCGCCTTCATCCTGGCCGTGGTGCCGCTGGCCGCGCTCACCATCTACACCGTCCAGCAGGGCGCGGAGGTGGTGAACGGCAACTTCCTGACGCACTCGATGAAGGGCGTCCGCTACTCGGGCCCCGGCGGCGGCATCTACCACGCGCTGATCGGCACCATCGAGCAGGTCCTGCTGGCCACCGCGATGGCCGCCCCGATCGGTCTGCTGACCGCCGTCTACCTGGTCGAGTACGGCCGGGGCCGGCTCGCCAAGGCGGTCACCTTCTTCGTCGACGTCATGACGGGTGTCCCGTCGATCGTCGCCGGTCTGTTCATCCTGTCCCTGTGGAACATCGCCCTCGGCTTCTCCTACTCGGGCTTCTCGGGCTCCCTGGCGCTGGCGATCCTGATGATGCCGGTCGTGGTCCGTTCCACCGAGGAGATGCTGAAGCTCGTCCCGAACGAGCTGCGCGAGGCGTCGTACGCCCTCGGCGTGCCGAAGTGGAAGACCATCCTGCGGATCGTCCTCCCCACCGCGATCGGCGGCATCACCACCGGTCTGATGCTCGCGGTCGCCCGCATCACGGGCGAGACCGCCCCGGTGATGATGCTGGTCTTCGGCGCGGACTTCATCAACAGTGACCCGTTCAACGGGCCGCAGCAGTCGCTGCCGATGTACATCTGGCAGCAGTACGCGGTGGTGAACAACGACTACGGCTACGCCCGTGCCTGGGGCGCGGCGCTGGTGCTGATCGCCTTCGTGATGGGGCTCAACCTCATCGCCCGGGGCATCGCACGCTGGCGTTCGCCCAAGGGCGGACGCTGAGCGCCCGACTGACGTACGACCCAGAATTCATTAGCGGCCCCCGGCCGCGGGCGAGAGAAGTAACGATCATGGCCAAGCGCATCGACGTCAGCGGACTGTCCGCCTTCTACGGCACCACCAAGGCCATCGAGGACATCTCGATGAGCATCGAGCCCCGCTCGGTGACGGCCTTCATCGGCCCCTCGGGCTGCGGCAAGTCCACCTTCCTGCGGACCCTCAACCGGATGCACGAGGTGATCCCCGGCGCCCGTGTCGAGGGCAAGGTGCTCCTGGACGACGAGAACCTCTACGGCTCGCACGTCGACCCGGTCGCCGTTCGCCGGGCGGTCGGCATGGTCTTCCAGCGGCCGAACCCGTTCCCGACGATGTCGATCTACGACAACGTGATCGCCGGGCTGAAGCTCGCGGGCGTCCGCAAGAAGTCCGTCCTGGACGGCGTGGTGGAGAAGTCCCTCAAGGGCGCCAACCTGTGGAACGAGGTCAAGGACCGGCTGAACAAGCCGGGTGCCGGCCTCTCCGGCGGTCAGCAGCAGCGCCTCTGCATCGCCCGCGCCATCGCGGTCGAGCCGCAGGTCCTGCTGATGGACGAGCCCTGCTCGGCGCTCGACCCGATCTCCACCCTCGCCATCGAGGACCTGATCGGCGAGCTGAAGTCCCAGTTCACGATCGTGATCGTGACGCACAACATGCAGCAGGCGGCCCGCGTCAGCGACCGCACCGCCTTCTTCAACCTCGCCGGGGTCGGCCAGCCGGGCAAGCTGATCGAGCTGGACGACACCCAGCGGATCTTCTCCAACCCGTCCGTGCAGGCGACCGAGGACTACATCTCCGGCCGCTTCGGCTAGACCGCCCGGAGCCAGAGCTGCTTCGTGGTGCTGCATGGCGGTGCCGCCGCGAAGTATGAGGAAGGGCCCGCCCCCGAGACGTGGGGGCGGGTCCTTGCCATGTCCGCCGGCGCGTCCTGCCCGGCCCGGGGCGTCAGCCCCAGAACAGGTGGACGAACCAGTACATCAGCGCCGCGACGATCGCGGCGGCCGGCATCGTGATGAACCAGCCGAGCACGATGTTCTTCGCGACGCCCCAGCGGACCGCGCGGATCCGCTTGGTGGCGCCCACGCCCATGATCGCCGAGGTGATCACGTGGGTGGTGGAGATCGGCGCCTTGAAGACGAACGAGGTGATGTACATGACCGTCGAGGCGGTGGCCTCGGCGGCGAAGCCCTGCGGCGGGTCCAGCTCGATGATCTTGCGGCCGAGGGTCCGCATGATCCGCCAGCCGCCCGCGTAGGTGCCCAGCGAGAGCATCGTGGCGCAGGAGATCTTCACCCAGACCGGGATGTCACTGCTGTCGTGGTGGCCCGAGATGGTGAGCGCCATGACCACGATGCCCATGGTCTTCTGGGCGTCCTGCAGACCGTGCGCGAGGGCCATGGCGGCGGCCGACGCGGTCTGCGCGACCCGGAAGTTGCGCTTGGCGCGGTGCGGGTTGGCCCGCCGGAAGATCCACAGGATCGCCAGCATGACCAGGTAGCCGCCGACCAGGCCGACGATCGGCGAGACGATCATCGGGATGACGATTTTGTCGAGGACGCCGCTCCAGATCACCTCGGTGCCGCCGGCCAGGGCCGCCCCGACCATGCCGCCGAACAGCGCGTGGGAGGAGGAGGACGGCAGGCCGAAGTACCAGGTGACCAGGTTCCAGGCGATCGCGCCGACGAGGGCGGCGAACAGGATCGCCATGCCCTGGTTGCCGGTCGGGGTGGCGATGATGCCCTTGGAGACGGTGTGCGCCACGCCGCTGCCGAGGAAGGCGCCGGCCAGGTTCATCACCGCGGCCATCGCGAGCGCGGCCCGCGGGGTGAGGGCCCGGGTGGAGACCGAGGTGGCGATGGCGTTCGCGGAGTCGTGGAAGCCGTTGGTGTAGGTGAAGAAGAACGCAACGCCGAGGACGGCGATGAGTGCAGCCAGGTCCACGGGGGTCAGGACTCCTTGACGGCGATGGTCTCCACCGTGTTGGCGACGTGCTCGAACGCGTCCGCCGCCTCCTCAAGGACGTCCACGACCTGCTTGAGCTTGAGCACCTCGATGGCGTCGTACTGGCCGGAGAACAGGTGGGCGAGCAGCTTGCGGTGGATCTGGTCGGCCTGGTTCTCCAGCCGGTTGACCTCGATCCAGTACTCGGTGAGGTTGGACATGGTGCGCAGGTTCGGCATCGCCTCGGCGGTGAGCTCGGCGGCGCGCGCCAGCACCTCGATCTGCTGTTCGATGCCCTTGGGCAGGGTCTGGATGTCGTAGAGGACGACCAGGTCGACGGCCTCCTCCATGAAGTCCATGATGTCGTCCAGCGACGAGGCGAGGCTGTAGATGTCCTCGCGGTCGAAGGGCGTGATGAACGACGAGTTCAGCTGGTGGAAGACCGCATGGGTGGTGTCGTCCCCGGCGTGCTCGGCGGCGCGCATGCGCTCGACGATCTCCGCGCGGGCCGACACGTCTGATCCCAGCAGTTCCAGCAGGAGCTTCGATCCCACGACGAGGTTCTCCGCGGCGGCGGCGAACATGTCGTAGAAACTCGTCTCCTTCGGGGTCAGGCTAAAACGCACGGAAATCTCCGATGTGCGGGGTAGGGACTGAACGATGCTAGGTGCAACCAAGCGCAATTGCGCAAACGGGGTGGTGCGAGGGGAGGCGGATCCTCCGCTTCCGTTTGGTCGCCGTAGTGGTGCACCCGGCCCGCACACCCATGTGCGGACGTGAGCCCCCAGTCTGACGGAACCTCGCGCGGTTTGCCCCTGTCGTGCGCGCGGAACAGCGGGGTGTGGCCCGGACGGGGGAACCACCCTCCGGCCCGGCCCCGGAGCCCGGCCGGACCCCGCCCGGAGCCCGTCCGGGGCCGCTCCGGGGCCGCTCCGGGCCGTGGACCGCGCCGGAGGAACACCACGACCGGCCCCGGTGTTGGACACTGGAGGCCGACGCAGCCACCCAGGCATCCAGACGAAGGCGGGCCGATGACCACGACGGAAGCGCGCACCGACCCGGACCAGGCGCCGGGGGGCGAGCCGCACGGAGCCGCCGCCGGGCCGGCCGCTCCGGAGGCGCCCGCACAGCACGGTGGGCACGGCGGACACGGTCCGCACGGGTACAGCGCCCAGAAGGACGCCCACCTCAAGCGCCTGCGCCGGATCGAGGGCCAGATCCGCGGCCTCCAGCGGATGGTCGACGAGGACGTCTACTGCATCGACGTGCTGACCCAGGTGTCGGCCGGTACCAAGGCCCTGCAGTCCTTCGCGCTGTCCCTGCTGGAGGAGCACCTGCGGCACTGCGTCGCCGCGGCCGCCGAGGAGGGCGGCGCCGAGCTGGACGCCAAGGTGGCGGAGGCCACCGCCGCGATCGGCCGGCTGCTGCGCAGCTAGCCCCTCGGCCGGGGCCGGGGGCCTAGGAGCTGCCCTGGCGGCCGGTTCCGGGGCCCGCCGCGGGCCCGGCTCCGGAGCGTCGGCCGGCGCGTCCGGGCGCCCGCTCCTGGGGCGTCCGGTGCCCGGCCTCCGACGGCCGGTCGGCGGCCGCGGCGCCGTCGGGCCGGTCCAGCAGCAGCACCTCGTCGATCCGCTCCGGCGGGAGCCGGTCGCCGTCGCTGGCCGTGGCGGCGATCATCAGCTCGCCGGCCAGGTCGATCTCGTCGAGGGCCGCGTCCTCGTGGCCGCCGCTGCGGCCGCCCGTGGACGACACCACCTGCACCACCCCTTCAGTGCCTCGCCAGCCCGGGCGGCAGCCACCCGATGTCCAGCCTAGGCACTTCGCAGCCCGTCCACATGGCACGGACGGGCCATCTCGGCGCCGCCGAAACGGGTGGGCCGCGCTGCCCGGGGTGGCCCACCCGATCCGGCGGCGTCCCCGCCGCCGGCTACTTCGGGCTTTCCGTGGGCTTCATCGCGTAGATGTCGGCGGCGGGCGGCTCGGCCGCCTCCACCGGTTTGCCGAAGTCCGACAGCGTGGTGGTCGACGTCACCTTCACCTGGTCCTTCGCCTCCTTGGACCCGGCCACGCCGGCGAAGGTGAAGATCTCGACCACCTTGTGCAGCCGCCCCTGCTCGTCCAGCCAGGCGTCGTACGGGATGTCCTTGACCGTGAAGGTCTGGGAGCCCATCCGCAGGCCGTCCCCGCCCCGGCCGCCGGTCGCGTCCGCGGCCTTGGCGAGGTCCAGGGTCCCCCGGTAGTGCTTCAGCGGGACCCCGTCGACGGTCTCGGTGCCGACCAGGTCCGCCTTCTGCGCCCCGCGCAGCGCACCCGCGGCGGAGGCCGGTTCGGTGGCGCCGCTGCTGACCAGGTTGCCGTCCGGCAGCTGGCGCACGTCGAGCTTGACCCACTTGCCCTCGGGCACCTTGGCGCCGCTGTTCTGCAGGTAGACGGTGCCCGGCAGGACCACCTCGACGATCTTCCCGGTGGTCGCCGCGCCGGGTGGCACCGCGACCTCCAGCCGCCCGATCCGCTTCACGTAGTCGTAGCCGCCGGTGCCGGTGAAGACGGCCTTCTTCTCGGCCGACTCGGTGACCAGTTCGGTCGCGGTGTGCGCGGAGCCCGTCCGGCCGGTGATGTCGGCGGCGCTGCGGACGGCCGTCACCGGGTCGGCGGAGAGCCGGTCGGCGCCCGCCTTCCGGTCGGCCGAGCCGCCGGAGTCGGCGGTGGCGCCCGAGCAGCCGGCCAGCCCGGCGAGCGCGGCGGCGAGCACGGCGGCGCCGGCCGCCGAGCGCAGGTGGGGCAGTGGGCGACCGTGCCGCCGGCCGCTGCGCTGCTGGTCGGTCATCTTCATCCTCGCGACAACCCCCTCGGGCCCCGACTGCCCCGCCGGCCACCACCACCGGGTGGGCAGAGCTCTTTCCGGGCAAACGAGTTGGGCATCGAAGGGTTACGCGGCACCCGGCGCACGGCGGGCGTCGCGCGCCGGGTCCCGGGCGCGTTACGGTGAAGCACGTGCACAGTGAGCTGCCGGCCGAGCCCGGCGCCGCCCGGATGCCCGAGCACCGCGTCGAGATCAGCGAGCGCGGTTCCTTCTGCTTCGCGACCTGCGCGTGCGGCTGGTTCTCACCGGCCCGCCGTTCCCGGGACCTGACCAGACGCGAGGCCGCCGACCACCTGGCCGGGACCGGCACCGGCCTGACGACGGTCTAGCGCCGGCAGGGCGACGGTCCGGCGCCGGCCGGACGCGGCCCCGGCGGCTTCGTCCGGCCCTGCCCGCTAGGCCGCGAGGTCGGACTCCGGCGGCTGCTCGCCGGACGTCACGGCGCCGCCGGCCCGCCCCCGTCGGCCGCCGCGCGGGCGGTTGCCGGACTGCGGTGCCCGGATCAGCGGGGCGACGGCGGTGCGGCTCAGCGCGTGGCAGAGCGGGACCAGCACGGCCATCGCGATCGGCGCCAGCAGCAGGACCACCGCGGTGGCGAGCGCGAAGCCGCCGATCACGTCGGTGGGGTAGTGGACGCCCATGTACATCCGGCAGAAGCCCTGCAGCAGCGCGAGGCCGCCGGCGATCCAGCCCAGCCGCCGGTTCACCAGGAACAGGGCGACCGCGATGCCCATCGACATCGTCGAGTGGTCGCTCACGAAGGAGTGGGTGCCCTCCTTGCCCTCCACCAGCACGTCCAGCCCGGCGTGGTCGACGAACGGCCGCGGGCGGTTGACGATGGCGGCGATCGGCAGGTTCGCGAGCTCGGCTAGTGCGACCGCGAGCGGCGCCCAGAGCAGGCCGGCGACGGCCACCGGGGCGTCCGGGCGGCGTCGCGCCTGGAGCCAGCCGACCAGCCCCAGCAGGGCCAGGCCGATCAGGATGCCGTACTCGCCGATCCAGGAGACCGAGTGGTCCAACCACTGCGGGGAGCGCTTGGCCAGGCCGTTGACGGCGTAGAGCAGTCCGAGGTCGGGGTTGGTCGTGTCGGCAAGCGGCGTCGACACGCCGCACCTCCTTCTGGTTCCGCAGCACCTGTTCGATCCGGCCGTGGCCCGCCGTCCCCGCCCTGTTCAGGGAGCTGACGTGGAGCCAACGAACACAACGTCATAACCGGTGCACAGCGTTCCACGGAAACGCGCGGTTATGGAAACTTGACTCAGCGTCCACAGCGCACTCACACCCGGCGGCCCGGAGGGTTCAGCTCTTTGCAGCGTTTTGACCTGCACCTGTCGGGGAGGGGCCGGCCGCGACCGTCCGGCGGGACGCCGCGGAGCCGGGCGCGCCGAGGGCGGACGGCGGCGCGGGGGCGGCCTGGTTGGCCGGGGCGGCGGGGGTCGACGGGGCCGGGGAGTCCGGGGTGCCCGGGCGGCTGGGGCCGGTGATGCTGCCGTCGGTGTTGCGGACCGGCAGCGCCTCGGCGCCGTCCGAGGTGACCCGGGTGGCGCCGATGTACTCCTTGCTGTCGATCTTGTCGTAGCGGATCACCGCGCCGGTGTGCGGGGCGTTGATCATGTAACCGCCGCCGACGTAGATGCCGACGTGGTGGATGGTGCGCGGGTCGCCCAGGTCGGTCGCCCAGAACACCAGGTCCCCCGGGCGGAGCTGGTCGCGCGAGGGGTGCTGCCCGGCGTACCACTGGTCGTTGGCGACCCGGGGGAGCGTGATGCCCACGCTGGCGTACGCCGCCTGGGTCAGCCCGGAGCAGTCGAACCGCCCGTTCTGCGAGGGCAGGCCCTCGCCGCCCCACAGGTACGGGGTACCGAGCTTGGTCTGGGCGAAGTAGATCGCCCCGGCCGACTGCTGGGAGACGGCCACCGGCGCGGTCGGCGCGGTGAAGCTCCGGGCCATGGCCTGGATGTTCTTCACATAGCCCTGGGTCTCCTTGTACGGCGGGATCCCGCCGTACTTCGTGACCGCGTACGGACCGGCGTTGTAGGCGGCCAGCAGGTTGGCCTGGCGGTCGCCCGGGACCTTGGCCACGTCGTCGGCGAGTGCGCAGTCGAACGTGGCGGCCGAGGCGATCGCGTCCAGCGGGTCCCAGACATCCTTCTTGCCGTCATTGTTGCCGTCCGTGCCGTATGTTCCCCAAGTGGCCGGCATGAACTGCGCCATTCCCTGCGCGCCGACCGGCGATCGGGCGCCCGGGTCAAAGCCGCTTTCCTGGTACAGCTGCGCCGCGAGCATCGGCGGGGAGATCTCCGGGCAGAGCGAGCCCCACTGCTGGATCGGCCCCTGGTAGGCCGCCGGAACGGTGCCCGGGGAGAGCGTGGCGCGATTGGCCGACTGCTGCGGCGCACCACTGGCCGCATACGTCGCAACCGTGACCAGCCCGATGAAGCCGACCGCTACAACTCCCGCAGCGGCGGCGGCCGTACCGGCCTTCCGGAGTACCATCAGCACCATCCCGACGAATCGTCAGTCGAAGTGTCCCGGAAGGCGTTGCTCACCGCAATCATCAGAGATACAAAGAGTGAGCGCTATCCTTCGTACGGTGGACATCCTCGCGTACGTGTCCGGTGCCGCACGACCAATCCGCGAGAAGCAGCCAAGTCGACATCAGATCTGGCCAAGAATAGGTACCGACCCTTCGCGCGGACGGGGTCTGGGCCCTTGAATTTGCCTGATCGGGCGGTGAGATGGAAATGAACCTGAGCAGCGTGGACAGACTCGCGATCGGCCACCTGGCCGAAGACCCTCCTAAGAAGCCGAATATCGACACCATCATCGGCGGGATCGCCCCGGACTGGGGCCCGTTCGCGAGTCTCGGGTCGGAGGCCCGGGTGATGGTCGAGGTCGTCATGGCCGTGGCGATCCTGGCCTGCCTCGGCCTGGCCGTCTGGGGCGCGGCCAAGCAGCGGATCGGTGCGACCGCGATGCGGGACAGCTTCGGTGCCGAACAGGGCAAGGGACTGATCATCGCCGGGCTGACCGGCGTGTTCATCATTGGATCACTTGGCACTCTGTTCACCATTGTGTACGGCATGGCCATCTGACGATCGGACAGTTCGGGCGCGCGTGGGCGGCACGGCTGTCCGCCCGCCCGGCCGCCGGTTCCGTCGGAGCCCCCGTCGGAGCCCCGTCGGGAGTCCACCCCACCACCCCTCCCTCCGCGCCCGCCCACGGGCGGAGGGGCCCCCGGAGCCTCCCCGGCTCCCAGCACCAGGAGGGCCGCCGTGCCGTTGTCCGACGACCAGCCGCACACCCGTACGCGGCTGCCGGTCGGCGAACAGCCCTCGTCCCAGCCGACCGCCCGTCAGCCCCGACCGCTGCGGACCCTGCTGGCCGTCCTAGTGGTCGTGACCCTGCTGGTGGTGGCGATCTCCATCGCCAACCGCGGCAAGGCCGACCCCGGCTCCGGGCCCGCCCGCTCGGCCGACGGCGTCGCCCCCACGGCCGCCTCCGGCGCCGGGCCGGCGCCCAGCGGGGACCAGCCCGTCGGCACCACGACCAACGGGATCGCAGGCGGCTTCCCGCACACCGACCAGGGCGCGCAGTCGGCCGCCACCAACTACGCGGTCGCCATCGGCTCGGCCGACATGTTCCGCACCGACAGCCGCCACACCATCGTGGCCACCATCGCCGACCCGTCGGCCGTCACGGCCCTCCAGACCCGCCTCGACCAGGGGTTCGGCGGGGACACCGCGGCCCGCTACGGCCTCGACGCCCAGGGCCGCGCGCCGAAGGGGCTCACCTTCGTCAGCCGCACCGTCCCGGTGGGTGCCAAGCAGGTGGGTTACAGCGACGGCGAGGCCAAGGTCGAGGTCTGGTGCACGGGCCTCACCGGGCTCGCCGGCGAGCGCTCCGTCCAGCCGGTCATGGAGAACTGGTTCACCCTCACCCTGACCCTGCGCTGGGCGGGCAGTGACTGGAAGCTCGCCGACTACGCAAGCCGGCCGGGCCCAGCCCCGATGCCGGGCGACCAGCAGGCCGCCACCGCCGAGGAGATCACCGGCGCCGTCCAGCAGTTCGGGGGTTTCCGCTATGCCCGTTGAGTCCACCCCGCGGCGCCGTGCCGCACGTCCTGTCGCCCCCTCCGCCGTGCGCCCCGGTGCCCGCCGGGCCGGCGCGTTCGCGGGGGCGCTGGCCGCCGTGCAGGTGGCCGCGCTGCTGACGGCGCAGCGGGCCTTCGCGGAGCCGTCGCCGACGGCGACGCCGTCCCCCAGCGCCAGTGCGAACTGTCCCGACCTTCCGATCTCCGGCAACGGAATCCTTTGCGTGGACAAGCCGGGCGGTGGGGCCTCCCTCCCCGGCTCCGGGACCGTCGGGAGTGTCACCGATCCGCTCGGGGCGCTGGCGAAGGGGTGTGCGCAGGCGGCGTCCTGGGTGGTGCGGAAGCTGTCGGGGGCCATCGACGGGACGACGCAGGTGGACTTCACCAACGCGTCGTTCCTGCAGCAGTACGCGGTGGTGTTCGCCGCCTCGACGATCATCACGCTGGTGCTCTGGCTGCTGGCGGTGACGAAGCGGGCGGTGCGCGGCGCGCCCCTGACGACGGCGATCTCGGAGGCGATCGGCTTCCTGTGGCTGACCGTGGTGGCCTCCGCGTTCACGCCGCTGATCCTGTACACCGTGGTGAGCGCGACGGACGGGCTGACCACGGCGATCGCGGTGGGGACGAAGTCCGACACCGGGACGTACCTGGGCGGGTTCGCGGACACCCTGGAGAAGGGTGACATGGGCGGCGGCCCGCTGATCCTGATCATCGTGTCGCTGGTGGCCGTGCTGGCGGCGGCGGTGCTCTGGGTCGAGCTGCTGATCCGCGCGGCGATGCTGTACGTGGGCGCGCTGCTGGGGACGGCGGTGTACGCGGGGCTGGTCGACAAGCAGCTGTGGAAGCACGTGCGCCGTTGGGCCGGGGTGATGCTGGCGGTGGACCTGGCGAAGCCGATCATCGTGATCATCCTCGGGCTGGCCGGCGCGGTGGCCACCGGCGCCGGGGCCAACGACGACTTCGCCCGGGTGCTGTCCGGCCTGGCGATCCTCTTCCTCTCGATCTTCGCGAGCGCCTCCGTCTACCGTTTCGTGCCGGGCTTCGGCGACGAGATCATGAGCATGCGCCATGCCCGGGCCAGCGCGGTGTCGGCCGGGTCGGCGATGATCAACGGCACGGCGAACCTGGTGAAGCAGGGCATCAGCACGCACGGCGACCGCGGCGCGCAGGGGGGCGGCGGCAGCCCGGGGGTGGGCGGCGGCTCGGTCGCGCCGGGCATCGCCGCCCACGCCACGCGGTCCCCCGCGCCGCCGCCGCAGGCCTCGCCGGCCTCGGCCTCGACCCGCGACAGCAATCCAGCGAAGGGAGGGTGACGGGTAAGTGAGCAGCGAACCACTCGGCCAGTACGGCGCCCAGTACGCCCAGCCGTACGTGCACCAGCGCCGTACCTACCTGATCGGCAAGGCCCGCCCGAACGCGCCGATCGGCCGCAACCGGGAGTCCGGCGAGATCGTCCTGATCATCTTCGGGGCGTTCCTCGGCATGCTCTGGGGTCTGCTGATGCCGATCCTGCCGCTGCGCATCGCGGGTCTGGTCGGTCTGCCCCTGCTGGCGATCGCGGCGGTCTACGTGCCGTACCGGCGCCGGACGTTCTACAAGTGGGTGGAGATCAACCGCACCTACCGCCGGACGGTCCGCAGCGGCCGGGCGGTGTGGAAGTCGGACGTGATGGACGCCGGGACCCGGATGGACGGGCGGGAGGTCGAGGTCGGCCCGCCGCCCGGGGTGGGGCGGCTGCGCTGGCTGGCCGCGCCGTTCGGGCCGGACGAGGTCGGGGTGCTGATGCACCTGGAGCGGCGGACGGTGACGGCCGCGATCGAGATCGAGGGCCCGGGCGTCGGCCTGCGCGACTCGGAGGACCAGGAGGCCCTGGTCGACCGGTTCGGCACGCTGCTGAAGCACGTCGCCAACGGCGACGGCTTCGTGACGCGGCTGCAGATCCTGGCCCGTACGCTGCC
This sequence comes from Kitasatospora sp. NPDC005748, assembly GCF_040630735.1. Lineage (NCBI taxonomy): Bacteria > Bacillati > Actinomycetota > Actinomycetes > Kitasatosporales > Streptomycetaceae > Kitasatospora > Kitasatospora sp. NPDC005748. Next base: position 20,232 of record NZ_JBEXYD010000011.1, read on the forward strand.
GGCGGACCCGGACGCGCACGCCAAGGACGTGGAGCGGCGCGGTGACCACGACGCACCGGGCTGGCTGAAGGACTCGTACGACCAGCTGCAGTCGATGGTGTCGACCTCCTCCGAGCAGCACCGGGCGTACCTGGTGGCCTGTATGCACTACACCCGTGACCTGGCTGCCGAGGCGCACGCGATGGGCCGGACGGCGACCGGGCGGCGGGCCCGGGACGACGAGGGCCTGGCCGCGGTGATGGCCCGTGAGCTGACGGACATCTGCGCGCGGCTGGCGGAGGCCGACATCCGGGTGCGCCAGCCGCTCGGGCAGGCGCGGCTCTCCTCGCTGCTGCACTCGATGTACGACCCGGACCACCCGATCGACCACATCCAGGCGATGTCCCGGCGCAACGCCTGGCCGGCCGAGCTGGACGCGACGAACCCGCAGTACCTGGAGGCGAAGACCCGCGAGTCGGCGACCCGCGCGCCCTGGTGCCACGCCACCGCGTGGATCAAGGAGTGGCCGCTGACCCCGGTGGGCGTCAACTTCCTGGCTCCGCTGCTGGTGCACACCCCGGACGTGATCCGGACGGTCGCGGTGACGATGGACCTGGAGCCCACCGATGTCGCGATCGAGCGGATGCTCACCGAGAAGACCAACGACGAGGCGGAGGCGAGCCGCGCCGCGAAGATGAACCGGACGGTCGACCCGCGCGACCTGGCCCACACCGGCCGGGTCGACCAGCGCGGTGACGACCTGGCCTCCGGCGCGGCCGGGGTCAACCTGGTCGGCTACATCACCGTCTCCTCGCGCAACCCGGAGGCGCTGGCCCGCGACAAGCGGACCATCCGTGCCTCGGCCGGCAAGAGCTACCTCAAGCTGGAGTGGTGCGACCGCGAGCACCACCGGGCGTTCGTCAACACCCTGCCGTTCGCCACCGGCATCCGCCGCTGATCCACCTGGAGGCCCCGCATGGCGATCGGCAACCTCACCGACGCGTTCACCAGCCTGATGTTCGGCAAGGTGGAGACCACCCGGCTGCCGGTGCGCACCTCCACCGGCCAGGCGCAGGCGGTCTACCTGCCCACCGCCGCGCCGGGGCTGGGTGACTCCGGCGTGATCATCGGCCGCGAGGTGTACAGCGGCAAGGGCTACGTCTACGACCCCTTCCAGCTGTACGGGCAGCAGCTGCCGGCTCCGCACTGGCTGGTGCTCGGGGAGTCGGGCAACGGCAAGTCCGCGCTGGAGAAGACGTACGTGCTGCGCCAGCTGCGGTTCCGCGACCGGCAGGTGGTGGTGCTGGACGCGCAGGGCGAGGACGGCGTCGGCGAGTGGAACCTGATCGCCAACGCGCTGGGCATAAAGTCGATCCGGCTCGACCCGATGGCGGCCCGGGACGGCGGGGTGAAGCTCAACCCGCTGGACCCGGCGATCACCCAGACCGGCCAGCTGTCGCTGCTGCGCACCATCGTCGAGGTGGCGATGGGGCGCGGGCTGGAGGAGCGGGCGGGGTTCGCGCTGAAGGCGGCGCACGCCCATGTGATCGCCTCGGTGACCGACCGGCAGCCGGTGCTGGACGACATCATCGACACCCTGCGGAGCCCCGAGCTGGCCTCGGTGGAGTCGCTCGGGGTCGGGGTGGACGAGGTGCAGTCCTGGGGCCTGGACGTGGCCCTGGTGCTGGACCGGCTGGTCGACGGTGACCTGCGCGGCATGTTCGACGGGCCGACCACCGACGGCATCGACCTGGACGCGCCGCTGATCGTGTTCGACCTGTCGCACATCGACCGGAACTCGATCGCGATGCCGATCCTGATGGCGATCGTCGGCGTCTGGCTGGAGCACACCTGGATCAGGCCGGACCGGCGCAAGCGGATCTTCCTGGTGGAAGAGGCCTGGCACATCATCAACAGCCCCTTCGTCGCCCAGCTGTTCCAGCGTCTGCTGAAGTTCGGGCGCCGGCTCGGTCTCTCCTTCGTGGCGGTGGTGCACCACCTGTCCGACGTGGTGGACGGCGCGGCCGCGAAGGAGGCCTCGGCGATCCTCAAGATGGCCTCCACCCGGACGATCTACATGCAGAAGGCCGAGGAGGCGAGAGCCACCGGCCGGGTGCTGGGTCTGCCGCGCTGGGCGGTTGAGATCATCCCCACACTCTCGCCCGGCATCGCGGTCTGGGACGTCAACGGCAACGTCCAGGTGGTGAAGCACATCATCACCGAGGCCGAGCGGCCATTGGTCTACACCGACCGCGCGATGACGGAGGACACGGTCGCCGAGCGGACCCGTGCAGAGCGCCAGTTGGCGTCCGAACCAGGTCTCTGAACCCCGCCCCGGCGTGCGCCGGAGCCCCTGCCGCGTCAGTCCGGTCCGGCTCCGGGCCGCTGCGGCGCGTCCGTCCGGCGGCCCGCCGTGCGGCGACGGTTCGTCAGCAGGTAACCCTGTCGTTACGTCCAGGGTCCTGACAGCTACGCGCGTTGACTCTAGGCTGCACTGGCGCAACGCCTCCCGTCGCCCGTCCACGCATGTCGACCGCCGGGCGCTCTCTCAAGGTGCAGGGGACCTTCATGCTCACCGTCAGATCCCGACGTGCCGTTCTGGCCGCCGTCGCCGCGGCCGGCCTCGTCGGCACTGTGGCCATGCCGACCGCCGCCCAGGCCGCGGACGCCAAGCGTCACAAGACCGTCAACCTCCAGCTGCTGGCGATCAACGATTTCCACGGCAACCTGGAGCCCCCGGCCGGTTCGTCCGGCACCATCCGGGAGATCGACCCGGCGACCGGCCAGCCGGTCAACACCCCGGCCGGCGGCATCGAGTACCTGGCCACCGCGCTGCGCCAGGCCCGGATCCCGGCGGACGACTCGATCACCGTCGCCGCCGGTGACATCGTCGGAGCCTCCCCGCTGACCTCGGCGCTCTTCCACGACGAGCCGACCATCGAGGCGATGGACAAGCTCGGCCTGGACGTCACGGCGGTCGGCAACCACGAGTTCGACGAGGGCTCCAAGGAGCTCATCCGCCTCCAGGACGGCGGCTGCCACCCGGTGGACGGCTGCTACGAGGAGGGGCGCAAGTTCAAGGGCGCCAACTTCAACTACCTGGCCGCCAACGTCACCAACGAGAAGACCGGCAAGCCGATCCTGGCCCCGTACTGGGTGACCAGGTCGCAGGGCGTCAAGGTCGGCTTCATCGGCGCGACCCTGGAGGGCACGCCGAACATCGTCACCGCCGAGGGCGTCAAGGGCCTGAAGTTCGGCGACGAGGTCGACACGATCAACAAGTACGCGGCCGAGCTGAAGAAGCAGGGCGTGAACTCGATCGTCGCCCTGATCCACGAGGGCGGGCTGCCGGCCAGCAGCACCTACAACTACGACTGCGGCGCCGCCGGCGAGGGCATCTCCGGCCCGATCGTCGACATCGCCAAGAACCTGGACCCGGCGATCGGCGCCATCGTCACCGGTCACACCCACAACGCCTACGCCTGCACCATCCCCGATCCGCAGGGGGTGCCGCGCTCGGTGACCAGCGCCGCCTCGTTCGGCCGGCTCTACACCGAGATCGACCTGAAGCTCGACAAGACTACGGGCACCATCGTGCGCCCCTCGGTCAAGGCCGAGAACCACATCGTGCGCCGCACGGTCGAGAAGGCCCCGGACATGACGGCGCTGATCGACCACTACTCCAAGCTGGCCGCGCCGATCGCCAACCGTCCGCTGGGCTACATCGCCTCGGACATCAACGGCCGCGGCAACAGCGACCTGGAGAAGCCGCTCGGTGACGTGATCGCCGACGCCCAGCTGGCCGGTCTGGCGCCCGCCGACAAGGGCGGGGCGCAGCTCGCATTCATGAACCCCGGCGGCATCCGCTCGGACCTGGTCTACAAGGCGAGTGGGGCCGAGGGCGACGGCGTGGTGACCTACGGCGAGGCGTTCACCGTCCAGCCGTTCACCAACATGATGCAGGTCAAGACGCTGACCGGCGCCCAGCTGGTCCAGCTGCTCCAGCAGCAGGTGAGCGGTGCCAACGCGGCCTCGCCGAAGGTCCTGCAGTCCTCCAAGGGCCTGACCTACACCCTGGACATGCGCAAGGCCGGTGCGGACCGGGTGCTCGTGGACTCGATCCGGCTGAACGGTGCGGCGATCGACCCGGCCGCCGAGTACCGTGTCGCGGCCAACGAGTTCCTGGCCGGCGGCGGCGACGGCTTCCCGGCCTTCGCGGCCGGCACCGACAAGCTGGTCGGCGCCTCCGACCTGGACGTCTTCGCCGCCTACCTCGGTGCCAACAGCTCGGCGGCCGCGCCGCTGAAGGCGCCGGCGCAGGACCGCATCAAGGTCATCGGCCCGGGCGTCGACAACGACTGACCGGAGCCGGCGGAGGAACGGGCGGGGCGCTGTCGGGGCGCCCCGCCCGTTCCGTCCGTCCGGGCCCCGCCGCTAGCCGGCCGAGGGGCCGCCCGGCAGCCGGACGGTGGCCAGGGCGCCCGGGCCCCCGTCGTGCGCCGGGCCGAGCGACACCTCGCCGCCCGCCTCCCGCACGCTCTGCGCGACGATCGACAGCCCCAGGCCGGACCCGGGGAGCTGGCGCGAGGACGGCGAGCGCCAGAAGCGGTCGAAGACGTACGGCAGCTCGTCCGACGGGATCCCGGGGCCGTGGTCCCGGACGGTCAGCACGCCCTGGTGGAGCCGGACGTCGATCGCGGCGCCTGGCGGGCTGTACTTGACCGCGTTGTCCAGCAGGTTGATCACGGCGCGCTCCAGCGCGGCGGCGTCGCCCTGGACGAACCACGGCTCGACGTCGGTCTCGAAGACCAGCCCCGGACCGCGCAGCTTCGCCCGGGCGACGGCCCGGTCGGCGATCTCGTGCAGGGCGACCACCGCCAGGATGCGGCCCGGTTTCGGCGTGTCGGGGCGGGAGAGCTGGAGCAGGTCGCCGATCAGGACGGTGAGCTCCTGCATCTGCGCCTTCATGTTGCCGAGCAGCTTGGTCCTGGTCGCGGCGGGCAGCGGACGGCCGGTGTCGTCGCTGCGGATCATCAGGTCGACGTTGGTGCGTAGTGAGGTGAGCGGGGTGCGGAGCTCGTGCCCGGCGTCGGCGATCAGCCGCGTCTGGCGGTCGCGGGAGTTGGCGAGCGCGGTGCTCATCGAGTTGAACGAGGCGGAGAGCCGGGCGATCTCGTCGCTGCCGTGCACGGGGATCGTGCTGCCGACCTCCTCGGTGCGGGCGATGTGCTCGACCACGTCGGTGAGCCGGTCGACGGGCTTGAGCGCCGAGCGGGCCACGAACCGGCCGGCGACCCCGGCGAGGATGATGCCGCCGAGGGCCACGCCCCCAAGGATCAGCGCGAGGTTCTGCAGGGACTCATCGGTCGACTTGGTCGGGGAGGCGACCATGATGAGCACGGAGGAGTGGTTGGTGGCGACGGCTGTGGTGATCTTGACCGTGGCGGGATCACCGTTGGTGAAGCGGCCGTCGCGGATGATCGACTGATTCGGCTTCAGTGCGAACGCCCGGGCGTCCTCCGGCTGGATCACGATCGCCCTGGTGGCACTCGCCGGCAGGGTGACGCAGGCCGGGTCGGCCCAGACGAACTGGGTGTCCCGGGCGGCGGGGCCACCGCCCGGAGGCTCCGGCAGGGTCCCGGCCTCCTTGGCCTGCTGGACCATCTTCAGGGCGGCTTCCGGGGTCGTGGCGCACGGAAGGCTCAGCGGGGCCGCGCGGGGAGGCGGCACGTTCTGCAGGTCGTTGCGCACCTGCCCGTACAGCTGCTTCTCCACGATGAACCAGCAGGCCAGCGCCGACAGGGCGATCGCCACCGCCACCGCCGCCGCCGTCAGGAAGGTGAGCCGGCTGCGCAGGGACTGGGCGCGGTACCAGCGGGCGAGCCGCTGCCGGCGTGGGACGCGGGGCGGTAGCAGGGGCGGGGGCGGGGTGGCGGTGTCGCTCACGCCGTGGTGCCGGCGGCCGGGCGGAGGGCGTAGCCGACGCCGCGTACGGTCTGGATGATCCGGGGCATGCCGCCCTGCTCGGTCTTGCGGCGCAGGTACATCACGTAGACGTCCAGGGAGTTGGAGGAGGGCTCGAAGTCGAAGCCCCAGACCGCCTTGAGGATCTGCTCGCGGGTGAGCACCTGGCGGGGGTGCGAGAGGAACATCTCCAGCAGCATGAACTCGGTGCGGGTCAGCTCGACCGGCCTGCCGGCCCGGGTGACCTCGCGGGTGGCGGTGTTCATCCGGAGGTCGGCGAAGGCCAGGACCTCGCTGTCGTCCTCGACGGCCGCGGCGCGGGCGGCGGCCTCGGTGGCGAGGGCGTTGCGGCGGAGCAGGGCGCGGACCCGGGCGAGCAGTTCGTCGAGTTCGAAGGGCTTGGCGAGGTAGTCGTCGGCGCCGACGTCCAGGCCGGTGACCCGGTCGCCGACGGCGTCGCGGGCGGTGAGCATCAGGACCGGGACGGTGTCGCCGCGCGAGCGCATCCGGCGGACGGCGGTGAGGCCGTCCATCCGGGGCATCATGATGTCCAGCAGGACGAGGTCGGGCTTCTCCCGTTCGACGGTCTCCAGCGCCTCGTAGCCGTCGGTGGCGGTGGCGACCTCGTAGCCCTCGAAGGCGAGGCTGCTCTCCAGGGCGTCCCGGAGGGCGGGTTCGTCGTCGACCACGAGGAGCCGGGCGGAGGCCGGTCCGGGCTCGGCGGGGGTGCGGTCGTCGGCGGCCGGGGTCATGGGCGGTTGCCCTTTCTCGTCGTCTCTCGTCGGCGGAGAGCCTGTCGGGAGCCTGCTGGGGTGCTGCTGGGGTGCTGCTGCTCGGGTGCTGCGGTGACCTGCTCGGAGTAATTGTCCGCCTAGATGTTCTGCCCGGCCTGCAGCTCGGGCAGCACCTGCTTGATGTCGTTGATCGGGATGGCGAACCCGAGGCCGACGCTGCCGGCGGTGCCGCCGCCGGCCGTGGAGCTGGAGCCGCCGGCCGAGTACATCGCCGAGTTGATGCCGATGACCTGGCCGTTCGCGTTGATCAGCGGGCCGCCGGAGTTGCCGGGGTTGAGCGCGGCGTCGGTCTGGAAGGCCTTGTAGGTCGCGGTCTCACCGCTGTTCTGCTGCGGGGTGCTGCCGCGCAGACCGGGCAGGTTCGGGAAGCCGAAGCCGCCGTTGCCGCTGGTGGTGCCCTCGTCGACCTGGACGGTGACCTCGCGGTTCTCGGCGCTGATGATGCCGGAGGTGACGGTGCCGGTGAGGCCCTCCGGGTTGCCGATGGCGACGACCGCGTCACCGACCCCGACGGTGGAGGAGTCGCCGAGGGTGGCGGGGCTGAGGTCCTTGGCGCCGCTCGCGGTGATCACGGCGGCGTCCAGCGACTTGTCGGTGCCGGTGACGGTGGCCCTGGCGCTGGAGCCGTCCTTGAAGGTGACGGTGACCTGGCCGCCGTCGGAGGCGCCGGAGACGACGTGGTAGTTGGTGAGGATCCGGCCGTCCTTGTCGAGCACCACGCCGGTGCCGGTGGCGGTGCCGTTCGCGGTCTTCACGATGATCTGGACGACGCTCGGCGAGACGGCCGAGGCGATCGCGGCGACGTCGGCGCTGCCGTCCGAGCGGGCGGAGACCGGGCTGGCGATGGTGCCGGTCCGGGTGGCCGAGCCGTGTTCCTGGGCGGCGACCACACCGCCGGTCACCCCGCCGAGGACGGCGGCGACCGCCGCGACGGCGGTGACCAGCGCGACCCGGCCGCGCAGGAGGCCGCGCCTGCCCCGGCCGCCGTGCCCGCCGTGGGACGTCGGTCCGTCGGCGGCCGGGGGCGCCGGCGGCATCGGCGGGGCCGCGGGCGGGGGAGGGGGCGGGGTGCCGACCGAGGGGTGGCCGGCGGCCGGGTACCCGGTGGTCGTGCTGTCGAGGACGGTGCCCTGGACGAGCTGTCCCTCGGCGGGGTGCGGGTGTCCGTGCGGGGCCCGGTACGGGTCGTACTGCTCGCTGCCGTGCTGCTGATCGCTCATGCCGACCAACGTCCGCCCGCCGGATGAGGATCCGATGAGAACGGGGTCAGAAGCCCCCGAGAAGCCCGTTGACTTCTCATAAAGCCTGGTCAGGCCGGGACCGCCGCTAGGACGGCCGAGTCTCCTGCGGCGCGCTCGGCCGGCAGCCGCAGGAACGGCGGATGACCAGGCGCGACGGGAACTTCCGGACCCGCTCGGTGTCCGAGCCGGGCACCATCAGCGAGTCGTCGAGGACGAGGTCCACCGCGGCCCGGGCCATCGCGTCGCGGTCGGAGGCGACGGTGGTCAGCGGCGGGTCGGCGAAGGCGGCCTCGGGCACGTCGTCGAAGCCGGCCACCGCGAGGTCCTCCGGGACCCGCAGGCCGAGCTCGCGGGCGGCCCGCAGCACGCCGATCGCCTGGTCGTCGGTGGAACAGAAGACGGCGGGCGGCCGCTCGGCCGAGCCCAGCAGGCCGAGCGCGACCTCGTAGGCGCCGTAGCGGTGGAAGGGCGCGTCGATCAGGTGCGGTTCGGTGGGCAGGCCGTGGGCGTCCATGGCGCGCTGCCAGCCCTCGACGTGGTCGATGACCGGGTCGCCGGGGGCGGGGGACTCGACCGGGCCGCCGAAGCAGGCCACGTACGGGTGCCCGTGCTCCTCCAGCAGGTGGCGGACGACGGCCTCGGCGCCGGCCACGTCGTCGGTGACCACCGCGACGTCGTCGATCGCCTCGGGCCGACGGTGCAGGAGCACCACCTTGGCGCCCTCCATCGCGGCGAACTCCTCGGCCGCCCGCTGCGAGGGGCCCTGGCTGACCAGGATCAGGCCGGAGACCCGCATGCCGAGGAAGGCGCGGACGTAGTGCACCTCGCGGTCGTCCACGTAGTCGGAGTTGCCGATCAGGACGAGCTTGCCGCGCTCGGAGGCGGCGCGTTCCACGGCGTGCGCCATCTCGGCGAAGAACGGCTGGCGGGCGTCGGGGACGACCATGCCGATCAGGTTGGTGCGGCGGGAGGCCATCGCCTGGGCGACGCTGTTCGGCCGGTAGCCGAGCTGCTCGATCGCCGCGAGCACCTTCTCCTTGGTCGCGGGCGCGACCGGGCGCGGCCCGTTGTTGATGACGTAGCTGACGACCGCGGTCGAGGTACCAGCCAGTCGGGCTACATCGTCGCGCGTCACTTTGGCCACGGGAGGAGTCTACGCGTGTGGCGTCCGCCCGGGCAGTGGTACCTCGGCCGCCCGGCGGATGCCGGCAGGACAGCGCGGGGCGAATCCGGACAGGCCGGGCGGCGGTCGGCCGCCCGGCCGACGGTCAGGCCTCCAGCGAGGCCGAGGAGCGCTGCGCGAGGTCCGGCCGTTCGCCCTTGTCCGGCTTCTCCGGGACGACGAAGCGGTAGCCGACGTTGCGCACGGTGCCGATCAGCTGCTCGTTCTCGACGCCGAGCTTGGCCCGCAGGCGCCGGACGTGGACGTCGACCGTCCGGGTGCCACCGAAGTAGTCGTAGCCCCAGACCTCCTGGAGCAGCTGCGCCCGGGTGAAGACCCGGCCGGGGTGCTGCGCGAGGTACTTGAGCAGCTCGAACTCCTTGAAGGTGAGGTCGAGCACCCGGCCCTTGAGCTTGGCGGAGTAGGTGGCCTCGTCGACCGAGAGGTCGCCGTTGCGGATCTCCATCGGGCTGTCGTCGGTGGTCACCTGGAGGCGGCCGAGGGCGAGCCGCAGCCGGGCCTCCACCTCGGCGGGGCCGGCGGTGTCCAGCAGGACGTCGTCGATGCCCCACTCCGCGGTGACGGCGGCCAGGCCGCCCTCGGTGACCACCAGGATCAGCGGTGAGCCGATGCCGGTGGAGCGGAGCAGCTGGCAGAGGCTGCGGATCTGCGGCAGGTCCCGCCGGCCGTCGACCAGGATGACGTCCGCGCTGGGGGTGTCCACCAGGGCGGAGCCCTCGGCGGGCGCCACCCGGACGTTGTGGAGCAGCAGGCCGAGAGCCGGCAGTACCTCCGCGGAGGGTTGCAGCGCGTTGGTGAGGAGGAGCAGAGAACTCATACCCGGTAGTCCCCTTTCCGGGTCGTCGCGGTCGCGTGACGGCTGCCGCCACAGCCGGTTGGCGCACGTGCGAGGAGGTGTCGCGCGCGGGCCCCGGGTGGGGCGGCGGCGGGCGACGCGAGGGAGGTGGGGGAGGAGGCCAGGCGTCCACCGGAGGATTCACCGGCGTGCACGGCAGAACGAGGCGTGCGTCGGAGGTCCCGCAACCCCTGGTGCACCGTTTCTGCCCTGCCCATCCCGTGAACCTTCCGGTCTGTCCCGTACCGGGCGGCGGCCCGGAGCCGGGATCCGACACCCCGTCCTGGTCCCGGTACGTCGTTGTGCCGGGAATGGCGGGGCGGTTCCTGCTCCGCGCCGGGGGTGGGCCGACGAATCGCAAGAACGTCCGTACTGGCGTCCTGAAAGCACGAAAGGATCCGGGGGCGACTCTGCCCGGATCCCTCAGGGGTCGAGGATAGCCGACCTGCTCTCTCGCCGGGAGGGCTCGAAAGCGGCCGTTCGGCCTTTTCGGGCACGCCGGGGGTGAGCCTGACCACAGCGTCGCGCGGGCGCCGGCACCCGCGCGGCCAGGGCGATTGCCGGTCGGGTCGGCGGACACGCCATCATGGGACGCGTATCGGCGGCACCGTACGCGTACCTCTTTCGAGTGGTGTTCGGCCGCCGGTGGGGACCCGCCCGGGGCACCGGGCCCGGGCGAGGACGACGAGAAGGGGTTGCCATGGGCGCGACCACCGAACCAGCGGGCGCCGCTCGGGTGAGCGGGACGATCCGCTACTGGGCGGCGGCGAAGTCGGAGGCCGGGCTGGCCGAGGAGCCGTACGAGGCGGCGACCCTGGCGGAGGCACTCGCGGCGGCCAGGACGCGGCACGCCGACCGGCCGAAGCTCGTCCGGTTGCTCGGACACTGCTCCTACCTGGTCGACGGCTCTCCCGTCGGCGGCCGTGACCACGCGACGGTGTCCCTCACCGAGGGCGGCACGGTCGAGGTGCTCCCGCCGTTCGCGGGAGGGTGAGCGGCGTGACGGACCCGAACAACGTGAACGGCGGCCCGCAGGGCACCGGCCCGGGCGGCTGGCAGCAGCAGCAGCAGCCGCAGCCGCAGTCCCAGCATCCGTACGCCCCCCAGCAGGGGTACGCGCCGGAGCCGCAGGAGCAGGTGGCCCGGCCGTACGCCCCCGCCCCCGCCCCCGCCCCGGCCCCCGACCCCGCCGCGGGCCGGGCACCCGGGCAGCCGGAGCACCCGGGGAGCCGGCCGCCGGCCGGTGCTCCCGGGCAGCCGCCGCCGTACGGCGGCGGCCCCGCGCAGCAGCCGCCCCAGCAGCCGTACGGGCAGCAGCAGCCCCCGCAGCAGCCGCCGTACGGACAGCCCCGGCCTCCGCAGCAGCCGTACGGGCAGCGGCGTCAGCAGGCCCGGCCGGGCGGACCGCAGCAGGCCGGACCGCCGTACGGGCAACAGCCGCAGCCGTACGGGCAGCAGCCCTACGCCCAGCCGCCCGTCGACGACGCGGTGACGGCCCTGCTCCCGCCCGTCCCGCCGATGGACGACGCGGCGACGACGCTGCTCCCACCGGTGGTGGTGTCGGGCGCGATGCCGCCCGCGCCGGCCCCGGCCGCGAACCCGGCCCCCGCCCCGGCGCCCGTCCTCGACTCGCCGACCATGACGCTCAAGCGCCCGACGGCTCCCGCCGACGGCCCCGGTGCCCCCACCGGCCGCCGCCGCGCCGGTGCCCCGCACGGCGCTGTGCCGGGTCGCCCAGGCACCGCCGCGCCCGGACCGGTCGCGCCCGGTTCCGCCGCGCCCGTCCGGACCGGTTCGCCGATCATCGACCCGGGCCTGCAGCCCGCCCTGATCACCTCCGGTGCGGCCGCGCTGCTGGCCGGGGGCGCGGCGATCGGGCAGCCGGCGCTGGCGCTGGTCGTCGCGCTGCTCCAGGTGCTGACCGCGGCCGGCTGGTTCCGGCTGAACGGCATGTGGCCGGCCCGTCAGGGCATCGCCCTCGCCGTGCTGGCCGGTCTCACCGCCGACGTGGCGGTCCTGCTGGCCGACTCGGACGACGGGGCGGCAGCCGTCGTCGGCACCCTGGGCGGGTTCTTCCTGCTGGTCCTGGTGCTCCAGACGTTCCGCCCCTCGGACCCGAAGGAGCGGTTCTACGCGCTCACCGTGCTCGGTTCGGCCAGCGTGGTGACGGTGCTCTGCACCGCGCTGCTGCTGGCGGACTGGGTGCCGGCGGCAGTCGGTGCTGTCGCGCTGGCCACCGTGCTGGCCGCGGCGCCGCTGCCCGGTCCGAAGCAGTTGGGCCCGGTGCTCGGACTGCTGGCGGCCGTGGTGTTCGGCCTGGTCGTCGGCGCCCCGTTGGCGCTGGGCGTGCTGGCGGGTCTGGGCGCCCTGGTCGGCCGCCGGGTGGCCGGGTACGACTTCCCGTCCCGCTTCGTGCACATGACGGCGGGCGTGGCCCTGCCGCTGGCGGTGGCCTCGCCGCTGATCTGGATCGCCACCCGGCTGCTGGCGGGCTGAGGTCCGGCGGCACGCCCCGCGACGCCCGGCTCCGGAACCATGGTCCGGAGCCGGGCGTCGTACGGTCGTGCGAGCGCGGCCGTCGCGGCGGCCGGCCGGGCGGGGCGCTCGCGGGCCCGGTGGCGCCGTCCGGACCGACGAGTAGGACCGGACCGACCGGTAAGACGAGATCGACGAAGAGAACGACGCGTACGACGACAGCGGCGGGCGATGACGGGGGAGAGCGATGCGCGGTTGGCTGAAGGCGACGATCGGTTTGGTGGTCCTTTCCGGCCTGCTGGTGGGCGCGGACCGGATCGCCGTGGGCCTGGCCGAGGACGAGGTCGCGGAGCAACTGGTGAAGAGCGGCCGGATGAGCCATCGGCCGGACGTGTCGATCGGCGACGTCCCGTTCCTCACCGATCTGCTGTCGAAGAAGGTGGACGACCTCCGGATCTCGGCCGACGGGCTGACCGTCGGTGACGGCACCCGCCAGGTGGCGCTGCACTCCTTCGAGGCCCGGCTGTCCGGCGTCGCGGTGAGCGACAGCCTGCGCAGCGCCACGGTGGCCAAGGGCAGCGGCAGTGGCCTGATCTCCTACGCCGACCTCGCCCAGCTGCTGCCGCCCGCCGCCGAGATGGTGCCCGCCGCCGGGAAGCTGCCGGTGGCCCCCAACGCCCGGTTGAGCCTGTCGTACGGCGGGCCGGGCAGGATCAAGGCGTCGCTGGGCCCGCTCGCGGTCGGCGAGGGTTCGGTGCACAGCCAGGGCAACACCGTCACGACGGACGGGTTCCAGCTCAGCGGGGTGGCCGCGATGGTGGCGGGCCTGACCAACCAGAAGGTGGATCCGGTCAGTTTCACCCTCGACCAGCTCCCGGCCGGGCTGAAGCTGTCCGGGGTGACCCCGAAGGAGGAGGGCCTCCAGCTGTCCTTCCAGGGCGACGGCGTGACCCTGATCGGCTGACGCCGGCCGCAGCGCCGGCCCGCACCGCCTGCCACACCGCCGGCCCGCACCACCATCCCCCGTATCCCGTACCCCGTACCCCTTGCCCCTGTTCCGCTCCGCGAGACGCGCTGTCCAGCGCCGACCGTGGAGCGGTGTGCTTCCCGCCCCCGACCGTCCCCCCTGGAGGCCCCGAACGGCGGTTGGCCGGTTCCTGCCCACCACGGGAAGGTCAAATCTCGTTATCTGAGCCATCTGGTCTCAGTATTCGATACGCTGATGACAGCGGGTACCCCGTGTCCCTAGCATCGTCGGCATGAAGCGACAGACGGACCTCACGAAGCGGCGGGCGGTAGACCTGTGCCGCGTGGCCGCCTGTCTGTGTCGAATGCGCTAACTCGGCGTCTTTGCAGGGCATTTCCCGCCCGCCGCCGATTTTCCCGGTGATCTGGCCCGGTACCCCGTACCGGCCGTTCCCGCTGCACACCGCAGACCACCGCTCGGAACAGTGCGCCTCCCTGGTTCGTCCCATCATTCGGACATGAATTCGGAACGGCCGCCGACGAGCACCCGCAGCAGCACCTTCCGCAAACCGCCCTCGGATGGAGAACACCACCATGAGCCGCAGCGACGTCCTGGTCGACGCCGACTGGGTCCAGGCCCGCCTGGACGACCCGAAGGTTGTCATCGTCGAGGTCGACGAAGACACCTCCGCCTACGACAAGAACCACATCCGCAACGCCGTCCGGATCGACTGGAAGAGCGACCTCCAGGACCCGGTCCGCCGCGACTTCATCGACCAGGCCGGCTTCGAGGCGCTGCTGAGCGCCAAGGGCATCGCCAACGACGACATCGTGGTGCTCTACGGCGGCAACAACAACTGGTTCGCCTCGTACGCCTACTGGTACTTCAAGCTGTACGGCCACGGCGATGTCCGCCTGCTGGACGGCGGCCGCAAGAAGTGGGAGCTGGACTCCCGCGACCTGGTCGCCGAGGTGCCGGCCCGCCCCGCGACCGAGTACAAGGCGCAGGCCGTCGACTCCTCGATCCGTGCCTTCCGCGACGACGTGATCGCCGCCATCGGCACCCTCAACCTGGTCGACGTCCGCTCGCCCGACGAGTTCTCCGGCAAGCTGCTCGCCCCGGCCCACCTCCCGCAGGAGCAGTCGCAGCGCCCCGGCCACGTGCCGAGCGCCCGCAACATCCCGTGGGCCAAGAACGCCAACGACGACGGCACCTTCAAGAGCGACGACGAGCTGAAGGCCCTGTACGAGGCCGAGGGCATCGACCTGGCCAAGGACACCATCGCCTACTGCCGCATCGGCGAGCGCTCCGCGCTCACCTGGTTCGTGCTGCACGAGCTGCTCGGCCAGGAGAACGTGAAGAACTACGACGGCTCCTGGACCGAGTACGGCAGCCTCGTCGGCGTGCCGATCGAGCTCGGCAACTGAACCGCCGGCTCCACCCGTAAGGCTGAAGGGAAGACAAGACATGTGCGGTGCGAAGGCCGGTGGGCCGGACCTGGCAGGAGTTGACGTGGCGAACGAGACGATCATCCAGGGTTCCGTGACCCGAGACGGCGAGCCGGTGAACGGCTACGTCCGGCTGCTCGACGAGGGCGGCGAGTTCACGGCCGAGGTGCCCACCTCGGCGACCGGCCAGTTCCGGTTCTTCGCCCGCCCGGGCAAGTGGACGCTGCGCGCGCTCGTCCCGGGGCAGACCGTGGACCGCCAGGTGGTCGCCTCCCAGGGCAACCTGACCGAGGTCGCCATCGCCGTCTGAGCGCTCTGACCCCGCTCCGAGCGCCCCGCGTGCGCTTCGCACGCCGAGCGCTCCGGGTGACCGAGTGCGCCGGATCCGATCCCGAGGGCCCCTGCTTCCGCAGGGGCCCTCGGTCGTACGGTGGAAGCGTGCAGGGGAGCCGGCGGCATCGCTACTACTTCGCCATGATGGGCGTCTGCCTGGGGCTGTTCGTCCTGGCCTGGGGCGTGGTCCGGTTCTGGTCCGTCCCGGCCGCGATCGGCATGTGCGTGGTCGCGATGGTGATCCCGCCCGCCGCCGCGGTGTTCGCGAACAAGCGGGACCCCGAGGACGACTGGTGGAACGACCCGCGCTGGGAGGACCCGAAGTGGGACGACCCCGGTCACGACCGGGACCACCCGGACCACGAGGGGCGGCGGGGGCCGGATCAGTAGACGAGGGCCTGCACGCCGTCCGCCATGATCTCGCTGACGAAGACCTGCGCGCCCGCGATCCGGACGCCCTCGACGGTGTCCTTCTGCTCGATCCCGCGCCGGGCCGCGCACTGGGTGCAGAGGGTGACGGTGCCGGCCGCCAGGATCGACTCCAGCAGGTCCGGCAGCGGCGCCGCGTGCGGCAGCTCGAACTCCGCCGCCCGCCCCGGCAGGGCGAACCAGGACGACTCGCCGGTCAGCCAGAGCGAGACCTCGATCCCGCTGGCGACGGCCACCGCCGCCACCGTGAAGGCCTGCGAGCAGCGCTCCGGCGCGTCCGCACCGGCGGTGACCTTGATGACGAGCTTCTTCGAGTCGGACTTCGTATCGGAGGACATGCCGCCACCCTAGATCCCGGCGAAATGCCGACGTGGTGGGGCTCACCGAGACCCGTCGTCACCCGGCGGATAGAGTGAGCGCCAGCAAAATCCACCACACTGTCGCCGCCCTGGGAGCCCCCCGTGTCCGGTCTGGAAATCTTCTTCGACGGTCTGCTGGCCCTCATGGCCGTGCTGATCACCTGGTTCGCCATCTTCTCGGTGATGAAGCTGTACCAGGGCCAGCGCTGAGTCCGGCTGCCGTACGGTTGAAGCTGCCCCACATCGTCGACGACAGCGACCAGGAACATGATCGAGATCCCCTCTGACCTCCACAAGGACGTCGTCCCGCTCGCCTTCCTCCTCGGCACCTGGGAGGGCGCGGGCGTCTACGCGCCGCTGCCCGGCGAGGAGGCCGCCGGTGCGGAGAAGTGCAACTTCGGCCAGGAGATCGTCTTCCGGCACGACGGCCGGCCGTTCCTGGAGTTCCGCTCCCGCACCTGGGTGCTGGACAGCGAGGGCGAGAAGGTCCGCCCGCTGGAGAACGAGCACGCGTTCTGGCGCGTGACCAGCAACCAGCACGGCACCAGCGGTGCCCGCGGGATCGAGATCTCCTCCGTCCGGGACGACGGCGCCGTGGAGATCTGGTACGGCGAGCTGGCCGACGGCAAGCCGCAGATCGACGTCTCCACCGACGCGGTGGCCCGGATCGAGGGCTCGCCGGAGTACTCGGGCGGCAAGCGTCTCTTCGGCTTCGTCAACGAGGAGCTGCTCTGGGTCGGCGAGAAGGCCGCCCCGAACGTGCCGCTGCGCCCGTACATGTCGGCGCAGCTGAAGAAGGTGCTCAGCCCGGCCCAGCTGATCAAGGACATCAACGACCTGCCGGACGACGGCATCGCCTTCTTCCGCTGAGCACGGCTCACCGCTGAGCACGGCTCACCGCCGGGCACAGCCCACAGCCCACCGCGCACGAGGTAGGGACCGGCCGACGGCCGGTCCCTACACTTGCATCAGGACCCCCGACCTTGGCAGGGACAGCACCGTGGCGGACACCGGCACCACAGACTGGCAGCTCTCCGGCGACTGGAAGGCCGATCTGCGTCAGCGCGGCTACCGCCTCACGCCCCAGCGCCAGCTCGTCCTGGAGGCGGTCGACGTGCTCGACCACGCGACCCCGGACGACATCCTCGGGCACGTCCGCCGGACGGCCAGCGGCATCAACATCTCCACCGTCTACCGGACCCTGGAGCTGCTGGAGGAGCTCGGCCTGGTGTCGCACGCGCACCTCGGCCACGGCGCTCCGACGTACCACCTGGCGGGCCGTCACCACCACCTGCACCTGGTCTGCCGGGACTGCGAGAAGGTCACCGAGACCGGTACCGAGATCGCCCGGCCGCTGATCGAGAGCCTGCGCGAGCGGCACGGCTTCGACACCGACCTCAAGCATTTCGCCATCTTCGGCCGCTGCGCCGACTGCACCGCCAAGCTCGCCGAGGACCGGCCGTAAGCTGGCCGGTATGAAGAGCCCGCTGCTTGCGCTGCCCGGTGCCGTCCCCGCCGAGGGAACCGACGAGGGCGTGGCCGCCCACTACGGCGACATCTTCCGCGAGCAACGCAACCTCGCGCGGGGCAGCGGTTTCGTGGACCTCTCCCACCGCGGCGTGATCACCGTGACCGGCGACGACCGGCTGGCCTGGCTGCACCTGCTGCTCACCCAGCACGTCAGCGAGCTGCCCGTGCAGCAGGCCACCGAGGCGCTGGTGCTCTCCCCGAACGGACACGTCGAGCACGCCCTGTACCTGGTCGACGACGGCACCACCACCTGGGCGCACGTCGAGCCGGGCACGGCGCAGGCGCTGCTCGGCTACCTGGAGAGCATGAAGTTCTTCTACCGGGTCGAGGTCGCCGACGCGACCGCCGACTACGCGGTGGTCCACCTGCCGGCCGGCTCCACCGCCGCGGCGGACGGCGCGGCGGCGGTCCGCGAGCTGGCCTACGGGCGGGACCTCTTCCTGCCGCGTGCCGAGCTGGCGGCGCTGACCGGGGGCTACGGCCCGGCGGCCGGGATCTGGGCGTACGAGGCGCTGCGGATCGAGGGCCACCGGCCGCGGCTCGGCTTCGAGACCGACCACCGGACCATCCCGCACGAGGTGGACTGGCTGACGACCGCCGTCCACCTGCAGAAGGGCTGCTACCGCGGCCAGGAGACGGTCGCCCGGGTGCACAACCTGGGCCGGCCGCCGCGCCGGTTGGTCTTCCTGCACCTGGACGGCACCGAGGAGACGCTGCCCCCGCACGGTACCGAGGTGCGGCTCGCCTCGGACCCGGACGGCCGGGCACTGGGCTCCGTGACGTCCTCGGCGCGCCACCACGAGCTGGGGCCGATCGCGCTGGCGGTCGTCAAGCGGAACGTCCCGGTGGACGCGGTGCTGCTGGCCGGGACGGTGCCGGGGACGCAGGACGTGATCGTCCCGCAGTAGCCGGGCCGGTCGGGCCCCGGTCCGGTCAGACCTCGACCAGGACGGTGAACGGGCCGTCGTTCACCAGTGCGACCCGCATGTCCGCGCCGAAGCGGCCGGTCTCGACCTTGGCGCCCAGGGCGCGCAGCTGGGCGACCACCTCGTCCACCAGCGGCTCGGCGGCCGGGCCGGGGGCAGCGGCGTTCCAGGTGGGGCGGCGGCCCTTGCGGGCGTCCCCGTAGAGGGTGAACTGGCTGATCACCAGGAGCGGCGCGCCCAGGTCCGAGCAGGACTGCTCGACCCCGTCGGCCCGGGCCTCGTCCGGCTCCAGCAGTCGTAGCGTCCAGAGCTTGCGGGCCAGTTGGGCCGCCTTGGCGGGGGTGTCCTCGTGGGTGACGCCGACCAGGACGCAGAGCCCCGGTCCCTCGATCGCGCCGACGGTCTCGCCGGCCACCGTCACCCTGGCCTCGGTCACTCGCTGCACCACTGCTCGCATGCGGCCATTGTGCCGGAGCGGGCGGCGCGTTCCGGCGGCCCCCTGAGGGGCGTGCGCAAGACCCGTACGCGCCGGGTGGTGCGCGCCTGCGCGCCAGGGGATGCCGCTCTCGCTGCGAAAAGCCCCGGTCATATCAGCCACCCCCGTTCGCCAGGGGGCCGTTCGGGTGCACGGGCGGTGCACCGGCGGTGGGCGGGGTGGCACGCTGGGGCGGTACGAGGGTCCGGGGCGCCAGAGGTCCGCCGCGCCGGGTCCGTTCGGCCGGGTGGTCGAGTCGGTAGGTCAGGCGTTCTGGTGGTGTCGCCCCGTGGGGTGGCATCGGCGGGGGCGGGAACCTTTCGGGGGCGATCGCGCGTGCCATCGGACGGGTGTGCGCGGCGGGTACGCGCGACGGCCCGCCCGGGGGACGGGTCGGACCGGCGGCAGGCGACGGGGTGCCGCGAGCGGGCGGGATCGGACGACGGCAGGTGGTTGGTTGATGGACGCGAGCAGCACGGCACGGGGCCGGTCCGGGCAGACGCCGGAGGGGCCGGAGCCGGTGGGGGGCTCCTCCGGCCTGGCAGCGGGTACGGAGGGTGAGCCCGATCTGGGGCGGTTGGGCCTGGAGCAGCTGCGCACCCTGCGCCGGGAGACCCTGGAGCAGGAGGCGGACCTCTCCTATCTGCGGCGCCTGCTGCACGGTCGGATGGACATCCTGCGGGCCGAACTCGACCGCCGGCCGGGCGCGCTCCTGGTGGCGGCCGGGGGTGAGAGCCCGGCGGGCGGCGCGCTGCTGGACCGGCTGCCGGCCATCCTCACCGATGCCCCGTCGACGGTCCGCCGCTCCGCCCGGCACGTCACCATGGGGCCGCCCCGCGGCCAGCAGTCCCAGCTGGAGGCGGACGCCCTGATGGGCGATGTCCAGCTGGCCGACCTGGCCGCGCACCCGCCCGAGGAGCTGCTGGCCGCGCTGGACCGGCTGCGCGCGCACGAGCGCGAGGTGTCCGGCCGGCGGCAGCTGCTGCTGCGGACGGCGGACGGCTGCAGTGCCGAGATCACCCGCAGGTACCGTGATGGGGAAGCGCGGGTCGACGACCTGCTCGCGGGCGGCCCGCTCTGACCGGGTGAGGTGTCCGGGGCGGGTGCGTGCGGTCCGGCTCGCCCCCGGCCCACCCTCACCCCGGAAGGCTTCCGCCATGTCCCACTCCGTCGCCCTGCCCGTGCTCGCCGAGGTCATACGCTCCGGCTTCACCGAGGGCCGGCACCACGGATCGCTGGTCCTGCTCGCCGCCGACGGCTCGGTGGACTTCGCGCTGGGCGACCCCGACGCCCCGGTCTTCCCGCGTTCGTGCGCCAAGCCGTTCCAGGCGGTGGCCACCCTGCGGGCGGGCCTGGCGATCGAGGGCGAGCTGCTGGCGCTGGCCGCCTCCAGCCACTCCGCGGAATCGTTTCACCTGGACGGCGTACGGCGGATCCTGGGTGACGCTGGGCTGGACGAGTCCGCCCTGCGGACCCCGGCCG
Source organism: Kitasatospora sp. NPDC005748 (assembly GCF_040630735.1). Classification (NCBI taxonomy): domain Bacteria; kingdom Bacillati; phylum Actinomycetota; class Actinomycetes; order Kitasatosporales; family Streptomycetaceae; genus Kitasatospora; species Kitasatospora sp. NPDC005748. Next base: position 40,652 of record NZ_JBEXYD010000011.1, read on the forward strand.
ACCTGCCGCTCGACGAGACCGAGGCCGAGCTGCACCTGCGGTCCGGCGGCGGGCGCGCACCGATCCTGATGGACTGCTCCGGCAAGCACGCCGGCTGGCTGGCCGCCTGCGTCGCCAACGACTGGCCGACCGAGAGCTACCTCGACCCGGCGCACCCGCTCCAGGTGCTGGCCCGCGAGGCCATGGCGGAGGCCACCGGCGAGCCGGCGGCGCACGCCGGGGTGGACGGCTGCGGCGCCCCGCTGCTGGCCGTCAGCCTGACCGGCCTGGCCCGCGGCTACCGGGCGCTGCTGGGGGCCGAGCCGGGGACGCCGCAGCGCCGGGTGGCCGACGCCATGCGCGCCCACCCCGAGTACGTGGCCGGCACCCGCCGGGCCGACACCTGGCTGATGCGGGCGGTGCCGGGCGCGCTGTCCAAGATGGGGGCCGAGGCCGTGCAGGCGGTGGCGCTGCCGGACGGCCGGGCTCTCGCCTTCAAGATCGACGACGGTGCCGAGCGGGCCCGCGGGCCGGTCCTGGCGGCCGCGCTGCGCCGGCTCGGGGTGACCACGGCGGACGGCACGGTGGAGCGGATCGCGGCCGCGCCGCTGCTCGGCGGCGGGGTGCCGGTGGGCGAGATCCGGGCGGCCTTCTAGTGCCGCATCAGGCAACGTTTGCCCTGGTGACGACTTCGCGTAGGCGCTCGTCGGCGGCGTGCTTGTTCCGCCAGATGATGTAGCGGCGGATCATGCTGCCCTGTTCCTTGTGGCTGGCGTGGTCGGTGCCGTCGAGGGCGAAGTAGCGCAGGGCGGTGAACTGGGCCTCGATCCGGTTGAGCCAGGAGCTGTTGGTCGGGGTGTAGGCGATCTCCACGTTGTTCGCCTCCGCCCAGGTCCCGACCCGCTGGCACCGCTTCGTCGTCAGGTGCGGCGAGTAGTTGTCGCAGATGATCGCAATACGAACACTGGCCGCGTGCAGGGAGCGCAGGTAGCGGCAGAACTCCAGGAACTTGGAGCGGTTCTTGGTCTTCTTGACGTGGCCGTAGAGCTGGTCCTTGGCGAGATCGTAGGCGGCGAACAGGTGTCGGACCCCGTGCGGGCGGGTGTAGGTGGCCCGCCGCCGAGGCCTGGGCTCACGGTCGGGGTCCTTGTGCTTCCCGCCCCGTTCGGCCCACTGCCGGCCGGGGTGGGGCTGGAGGTTGAGCGGGCCGAACTCGTCCAGGCAGAAGACGACTTCGGGCTCGCCTTCCTCGGGTACGACCTCGCCGTCGGCGATGGCGTAGAGGTGCTCGACCCTTGCCTTCTTGGCGGCGTAGTCGGGGTCGCGGGAGGTCTTCCAGGTCTTCACGCGTTGAAAGGACACGCCCTCCTCGCGGAGCAGGACCCGAAGGCCCTCGTGGCTGATGTCGTCGACCACCCCCTCGGCGACCAGGAAGTCGGCCAGTTTGGCCAGGCTCCAGGTCGAGAACGGCAGGCCGTGCTCAGCCGGCCTGGACTTGGCGATCTTCTTGATCTCCCGGCGCTCCGGGAGGGTGAACGTCCTCGGCCGTCCGCCCTTGTACTTCGGGTAGAGCGACTCGAAGCCGTCGGCGTTGAAGTTGTGGACCACGTCCCGGACCCGGTCCGGGCTGGTGAACGTCACCTCGGCGATCTTCGGCACGGGCATGCCCTGCGCGGACAGCAGCACCATCTGGGCCCGGCGCCAGGTCACCACCGACCCGGTGCCGCGGCGCACGATCCGCAGCAACCGCCTGCCTTCATCGTCATCGATGTCCCGCACTCTCACGCGCTCTGCCACGTGATCATTCTGACCGCTCGGTTGCCGCTAGGCGGCAACCGAGCGGCACATCACAACGAGGCGAACGCAGTCTGATGCGGCACTAGGCCCGTGCCCGGGTTCCCCGGCACGGGGCGGCGCCGCGCTCCCGAGGACGGGCCCCGGGCCCGCCCGGCGGGCGCCGGAGTGCGGACCGGCCGGTGGCGGTGCACGGTGGACGGGGGCCGTCGCACAGGTGAGGGAGTCCGTCATGAGCGAGCACGTCTACCGGGTGACCGAGATCGTCGGGTCTTCGACCGAGAGCATCGACGCCGCCATCCGCAACGGGGTGGAGCGGGCCTCCCGGACGCTGCGCAACCTCGACTGGTTCGAGGTGACGCAGGTCCGGGGGCACCTGGCGGAGGGCCGGATCCAGCACTACCAGGTCGGTCTGAAGGTCGGTTTCCGGCTCGACGACGACGCCTGACCGGGGCCCGGCGCGCGCCGGGCCCCGGTGCGCAGCGGTCGGCCGTGTCCAGCGGTCGCCGGAGTTCGGCGCCCGCCCGTGCTCGGCGCCCGTCCCCTGCTCAGCGGTCGGTGGTGCCGCCGCTGGCCACCGCGGCCGGTCTGCTGCTGCTCGGTGGCAGCGCCACGGTGCTGGCCCGCCGCCGGACCGCCGCGCAGGCCTGATCCGGGGCCCGGTGCTTCGCCGTCCGGTCGGGCGCGGGCGCCCCGGTGCGGGGACGTTCCCGCGCGGCGGTGGTCAGGCGCTCAGCGGGTAACGCCCGTCCAGGTCGTGGAAGATCGCGCCGTTGAGCACGAAGGCGCGCTTGCACTCCTCGACCACCCGGCGGCGCTCGATGTCGTCCAGCGCGAGCCCGGCGGCGTCCAGCTTGGCCCGGTAGTCGCGCTTGAAGGCGGCCGGGTTGTCGACCTCCTCGAACACGTAGAAGCGCACGCCGTCGCCCTTGCGCTCGAAGCCCCAGGTCTTCTCGGCGATGCCGCGGATGATCTGACCGCCCGACAGGTCGCCGAGGTAGCGGGTGTAGTGGTGCGCGATGTACCCGGCCGGCCACTCGGCCGCCAGCTCCTCCACCCGGGCCACGTACGCGGCGGTGGCGGGCAGCGGCGCCAGCCCCTCGCGCCAGCCGGGCCCGCGCAGGTGCTCCAGGTCGCGCTCGATGGCGGCGGTGCGCAGCAGGGCCCGGTCGATGAACGGTCCGGCCACCGGGTGGTCCGCCAGCTCGGCGGTCCGGCCCTCCAGCGCCCGGTAGACGTACCAGAGCTGGCCCGTGAGGTCGGCGTAGGCGTCGACGCCGAGCCGTCCGCCCAGCAGGCGGCTCATGAAGGACGACTGCTCCGCGGCCTCGTGCTCCTCGCTGCTGGCGGTGCGGAGCACGGTGGAGAACGGGACGGGCTGCTCGGGCGTGGGCATGCGGCCTCCAGGGATCGGAACGGGCCCCGACTTTTTGGTTAGCCTAAGCTGAGTTGCCGTCATGCCGACAGAGTGTCGGCAAAACCGGTCGGGGAACGGCGCGGGAGCCTCCGGGCGCGGCCGGGAACGGCGAAGGCCGGGGTCGCGGACGAATCCGCCAACCCCGGCCTCCGACTGCCCCGACCTACCTCGAACCGCCCTGCGAACGAGATCGGGTACGAGGGCTCAGTGACCGCCCTGCTCCGCAAGCCGCTTGATCGACGCGGTGACCTCGGCCTCGGCCTCGGCGCGGCCGACCCAGTTGGCGCCCTCGACGGACTTGCCGGGCTCCAGGTCCTTGTAGACCTCGAAGAAGTGCTGGATCTCCAGACGGTCGAACTCCGACACGTGGTGGATGTCCTGCAGGTGCTCCCAGCGGGGGTCGGTCGCCGGGACGCAGAGCAGCTTGTCGTCGCCGCCGGCCTCGTCCGTCATCTTGAACATGCCGATGACGCGGCACTTGATCAGGCAACCGGGGAAGGTCGGCTCCTCCAGGATGACCAGGGCGTCCAGGGGGTCGCCGTCGTCCGCCAGGGTGCCCTCGACATAGCCGTAGTCGGCCGGGTAGCGCGTCGAGGTGAACAGCATCCGGTCAAGACGAAGGCGACCGCTCTCGTGGTCGACCTCGTACTTGTTGCGCGAGCCCTTAGGGATTTCGATAAGGACGTCGAACTCCAACGGTTCCTCCAAGGTAGGGACTGACAGAATCCAAGTGTCTCCTACGGGAGCGGGTGCTCAGGAAAGGGGCCGGTCGGTGGGAGCAGTGGTCGGGGCGGGAGACCGCCGCAGGGGGACGGCCGCAGGGTTGTTCGGGGCGGCACTACTGGTCGCCGGCACGGTGCTGGGCTCGGGCGGCGGCGCGTACGCCCAGCCCTCCCCTCCGGCCGGCGGGCACAGCGCGGGCCACGGCGAGGACGGAAAGAAGCACGACGGCGGGGACGGTGAGCGCGGCGGCGACCGCGGGCACGACCGCGGCGGCGACCAGGGCCGGAACCGGGTGGGAGCGGCGGAGCCGACCGGCCCGACCGGGGCCGCCGGGCCGTCCACCACCCCGCCGCCCGGCACCCCGCCCGCCGGGCCCGCCGGTTCGCCCACGGGGACGTCCGCCACCCCGGCCGCCGGCCGCCCGGCCCCGGTCGCTGGGGCCGTCCTGGCCTCGGCCGAGGCCGGACCGGGCGCCGCGCTGCCGACCGCCCAGGGGCTCCAGCAGGCGCTCGCCGCCGCGCTCGCGGACCGCAACCTGGGCACCGTCAGCTTCGCCGTCGCGGACGCGGCGGACGGCCGGGTGCTCTACGGCTCGGGGGAGAACGCGCCCGCCACCCCGGCCTCCACCACCAAGCTGGCGACCACCGTCGCGGCGCTCTCGCTGATCCCGGGGGACACCCGGTTGGCCACCCGGGTCGTCAAGGGTGCGAACCCCGGCGAGATCACCCTCGTGGGTGGTGGTGACCCGACCCTCACCGCGCTGCCCGCCGACCAGGTGCAGATCGGCGGCGCGCCCGCCGACGCCGACACCGCCCCCGCCTCCCTGGAGGCCCTGGCGCGGCAGACCGCCGCCGCCCTCAAGGCCGCCGGCACCACCGCCGTCAAGCTGGACTACGACCTCTCGCTCTACGCGGGCAGCCCCCAGCACAAGAACTACGACGCCGCCAACATCGCGCTGGTCACCCCGCTGATGATCGACGAGGGCAAGGTCGACCCGAAGAGCCGTGAGGACGCGCCGGCCCGGGTGGCCGACCCGGCCGGCCAGGCCGCCGACGCCTTCGCCGCCCAGCTGAAGGCCCAGGGCATCACCGTGGACGGCAAGGCCAAGCCCGCCGCCGCCCCCGCGTCCGCCACCGCGCCGGTCCTCGGCCGGGTCGATTCGCCGACCGTCGCCCGGCTGGTCGAGCGCCTGCTCACCACCTCCGACAACACCCTCGCCGAGGCGATCGCCCGTCAGGCCGCGCTCGCCGCGCACCAGCCGGCCAGCTTCGAGGGCGCCGCCACCGCCGTCACCCAGGAGCTCGCCCGGCTCGGCGTGCCGATGACCGGGGTGGTGCTGGGCGACGGCAGCGGGCTGAGCACGGGCAACGCGATCCCGCCCGCCGTCCTCGTCCACCTGCTCGCGCTGGCCTCCTCGGAGCAGCACCCGACGCTGCGTCCGGTGCTCACCGGCCTGCCGATCGCCGGATTCACCGGCACCCTCGGCAAGCGCTTCGGCGCCGGCTCCGGCGCGGCCGAGGCGGCCGGCCTGGTCCGGGCCAAGACCGGCAGCCTGAACGGCGTCAACACCCTGGCCGGCACGGTGGTGGACGCCGAAGGCCGCCTGCTCGCCTTCGCCGTGATGACGAAGACCACCGCGGCCGCCGACACCGCCCGCGCCGCGATGGACCGCGTCGTGGCCAGACTGGCGGCCTGCGGCTGCCACTGAGTCACCCGCGGCGCCGCCGCCGCGACGCCGACCGGGGCCGATCCCCGTGCACCGGCGGGGGGTTCGGCCCCGCACGGCCGCCGCCCGGCGTCCGGCCGTCCCGGGCACCCGTCCGGCAGGACGTGGGCTCCCGTGGCTCCCCCCGATGGGCCGGAGCACGTACGGTGAGGGCATGACGAGCGCGAGCGGCGGTGCTGACATGGTCGACTGGAATCTCGCGGTCGCAACCGCGACCAGGCTGGTACGGCCGGGGCCGGAGGTGAGCCGCGCGGAGGCGGCGGCCGTGGTCGCCGAACTGCGCAGGCACGCCCTGGAGGCGGAGGAGCACGTCCGGGCGTTCACGGGCATGCGCTCCAGCAGCCTCGGTGCGGCCACCGCGACCCCGGTGCTGATCGTGGACCGCCCCGGTTGGGTGCGGGCCAACGTCGCGGGCTTCCGGACGGTGGTCCAGCCCCTGGTGGAGAAGCTCCAGGCCCGCCGGAGCGGCAGCGCCGCGGCCGGGGTCCTCGGCGCGGTGGGGGAGAAGGCCACCGGCATCGAGGTCGGCGCCCTGCTGGCGTTCCTGGCGACCAAGGTGCTCGGCCAGTACGAGACCTTCGCCCCGGCCGAGCCCTCGCTGGAGGCGCCGGACAGCCCGGCCGCGCTCTTCGACAAGCCCCGGCTGGGCCCCGAGGGTCCCGGCCCGGGCCGGCTGCTGCTGGTGGCGCCGAACATCGTGCACGTCGAGCGGGAGCTGGACGTGAACCCGGCCGACTTCCGGCTCTGGGTCTGCCTGCACGAGGAGACCCACCGCACCCAGTTCACCGCGGTGCCGTGGCTGCGCGACCACATCCAGTCCGAGGTGCAGTCCTTCCTGGCCGAGACGGACGTCGACCCGGGGGCGCTGCTGGACCGGCTGCGGGACGCGGCGGGCACGCTCGGCGGCCTGCCCGGCCTCGGCGGGCGGGGCGAGGGGGCCGGATCGACCGGACTGCTGGAGATCGTCCAGTCGCCGTCCCAGCGCGAGATCCTCGGCCGTCTGACGGCCGTGATGTCGCTGCTGGAGGGCCATGCGGACGTGGTGATGGACGGCGTGGGCCCGGCCGTGGTGCCGAGCGTGGCCGAGATCCGGGAGAAGTTCCAGCAGCGCCGGGACCGCGGTGCCAACCGGCTCGACCTGGTGCTGCGCCGACTGCTCGGCATGGACGCCAAGCTCCGCCAGTACCAGGACGGCGCGGTCTTCGTGCGGGGCGTGGTGGAGCAGGTCGGGATGGACGGCTTCAACCGGGTCTGGACGTCCCCGAACACCCTGCCCACCAAGGACGAGATCCACGACCCCGCCGCCTGGGTGGCCCGCGTCGCGAGGTGACTCGCCCGCCGGGGCGTCCCTTCGGCCCGGGCGGCCGGGGGACTCGCCCCGGTCGCTCTCCGTGCGCGCGCTCCGGGCGGGGCCGGAGGCGGTCGGCAGCGGTCAAAGCCGTTCGTACGAGTGGTCCAATCGTGCAGATGGCGGGTGAAGATACGTTTCTCCATTCACCCGTACGTGGGACGGTGGTCGTACCGGTGGCGCGGGTGGCGTAGCGGGTGCCTCCTTTCTGCCACCATCTGTGAGCGCCCGGTAACACGGCGCTCACAGATGCGCGGCCCCCGCCGCGCCCACCGCCGTCCTGTCCCCTCCGTCAAGGAGTCGTCCGCCGTGGGCCCACACCCCGCTGTCGCCGCGATACGCCTGGCCGTACGCCGCACGCTCACCGACCTCGCCGCCGAGGCCGGCACCACCTTCGCCGCACCCCGCGAGCCCCGCGAGCGCCCCAGCGGTGCGCCGCTGGTCGGCGCCGCCGTCGGGACCACCCTGATCGGCAACGCCCACCGCCACCCGTCCGGTCTGCCGCGCACCCCGGCCGCGCCCGGCTCGCCGCTGGTCCTGGTCGCCGTCAGCGGCGGCGCCGACTCGATGGCGCTGGCCATCGCGGCCGCCTTCGAGGCCCCCAAGCTGGGCCTGCGGGTCGGCGCCGTCACCGTCGACCACGGTCTCCAGAACGGCTCCGCCGACCGCGCCGCCCAGGTCGCCGAGCGGCTCCGCTCGCTCGGGCTCGACCCGGTGGAGGCCGTGCCGGTCCGGGTCGGCCGCGCCGGCGGCCCCGAGGCCGCCGCCCGGGACGCCCGCTACGCCGCCCTGGACGCCGCCGCCGAGCGTCACGGCGCCGTGGCCGTCCTGCTCGGCCACACCCGCGACGACCAGGCGGAGACGGTCCTGCTGGGCCTCGCCCGCGGCTCCGGTGCCCGCTCGCTGGCCGGCATGCCGGCCCAGAAGGGCCGCTACCGCCGCCCGCTGCTGGAGCTCGACCGGGCCGCCACCCGCCAGGCCTGTTCCGCCCAGGCGATCCCGGTCTGGGACGACCCGCACAACTGTGACCCCGCCTACACCCGCTCCCGGGTGCGGCACGAGGTCCTGCCGGTGCTGGAGAAGCACCTGGGCGGCGGCGTGGTCGAGGCGCTGGCCCGGACCGCCCGACTGTTCCGCGACGACGCCGACGCGCTGGACCAGTGGGCCGCGCTCGCCGAGCGCGATCTCCGTACCGGCGAGGGCACCCTGGACGTCGGGAAGCTGGCCGAACTGCCGCCCGCGGTGCGCCGCCGGGTACTGCGCAGGGCCGCGTTGCGGGCGGGCTGCCCGGCCGGGGACCTGTTCGCGCGCCACCTCGAAACGATCGATCTGCTGGTCACCGGTTGGCGCGGCCAGGGGCCGCTGCACCTACCCGGGGGCGTCGAAGCCACCCGTAGGTGTGGCACGCTGGTCTTTCGGCGGCAGGGCGACTGACGGGCAGGCATGCTCCCGGGGCGCCGGGCCGCCGGCCATCCAGACCCCGAACGTTTGAGGACGTATCCCCGGTGGACCAGAACGACATGGGCGCTGACCTCGCGAAGGTGCTCATCAGCAAGGACGAGATCGACGCCAAGCTCCTGGAGCTGGCCGAGCGCATCGACCGGGACTACGCAGGCAAGGACCTGCTGATCGTCGGCGTCCTCAAGGGTGCCGTGATGGTGATGGCCGACCTCGCCCGGGCCCTGCACTCGCAGGTGACCATGGACTGGATGGCCGTCTCCTCGTACGGGATGGGCACCAAGTCCTCCGGTGTGGTGCGGATCCTCAAGGACCTCGACACCGACATCGCCGGCCGTGACGTCCTGATCGTCGAGGACATCATCGACTCCGGGCTGACGCTGTCCTGGCTGCTGGGCAACCTGGGCTCGCGCGGCCCGGCCTCGCTGGAGGTCTGCACGCTGCTGCGCAAGCCCGACGCGGCCAAGGTCGAGATCGACGTCAAGTACGTCGGGTTCGACATTCCCAACGAGTTCGTGGTCGGCTACGGGCTCGACTACGCGGAGAAGCTGCGCAACCTCCCCTTCATCGGCACCCTCGCCCCGCACGTCTACGGCGGCTGAGGGTTTCGGGGCCCGTTCGGGCTACGGACGGGAACAGTGGACCGTTCCCGCCCGTTGCATCGGGGGAAATAGAAGTAGGTCGTGTCGCTGTGCTCCCGCCACCGGCGGGTCGGACTGCGGTACGGTCCAATAAAACCGCTCTTCACATGAGCAGAACCGGATGCGCCGGCGGCCCAGGCCCCGCGGCGCCGTCGAGTGGCAGGAGGGACGGGGCGGCAACGCCCCGCATGGATGGACGTCAAGCGATACTTCCGTGCGCCGATCATGTGGATCGTGCTGGCCGTCCTCGCCGTCATCGTGCTGATGCAGGTCGTTTCTGACTCGAACGGCTACAAGACGGTGGACACCGGGCAGGTCGTCGCAGCGATCGACGCCAAGCAGGTCAAGTCGGCGCAGATCACCACTGGTGACTCGAACACGATCAAGATCCAATTGAAGGACGGCGCCACGCTGTCCAACGCCGGCACGGGCAAGACCCCGTCCGGCAGCAAGTTCCAGGCCTCGTACATCGGCGACCAGGGTGTCGCGCTCGCCGACAAGCTCCAGGCCCAGATCAACGACAACGACCAGAACTCGCTCTCCGAGGGCTACACCGTCAGCCCGGAGAAGCAGAGCACCTTCGTCAGCCTCCTGCTGTCGATGCTGCCCATCGTGATCATCGTTCTGGTCTTCCTGTTCCTGATGAACCAGATGCAGGGCGGCGGGTCCCGCGTCATGCAGTTCGGCAAGTCGAAGGCCAAGCTGCTCACCAAGGACACGCCGAAGACGACGTTCTCGGACGTCGCCGGTGCGGACGAGGCGGTGGAGGAGCTCCACGAGATCAAGGAGTTCCTGCAGGAGCCGGCCAAGTTCCAGGCGGTCGGCGCCAAGATCCCGAAGGGCGTGCTGCTCTACGGGCCGCCCGGTACCGGCAAGACCCTGCTGGCGCGTGCCGTCGCGGGCGAGGCCGGGGTCCCGTTCTACTCGATCTCCGGCTCGGACTTCGTGGAGATGTTCGTGGGTGTCGGCGCCAGCCGCGTCCGCGACCTCTTCGAGCAGGCCAAGGCGAACGCTCCGGCGATCGTCTTCGTCGACGAGATCGACGCCGTCGGCCGGCACCGCGGTGCGGGTCTCGGCGGCGGTCACGACGAGCGCGAGCAGACCCTCAACCAGCTGCTGGTCGAGATGGACGGCTTCGACGTCAAGGGCGGCGTGATCCTCATCGCGGCCACCAACCGCCCCGACATCCTGGACCCGGCGCTGCTGCGCCCGGGCCGCTTCGACCGGCAGATCGCGGTCGAGCGCCCCGACCTCCAGGGCCGTCTGGACATCCTCAAGGTGCACCAGAAGGGCAAGCCGGTCGCGCCGGACGTCGACCTCAGGGCCGTCGCCAAGCGCACCCCCGGCTTCACCGGTGCCGACCTGGCCAACGTCCTGAACGAGGCGGCGCTGCTGACCGCCCGCTCGGACAAGAAGCTGGTCGACAACTTCACGCTGGACGAGGCGATCGACCGCGTCGTGGCCGGACCGCAGAAGCGGACCCGGATCATGTCCGAGAAGGAGAAGAAGATCACCGCGTACCACGAGGGCGGTCACGCCCTGGTCGCGGCGGCTTCCCCCAACGCGGACCCGGTGCACAAGATCACCATCCTGTCCCGCGGCCGGGCGCTCGGCTACACCATGGTGCTGCCGGACGAGGACAAGTACTCCACCACCCGCAACGAGATGCTCGACCAGCTGGCGTACATGCTGGGCGGGCGCGCGGCGGAGGAGCTGGTCTTCCACGACCCGACCACCGGCGCCTCGAACGACATCGAGAAGGCCACCGCGACCGCGCGGGCCATGGTCACCCAGTACGGGATGACCGAGCGGCTCGGCGCGATCAAGTTCGGTTCGGACAACTCGGAGCCGTTCCTGGGCCGCGAGATGGGTCACCAGCGCGACTACTCGGAAGAGGTCGCCGGGCTGGTGGACGAAGAGGTGAAGAAGCTCATCGAGAACGCGCACAACGAGGCCTGGGAGATCCTGGTCGAGAACCGCGACGTGCTCGACAACCTGGTTCTGGAGCTCCTGGAGAAGGAGACCCTGAACAAGGAGCAGATCGCCGAGATCTTCGCCCCGATCGTCAAGCGCCCGGCCCGGCCGGCCTGGACGGGCTCGTCCCGTCGTACGCCGTCCACCCGGCCGCCGGTGCAGTCCCCGAAGGAGCTGGCGCTGACCAACGGCGCCGCCGCCGTCGAGGCCGCTCCGGTCGACGTGGTGAAGCTCCCGCCGCTGCCGGTGGAGCCGCCCGCCGAGGGCTGATCGCGCCAGCACAGGGACGGAATGGATGCCGCGCCACCAGGGTTTGTACTCTGGAGGCGCGGCATCCGTGCTGTTCAGCCAAGTCGTCCCCCTAGTTAGCGAGGCCCGCATGATCGACCCGGTGACGCTCGACGGTCCGTCCGCCGTCGGGACCTTCGACCAGAAGCGGGCCGAGAACGCCATCCGCGAGCTGCTCCTCGCGGTGGGCGAGGACCCGGACCGCGAGGGTCTGCTGGAGACCCCGGCCCGGGTCGCCAGGGCGTACAAGGAGATATTCGCGGGCCTCTGGCAGGAGCCGGAGGACGTCCTCACCACCACCTTCGACCTCGGCCACGACGAGATGGTGCTGGTCAAGGACATCGAGCTGACCTCGGTCTGCGAGCACCACCTGGTGCCGTTCCGGGGCGTCGCGCACGTCGGCTACATCCCGTCGGTCAACGGCAAGATCACCGGCCTGTCCAAGCTGGCCCGGCTGGTCGACGTCTACGCCCGCCGCCCGCAGGTGCAGGAGCGGCTCACCAGCCAGGTCGCCGACGCGCTGATGCGGATCCTCGAACCGCGCGGCGCGATCGTCGTGATCGAGTGCGAGCACATGTGCATGTCGATGCGCGGCATCCGCAAGCCCGGCGCCAAGACCATCACCTCCTGCGTGCGGGGCCAGCTGCGCGACCCGGCCACCCGGGCCGAGGCGATGAGCCTGATCATCGGTCGCTAGCGGTCCTGCGGCCCTGCCGGCTCAGAGCAGCTGGTGCTCCGCGTGCGGCGGGGCCGGGGTGCCCAGGGCGTTGCGGCGCCGGGGCATCCGCAGGGTCACCATCCGCCGCCAGCCGAACGCCCGGTCGTACAGGTAGAGCACGTGGACGCCCGCCGTCACCACGGCGCGCTGCCAGCGCGGCCACCCGAGGATCCGCGCCATCCGGGCCGTCACGGCGAGCCCGACGTCCCGGTGGGTGCGGATCTCGCCGCGCGCGCTGGTCTCCAGGGTGTGCCGGACGTACGGGCCGTGGCCCTCGGCGACCAGCCGCAGCAGCTCCTCGTGGCAGTAGGCGAGGTGGTTGTCCTCGTCGGCGGAGATCATCCGCATCGCGCGGCCGAGATCCGGATCGTCGCCGTACACCTTGACCAGCTGGCGCATCTGCTCGGCCGCGCGCTGCTCGGTCACCCGGCTGTGCGCCAGGTAGGTGATGATCTCCCGCTCGGCCAGCGGCACCTCGCTGTTCAGCCGCTCGTGCGAGAGGCCGACGCCCTGGCGCTCCAGCAGCATGCAGTAGTCGGCCTCGGCGGGGACGTCGATCCTGGGCAGGCCGCGCTTGTGCAGCAGCTGGGTGAAGATCCGGCCGTGCTTGCGCTCGTCGGCGCCGTGCCGGGCGATCTTGGGGGCGAGGACCGGGTCGCGGGTGAGGGCGGTGATCCGCTCGTTCTCCCAGCCGCCCTGGTCCTCGCCGCCGGCCGCGATGCTGCAGAAGAGCTGATAGGCCTCGTCGTTGCGGTAGATCTCGGTGAAGAGCGATCGGGTGCTGAGCATGGGGCCTCCTGCACGGATCAGGTGTCCACCCGGGCCGTTCGGCCGGGCGGTCGCGATACGTTCCCCGTGGTGGCGGCGGACCGGCCCGACCGGCCGGTAACCACTCGTCCGGCGGCCGTCGCCGCCGGCGGTCAGGTCCAGGTGAGCCGGGCGCTCATCCACTCCAGTGCGGCCGGGAGCTCGCGGATCCAGCTGTCGAAGTTGTGGCCGCCGTCGTCCAGGTAGAGCGACTCGACCTTGAACTGCGGATTGGCGGCCGCGACCTGCTGGGCGAGGTCGACGAACTTCACCGTCTCCGGGTAGTCGGTCTCCTTGCGGGTGCTGATCACCAGCAGCGAGAGGTTCGGCGCGGGGAGGTTCTGCAGCCGCCAGCCGAGGTCGCTCTGGTCGGCCAGCGCCTTGTCGCCGCCGAAGAGGTTGCCGCCGGTGAACTGGTCCTCGGCGACCTTGAAGTCGCCGTGCATCCCCACGCCGTTGCCGTAGACGTCCGGGTAGCGCATCGCGAGCCGCATCGCGCAGCTGCCGCCGGTCGAGAAGCCGAGCACGCCCCAGGACGAGGGCGAGCGGCTGACCCGGTACGCCGAGCGCAGCGCCTCGGGCACGTCCTTGGCGAACCAGGACTCGGCGCGCGGGCCGCCGGGGACGTCGACGCACTCGGTGTTGCGCGGCGGGGCGACGCTCGGCCGGGCCATCACGATGATCGTGGGGGCCATCTTGCCGCCCTTGCGCAGCTCCCAGGCGGTCTGCGGGACGGGCAGGTCCTTGAGCAGGTGCATGGTGGTGCCGGGGAAGCCGGCGATGGTCAGCAGCACCGGGAAGCGCACCATGGCGAGGTTCGGGTCGAAGTACTCGGGCGGCAGGTAGACGAACATCTGGTCGGAGAGGCCGGTCTCCTTGCCCGCCACCCGGACCGATTCGATCTTGCCGACCTCCTCCGGGGGGCCCTTGGGCAGATCGGTCACGGTCTCCAGGCCGCCCTCCTCGGTCGGCTGGACCAGCGCGTCGGAGACCGGGGTGCCGCTGTGGTGGCGCTCGCTGCTGGTGAGCGCGAGCTTGGCGCCGCCGGGGCTGAGCAGGTCGTCCCATGAGGTGTAGAAGCCGAACGAGTTGTTGACCGACAGCGCCAGCACCGCGAGCACCGAGACCTGAGTGACGGTCAGCAGGCCGATCCGCCCGAGCACCGGGAGCGGGCGCTGCCGGGCCAGCCGGGGCCAGAGCCAGAGGGTGGTGAGCAGGGCCGCCGCGCCGAGCGCGAGCAGCGAGTTCACCAGCGCGTCGCTGGTCAGTTCCATGCCGTCGGCCTTCCGGTGGGAAACTCTCGGTGCAGGCTTCATCGTCTGGCGGTGCGTCAGCCACGGCCATCGCGGCTAGGCTGTCCGGACGTCGGGGCAGGCGGAGTCCGGGGCGATCCGACGCAACCGGTTCCCCGGAACGCGGCGTCCACCGTACGTACCGGGTATGCGGGGGTCCGTCGCGCCACGCGGCGGGAAGGCTCCGGCGCCCACCCCTCGGCTCAACCACAGCGTCCGCCGAACACCGGTTTACCCTCCGTTGCCGGATGTTTGGTGTGCGCATTGCCCGATGAAGGAAAAGGCATGAAGGTCCCTCACAACTCCTCCCCCGGAGTGACAGGACTGCAGTCCGCAGCCTCTACGCTGAGCTTCCATGAGCGTTCCCGTGTCCGTTGAGCCGAGCCCCGAGCAGCCGCCCCGCCGCCGCGGCCTGCAGACGCTTCGTACCCAAGCGGCCGCCGTCCCCCGGGCCTGGCTCCCCGGCGCGGTCGGCTACGCCTGTCTGCTGATCGGTCTGGTGGACACCGCCAGCGCGGTGTTCCCCAAGCTCCGGCACACCAAGGTGCACGACTTCGCGGGGCAGCTGCCCGGCGGCACCACGACCCTGGCCGCGGCCGGCACGCTGATGGTCGGCCTGCTGCTGGTGCTGCTCGCCCACGCCCTGCGCCGCCGCAAGCGGCGGGCCTGGCGGGCCGTCTGCGTGCTGCTGCCGGTCGGCGCGGCGCTGCACATCCTGCGCTGGCACCAGATCGGCCCGGCGGTCGTCTCGCTGGTGCTGTTCGCGGTGATGCTGGTGCACCGGCGCGAGTTCTACGCCAAGGCCGACCCCCGGACCCGCTGGCGGGCGGTGGTCAACCTGGTCGTGATGGGGGCGATCAGCGTCGCGCTCGGCCTGCTGGTGGTCTCCACCCGGACCGGGTACGAGATCGGTGACCCGAGCCTGTTCCACCGGCTCGAGCACGTCGGGTACGGACTGTTCGGCTTCGAAGGGCCGGTCGACTACAGCTCGGACCGGGTCTCCGACCAGGTCGCCTACCTGCTCGGCGGGCTGGGCCTGATCACCGCCTTCACCACCGCCTACCTGGCGCTGCGGCCGGAGAAGCCCAAGCCGGAGCTGACCGCCGAGGACGAGGAGAAGGTCCGCGCGCTGCTCGACCGGCACGGCGAGCGCGACTCGCTCGGCTACTTCGCGCTGCGCCGGGACAAGAGCGTGCTGTTCTCGCCCTCCGGCAAGGCGGCGATCTCCTACCGGGTGGTCTCGGGCGTGATGCTCGCCTCCGGTGACCCGGTCGGCGACGTCGAGGCCTGGCCGGGTGCGATCAAGGTCTTCATGGCCGAGGCCCGCGAGCACGCCTGGGTGCCGGCCGTGATGGGCTGCAGCGAGGTGGGCGGCGAGGTCTGGACCCGCGAGGCGGGGCTGGACGCGCTGGAGCTGGGTGACGAGGCGATCGTCGACACCGGGACGTTCTCACTCGCAGGCCGGGCGATGCGCAACGTGCGCCAGATGGTCAAGCGGATCGAGCGCAACGGCTACTCCTGCCAGGTGCGGCGGGTCGCCGACCTCACGCCGGACGAGAAGTACCGGATCGCCGACGCCGCCTCCCGCTGGCGCGGCACCGACACCGAGCGCGGCTTCTCGATGGCCCTCGGCCGCTTCGGCGACCCGGGCGACGACGCCTGCGTGGTGGTCACCGCGCACAAGGCGCCGGAGGAGGGCGAGGACGGCGACGACCTGAAGGCCGTGCTGCACTTCGTGCCCTGGGGGCCGGACGGCATCTCGCTGGAGCTGATGCGCCGCGACCGCGCCGCCGACCCCGGTCTGAACGAGCTGCTGATCGTCGCCGCGCTGCAGGCGGTGCCGGCGATGGGCGTGCGCCGGGTCTCGCTCAACTTCGCGATGTTCCGCTCGGCCCTGGCGCGCGGTGAGCGGATCGGCGCCGGCCCGGTGCTGCGGGCCTGGCGCGGGCTGCTGGTGTTCCTGTCGCGCTGGTTCCAGATCGAGTCGCTGTACAAGTTCAACGCCAAGTTCCAGCCCGAGTGGGAGCCGCGGTTCCTGGTCTTCCCGAACACCCGGGACCTGCCCCGGATCGGGTTCGCCGCGATGCAGGCGGAGGCCTTCATCACCCTCGGCATGCCGCGCTTCGGCCGCAAGCCGCAGCGCCAGGGCCCGCTGCCGGCCCCGGGCCGCCCTGAGGTCACCGAGGCCGCGTAGGCCGGCGCCCGCCCCCGGACCCCCGTCGGAGACCCGGCGGGGGTCCGGTCGTCTCCGGGGGAGCGGGGACTTGAACTGATAATGGGGTTATGAGCACTTCGCTGTCCTTCTCGCTGCCTGCCGGACTGCCGCGGCTCGACCGCTGCTCCGTGATGGGCGTGGTCAATGTGACCCCCGACTCCTTCTCGGACGGCGGGATGTGGCACGACCCCGCCCGGGCCATCGCCCACGGCCTGGCGCTCCGGGCCCGCGGCGCGGACCTGGTGGACGTCGGCGGCGAGTCCACCCGCCCCGGCTCGCAGCGGGTGCCCGAGGAGGAGGAGCTGGGCCGGGTGCTGCCGGTGGTGCGCGAGCTGGCCGACTCCGGGGTGGTCGTCTCGGTCGACACCATGCGCGCCTCCGTCGCGGAGCGGGCCGTCGCGGCCGGTGCCCGGATCATCAACGACGTCTCCGGCGGCCTGGCCGACCCCGCGATGGCCCGGGTGGTGGCCGAGACCGGCGTGCCCTTCGTGGTGATGCACTGGCGCGGGCAGTCCGCCGACATGGACAGCCTGGCCGTCTACGGCGACGTGGTCGCGGACGTGGTCGGCGAGCTCACGGCCCGGATGGACGCGCTGCTGGCGGCCGGCGTCAAGGAGGAGCAGCTGATCCTGGACCCGGGCCTGGGCTTCGCCAAGACCGCCGAGCACAACTGGGCCCTGCTCGGCGGGCTCCCGGCGCTCACCGCGCTCGGCCGTCCCGTCCTCGTCGCCGCATCGCGCAAGCGGTTCCTGGGTACGCTGCTCGCCGACCCGGAAACCGGGGAACTGCGCCCGGCCAGGGAGCGCGACGACGCGACCGCCGCGGTGTCGGTGCTGTCGGCCGGGGCCGGGGCCTGGGCGGTGCGGGTGCACGACGTGGCCGGCACGGCGGACGCCGTCCGGGTGGTCGCCGCCTGGCAGCGGGCGGCCCGGCAGGACCCCTCCGGCCCGTCGGCGGGCCGGAGCGGCAGGTGAAACGGGAGGGTCTGTGGCAGGTGACGGCAGGGTGAGCGGCGAGACCGCGGGTCAGCGCGCCCGGGAAGCGGACCGGGAGGCCGTACTGGAGGCCAACCGGGCGCTGTACGAGGCGTTGGAGAACGGCGATCTGGAGGCCGTCGAGGAGGCCTGGCTGGGGGCCGACGAGGCCGACGACAAGGGCGGCGTGGTCTGCGTGCACCCCGGCTGGCCGGTGCTGCGCGGGCGGGCCCAGGTGACCCGCTCCTACATGTTGATCATGGCGAACACGGAGTACATCCAGTTCATCCTAACCGACGTCGAGGCCGAGGTTCAGGGGGATGTGGCCCTTGTCACGTGCACCGAGAACATCCTTTCCGGCGGCGAGGCGGAGGAGGAGGGCGAACTCGGCCCGCTGGTCGGCGGAAAGGTCGTCTCGACCAATCTCTTCCGCCGCACCCCGGCGGGCTGGAAGCTCTGGTCCCACCACGGTTCACCCGTTCTGACCAGCGGGGACGACGAGGACGAGGACTGACCCGGGGCCCGCTGGGGAAATGCCCGCCGGAGGCGGCCCGGGAATTCCCGGAGAGCCACCGAACGTTCACGTCAATCGCCGATCCGGCGCGCGTGGCGTCGGTTCGTGCCGGGTAGGACGGTCAGGCGTTGTCGGCGCTCGCGGGTAGATTCGAAACGCAGTGGCGGCCGTCGTGTCCGCCTCCGCCCTGCCTTCCCCCCGCTTTCCGGGGCAGGGCCCGTCCGAGTGGGAGCAGTGATTCGTTTGCTGGACCGCGTCACCCTGCGGGGCCTGCGTGCCCGGGGTCACCACGGTGTCTTCGAGCGCGAGCGCGTCGAGGGCCAGACCTTCGTGGTGGACCTCGTGCTCCACCTGGACACCCGCCCCGCCGCGTCCGGCGACGACCTCACCCGCACGGCGCACTACGGCGTCGTGGCCGAGGAGGTCACCGCGATCATCGCCGGCGAGCCGGTCGACCTGATCGAGACCCTGGCGCAGCGCATCGCGGACCAGTGCCTGGCGCACGAGGCGGTCGAGGAGGTCGAGGTCACCGTGCACAAGCCCGACGCCCCGATCACCGTGCCGTTCGACGACGTGACCGTGACCATCCACCGGGGCCGCGCATGACCCGCACCGCGTACCCCGTGCCAGCCGCAGAGCCCGTTCCAGTTGTAGGGGAAGCCCGATGAGCACCAGCGACCCGACCGCCTCGCCGAGCACGTTCGACCTGGAGAACCGGGTGGACTCGGCCGACGCCACGCTGCACAGCCAGCGCTGCGCCGTGATCGCCCTCGGCTCCAACCTGGGCAACCGCCTGGACACCCTCCAGGGCGCCGTGGACGCCCTCGCCGACACCCCCGGGCTCAAGATCAAGGCCGTCTCCGGCGTGTACGAGACGGAGGCCCTCGGCGGCCCCGACGAGCAGCCCAACTACTACAACGCGGTGGTGGTGCTGCGCACCACCCTGCCCCCGCGCGACCTGCTGGAGCGCGGCAACGCGATCGAGGACGCCTTCGGCCGGGTCCGCACCGTGCGCTGGGGCCCGCGGACGCTGGACGTCGACATCCTGGCCTACGAGGGCGTCACCAGCGACGACCCGCAGCTGCTGCTGCCGCACCCGCGCTCGCACGAGCGGGCCTTCGTGCTCGCCCCCTGGCTGGACGCCCAGCCGGAGGCCGAGGTGCCCGGCCACGGCCAGGTCGCCGCGCTGCTCCAGGCGCTCGGCGGCGCCGACGCCCAGGGCGTCCGGCGGCGCGAGGACATCGGGCTGACCCTGCCGGAGTAGGCCCCGCCGGCCCGTACGGCCGGGAACTCGGACGAGGTCCCGGCCGTACGAGTAGGTGTCCGCCATCCGAGCGGGTGCCCGCCGGCCCGGGCCCGGTACGGTGGCCTGGCGCCGTCGTACCGTCCGCCCCGCCCCGTCGCCGGGTCGGGGCGCCTCCCAGCCGTCGGCCGGGGGGAGCAGGGCCGGGCCCGGGGGCGGCCGCCCGACACCGCAACCCCGGGAAGGACCACGTCCGAGTGAAGCTGCTTCGCCTCCGTCTGCTGGTCGGCATCACCGCCGCGACCACGGCGCTGTCCTGGGCCGGTGCCAAGCTGTGGGCCTCCCTGGACACCCTGCCCGCGGTGCCGGGTGCGGCTCCGGTGGTGCTGGCCGCGGTGGCGGTGATCCTGCTCGCCACGGCGATCTCGCTGCGCTCCCGGCTGAAGGCGGCGCGCGAGCGCCAGCCCGGGGCGAAGGGCGTCGACCCGCTGGGCGCCGCCCGGGCGGTGGTGCTGGCGCAGGCGAGCGCGCTGGTCTCGTCGGTGGTCACCGGCATCTACGCGGGCGCGGGCGTCTACCTGCTCGGCGAACTGGACGTGCAGGCCCGCCAGGACCAGGCCGTCACGGCCGGCTTCGCGGTGCTGGCCGGGGTGGCGGTGATCGCGGCGGCGCTCTGGCTGCAGCACGTGTGCAAGCTGCCGGAGGACCACGACGACCCGAGCGGGCCGGCGGCGACCTCGCACCGCTGAGCGGACCCGCTTCGGTGATCTTGGGTGAGGGCCCGGGCACAAGCGGTAAAGCTTGCGCAGTGTCAAGGGCCAAAGCGGACCCTGGGCTGACACGGCCCCAATTCGCACGCTAGTTTCTTGGCATGTCTCGCGGACGCCACCGTCATTCCTCCGTCCTCGGCCGGATCCTTCCTCCCACCGCCGCCGGCGTGCTCATCGTCGCCGCGGTGGCCGCGCTGCTCTTCAGTCAGGACACCGTCCTGGTCCGCTCGGTGGGCGTCGCCGCCGTGCTGGCCTCGCTCGGGATCGCCGTGCTGCTGCGCCAGCGCGACCGGGCCGCCCGGGCGGCCGCCGAGGTGTCCGTCGCGCAGCGGCTCCGGGCCGAGGAGCGCTTCGAGGAGCAGCTCGCCGAGGCCGAGTACGCGGCGGAGGTCGCCGAGGAGCGGGCCACCCGCTTCGGGCGGCGGCTGACGGCCGAGAAGTCGCGGCTGGCCAAGGCCGAGACGGAGATCGCCAGGCTGCTGCGCGAGCGCGCCGTGGCGGTCGCCGAGCAGGCGCTCAAGGAGGCCGAGGCGGCCCAGCGGGCCCTCGCGGCCGCCCGCCCCAAGTACCCGGCCAGTCCGGCCGCGTTCGTCCGCGCCGCGGCCGTGCTGCGGCAGCTGCAGCGGCAGGCGGCGGCCCGGGACGCCCAGCGTGAGCGCGCGGCCGGTGCGGAGGTCGCGCTGCGGGCCCGCACCGCGCCGGCGACCGTCCCGGCGTCCGCGCCGGTGGCGCCCGCCCGTCCGGTGCCGGCTCCGGTGGCTCCGGCCGTCCCCACCCCGGCCGCGTCGGTGCCCGCGGCGGCCGCCCCGGCAGCCGTCGCTCCGGCGCCCGCGCCGCGGCCCGCGCTGACGGCGACGGTGGGCCAGCTGGGCGGGACGCCCAGCGCTCCCGTGGTGGCGGCCGAGCGGCAGCGCCCGCGCCCGCAGCAGGCCCGTGGGCAGGGCTTCAGCTTCTTCGGCCGCTCGGGAGCGGCCGGCCGTCCGGCGGCCCCGGCACCGGCCCTGGGCAGCGTCGCCGAGCTGGGCGAGCGCGCCGACCTGGCGGACGTGGTGGGCGACGAGGCGGTGGCCGCGGTCAGGGCCGTGCCGCCGGCCGCCCTCCCGGACCGGGTGCGGCCCTCGGTCGAGCCGGCCGACCTCGACCCCGAGGCCGGGCAGGCCGAGGCCGAACCGGCCGACGCGGACCAGGACGCCGAGCCGGAGGGCGTCGAGCCGACCGTGGTGGACCTGACCCCGGACGAGGAGACCGAGCTGCTCCAGCTCCCGGAGCTGCGCGCCTCCCGCTGACCCAGCCCGGGCGGCGCGCCGGGGCGTTCGTGGCCGCACCTCCGGGGTGGTGCGCGGCGCGGGAACGGCGAAGCGCCCGGCCGCCGAGATGGAGGCCGGGCGCTTCAGCGTGGCGTCAGAGCTGGACGCCGAAGTCCTGGGCGATGCCCGCGAGGCCGGAGGCGTAGCCCTGGCCGACGGCGCGGAACTTCCACTCGGCACCGTTGCGGTAGAGCTCGCCGAAGATCATGGCGGTCTCGGTGGCGGCGTCCTCGGAGAGGTCGTAGCGGGCGATCTCGGCACCGCCGGCCGCGTTGATCACGCGGATGTAGGCGTTGCGGACCTGGCCGAAGTTCTGCGAGCGGGCGACCGCGTCGTAGATCGAGACCGGGAAGGTGATCTTGACGGCCTCGGCCGGCAGGCCGGCGAGGTTGACGTTGATCGCCTCGTCGTCGCCGGCGCCCTCGCCGGTGCGGTTGTCACCGGTGTGGACGACGGTGCTGTCCGGGGTGCTGGTGTTGTTGAAGAAGACGAAGTGGCTGTTGGACAGCACCTTGCCGTCGGCGTTCAGCACGATCGCGCTGGCGTCGAGGTCGAACTCGGCGCCCGTCGTGGTCCGGACGTCCCAGCCGAGACCGACGGTGACCGCGGACAGGCCGGGGGCCTCCTTGGTCAGCGAGACGTTGCCACCCTTGGAGAGGCTCACTGGCATGGTGTTTGCTGTCCCTTCGTTGCTTTGCCGGGATAACGCGGGAGACCGTGGACTTGGTTCCACGCCGCGCGGCACACATTCTTCGGAGCGGATGACCGGTGGGCAATGGCCGGGGCCGAGCTCGCTCAGATTCGGCGGAAGCGGCCCTGAAGTGACCAGATGTTCGGATTGTCGGCCAGCTCGGGGTGCATGTCGAAGAGATCGGCCAGCGTGTCCTGGAGGAAATCCCGGGCCTCGCGGCGCAGGTCGCCGTGGCGGACCACCGCGGGCGCCTCGTCCGGCAGCCAGGTGGCGCTCACCTCGACCCAGTTGAACCGGCGGGCGAACCGCAGCAGCTCGGTGTTCTGGGTGAAGTCGAGGTCGCAGGCCTGCACCCGGGCGGCGCGGCCGCCGTCCGGGTCCCGGTCCAGCTCCTCGACGATGTCGCAAAGCGCCCAGGCGAAGTCCAGCACCGGCACCCAGCCCCAGGCGGTGGAGAGTTCCGAGCCGTCGGCGTCCAGGTAGACGTCGCCGCAGAAGAGGTCGTACCGCAGGGCGTGCACCGAGGCGCTGCGGTAGTCGGTCTGCGGGGGGTCGGGGAAGCGGTTGGAGAGGGAGTAGCCGAGCTCGATCACGTACGCCATTGTCGGGGCTGCGGGCGGTCCCGGATAACCGGGTGACCGGATAACCGCGTGACCGGGGGCGCGGGGCACGGGATGATGGACGCATGCCCGAGCCCATTCGCGTCCGGGGATCGGTGGTCGTCCCCGACACCGAGCTCGTCTGGCGCTTCTCCCGTTCCTCCGGCCCCGGTGGCCAGCACGTCAACACCTCCGACACCCAGGTCGAGCTGCGCTACGACCTGGCCGCCTCCGCGGCGCTGCCCGAGGTGTGGAAGCAGCGCGCCCTGGAGCGGCTGGCCGGGCGGCTGGTGGACGGGCGGGTGCTCGTGGTGCGCGCGTCGGAGCACCGCTCGCAGTGGCGCAACCGCGAGGTCGCCGCGGCCCGGCTGGCGTCCCTGCTGGGGGAGGCCACCGCACCGCCGCCGAAGGCCCGCCGGGCGACGAAGCCCAGCCGGGGCATGGTGGAGCGGCGGCTGACCAACAAGCGGCACCGCGCCGAGCTGAAGCAGGGCCGGCGCTCGCCGAAGGGCGAGTAGCGCGTCGGCCGTGGTCAGCCGAGCTGCCGGTAGCCGCCGTGGAAGTAGAGCAGCGGGCGGCCGCCGGCGTGCGGTACCGCGGCCTCCAGGACGCGGCCGAGCAGCAGGGTGTGGTCGCCGGCGGCTATCCGCTGCTCGGTGCGGCACTCCACGGTGGCGAGCGCGCCGTCGATCAGCGGCGCTCCGCTGCGCCGGCCCCGGTGGTGCGGGGCGTCGGCGAACAGCAGCCGGTCGCTGAGCCGGCCCTTCATGGCGAACCGCGAACCGAGCGCCTTCTGCTCCTCGGCGAGCAGGGAGACCGCCCAGGTGTCGGCGCGGGAGAGCACCTCGTCCATCCGGGAGTCCTCGCGGACGGAGATCAGCACCAGCGGCGGTTCCAGCGAGACGGAGAGGAAGGACGTGGCGGTCATGCCGACGTCCTCGCCGTCCTCCGGGTCGTGGACGGTCACCAGGCTCACGCCGGAGGCGAGCTGGGAGAGGGCCGCCCGGAACTCGTCGGGCGTCGCTTGGGAGGCAGCTTCGGGCTGCGGAGCCGAGTACACGTACCGCACGGTAGTCGGCGGCCGCGCGAAACGGCATCGGGCCGTGGTCGTAGGACCATCGGCGCAGAGGTTACGTTCCGCGCCGAGGCTCACCCTCAGGGGTGAAGTGGAGGGACTGCCGGGCGGCAGGCGGCTTCAGTGCACGGGCAATGCGGCCGACCACCAGAAATGTTCCTATAAAGCCTTATGTCCCGTTATGGGGCGGATGAGCTGATTAAGGGCGCATAAGTGTCGTGTGATTTAAGTCACAAGTGGTGGCCTATTGCTGACCGAGCGTGCCGAACGCTGTGCTCCCTGTGATTCAGTTCTTCTGGCAATCGGACGATAACCATTCAAGAACTATCCGAAGCAGCCGGGGAGCCCCCGCATGGAAGCCGAGTCGGAGCCGTACGTCCGCCTCGCGACCCTCCGCACCTTGCACCGGGTCGTGGCGGACCTCAACGCTGCCCGCAGCCTGGCGGGCACGCTGCAGGCTGTGGTCGAGGGTGCGGTCCACGGGCTCGGATTCGACGCCGCGGCGGTCAGCCTGGTCCGTCCGGACGGCGACCTCGTGGTGGCGGCCGTCTGGGAGCTGGAGGAGAGCGCCATGGGCGGCCCCTCCGTCCTGCTCGGCCAGGTCGGCTCGCGCGAGTCCTGGGACCGGCTGCTCGGCGTCAGCGACCACTGGGGCACCCTGCGATTCCTGCCCTACGACCGCGGCTGGGCCGTGGCCAGCGACATCCCGCGCTGGATCGGTGACGGCCCGATGCCCGTCTACGCCAACGACTGGCACCCCGCGGACGGGCTGCTCGCCCCGATGTACAGCGCCGGCGGCGACCTGCTCGGCGTGCTCTCGGTGGACCGCCCGCGCAGCGGCAAGCGACCCGGGGCCTGGACCCGCGAGGCGCTGGAGATGTTCTCGCTGCAGGCCTCCATCGCGATCGGCAACGCCCGGCTGCGGGCCGAGATGCAGCGCGCGCTGGCCCGCCTGGAGAAGGAGCAGCAGGCCCTGCGGGCCAGCGAGGAGAGCTTCCGCCAGGCCTTCGAGTACGCGCCCAGCGGGATGGCCATCACCGAGCTGCACGGCGCCGGGCGCGGCCAGCTGACCAGGGTCAACGACGCGCTCTGTCGACTGCTCGGCCGCCCCCGCGCGGTGCTGCGCCAGCAGAGCTTCGCCGACCTCGTCCACCCCGACGACCGGGCCCTGCTGGAGCGCACCAGTGCCGAGAGCGGCCGGGCCGAGCTGCGGCTGTCCCGCCGGGACGGCGGATACCAGTGGGTGTGCCTGCGCAACTCGATCGTCGCGGACGCGGCCGAGGGCCCGAGCTTCCTGCTCACCCACGTCGAGGACATCGAGGACCGCAAGCGCCACGAGCTCCAGCTCGCCCACCGGGCCAGCCACGACGCGCTCACCGGACTGCCGAACGGTGCCGAGCTGAAGGCCCGGCTGGGTCGGCGGCTCTGCAACGAACCGCAGACGGTCGGCGCCGTCGCCGGACACCCGGCCGGACACGGCGAGGGGGCGTACTCGCCGGCGTACGGCGGCTACGCCGTCGACTCCTACAGCGCGCACGCCGCCTACGAGGGGCTGGACGGGGCCGACCCGCGGACCGGCGGGACGCACGGCTACGGGCTGCCCGACGGTTACCCGGTGGCGGCCGCCGGCTACGGCGAGCACGAGCACGCGGTGGTCCCCGCCGACCACGGCCCGGGCGGGGACGTCTGGTCGGGCCCGTTCCGGTCGGGCGGCGCGGCCGCGGCGGACAAGGGGCTCGCGGTGCTCTTCTGCGACCTCGACGGCTTCAAGTCGATCAACGACCGGTTCGGCCACAACGCGGGCGACGCGGTGCTGGTCGAGGTCGCCCGCCGGCTGAGCCAGGCCGTCCGGGAGGGCGACACGGTGGCGCGCCTCGGCGGCGACGAGTTCGTGGTGCTGGCCGACGGCATCGGCCGCGAGGAGGCCAAGGACCTCGCCCACCGGCTGCGCAACGCGATCATCCCGCCGATGCGGATCGACGGCCGCGGGATGCGGGTCGGGGTCAGCCTCGGCGTCGGCTGGGCCGGCTGCGGGATGAGCATCGAGGAGGTGCTGCACACCGCCGACGAGCGGATGTACGACGAGAAGCGGGCCCGGGGCGGCGCGGTGCGCGGGGCCCGGGGCGAACGCTCCCACCGCCGGGCGGGTTAGGCCCGGACGACGGCCCGGGCGCCCGGTGTCCCGTGGCCTGAGGTGAAAGCTACTCGCAGGTTGTCAAGGGGTCTTTTCGGCGGATCGGCTGCGGCAGGTAGGGTTCCCGGGTACGAGCGACCACCACGTGCGCCGACGGCAGGGAAGTCCGGCGGCGCCACCGCGATGGGGAGTTGACCACCGTGACGACCGCCGGCAGCAACGGAGTGCCCGAGGGCCCGGAGGGCGGTGCCCCCCAGGACGACGATCCCTTCGGCTACCTCTACCGTCCGGCCGGCGGCGGCGCCGCGCAGCCGGCCGAGCCGCAGCAGGGCGTACCCCGTACGTCGTACAACCGGCCGATGGAGGTCGGCCGTGCGCAGTACGGGCAGCAGCGCCAGCAGCCGTACCCGCCGCAGCAGGGCTACCCGCAGGGGCAGCCGTACCCGCCGCAGCAGGCCGAGTACGGCGGTGCGCCCACGCAGCACCAGCCGCCAGTGCCGCACCAGCCCGCGCAGCACCTGGAGTACGGCGGCGACGCGCCCACCCAGCAGACCCGGTACGCCGAGCGCTCCCGGCCGCAGCCGGGTGAGGAGCGGGCGAGCAGCGGGAGGAGCAAGGGCGCGGTGATCGGCGCGGTGGCGGTGGTCGCGGCCATCGCGATCGGCGCGGGCATAGCGCTCTCCACCGGAGATCCGGACGGCGGCAAGAGCGGAAAGAGCGGCACCCAGACCACGGCCCCGCCGGCCCCGAGCGCCACCACCGCGGGCCCGTCCGCCTCCGGCACGGCCTCGCCCGGCGCCACCGCCACCTCGGGTCCGGCCACCGTCGACGCGGGCCAGCTGCAGGGCCAGAACGCCCCGTCCGGCAACACCGTCAAGGGCGCCAAGTCGGCGGACGGCAGCTACCTGACCCTCCAGCCGGGTGCGATCGTGAGCTGGACCGGCGACATCGCCACGGCCGGCACGTACAAGCTGACCGTGCACTTCAACAACGCGGGCAGCGACGTGAAGGCCTCGGCCGCGGTCAACGGCAAGGACTGGCCGAGCGGGCTGTCGCTCAAGAACTACTCGCCCGGCAAGGACCCGGCGTCCTCCTGGTACACCACGTTCATACTCCCGCAGTTCCAGGCGGGCTCGAACACCGTCGCCATCATGAACCCGAGCGGCGGCCCGGTGCTGATCGACCAGCTGACCGTCGAGCCGTACGGCGGCTGACCGGCGCGCGGACGCGAAACGGCCGCCCGTTCCCGAGGGGGAGCGGGCGGCCGTCGGGCGTCCGGTGTCAGGCGGGCCGCACGGCGGCGAAGGTGTCGCCGCCGGTGATCCACTCGCCCCGGCGCATGACGGCGACGAGGTCGTAGCCGTCGGAGTCGAGGACGACGAGGTCGGCGTTCTTGCCGGCCTCCAGCGAGCCGGTCGAGTCGGCGAGACCGAGCAGGCGGGCCGGGACGGTGCTGAGCGATTCGACGGTCTCGGCCAGGGAGAGGCCGTTGACGGTGACGGAGCGCTTGAACGCGACGTCCAGGGTGAGCGTCGAGCCGGCGATCGCGCCGCCCTCGACCAGCCGCGCGACGCCGTCCTTGACCTCGACCTGGAGCGGGCCGAGGGGGTAGAGGCCGTCGCCCATCCCGGCGGCGCCCATGGCGTCGGTGATCAGCGCGACCCGGGAGGCGCCGGCCGTGCGGTAGGCGAGGTCGAGGACGGACGGGTGCAGGTGCACGCCGTCGTTGATCAGCTCGACGGTGACCCGCTCGTCCTCCAGCAGCGCCACGATCGGGCCCGGGGCGCGGTGGGCGATGCCGGGCATGGCGTTGAACAGGTGGGTCGCGACGGTGGCGCCGGCGTCGACGGCTTCGAGGGTCTTGGCGTAGTCCGAGTCGGTGTGGCCGACGGCGGCGATCACGCCGAGGTCGGCGAGCATCCGCACCGACTCCAGGCCGCCGGGCAGCTCGGGGGCGAGGGTGACCATCTTGGCGTGGCCGCGGGCCGCGTCGACGAGCTTGCGGACCAGCGCGGGGTCCGGGTCGCGCAGTAGGTCGGGGCGGTGCGCGCCGCAGCGGTTGTGGGAGATGAACGGGCCCTCGAAGTGGATGCCGGCCAGGACGCCGTCCTCGACGAGTTCGGACAGCACGCCGGCCTGGCGGGCGACCTCGTCGATCTCGCCGGTGACGGTGGAGGCGACCGTGGTGGTGGTGCCGTGTTCGAGGTGGACGCGGGCGGCCCGCAGGGCCTCCTCGGCGATCCCGGAGGCGTAGGAGGCGCCGCCGCCGCCGTGGACGTGCAGGTCCACGAAGCCGGGGACGACGGTGTACCCGGTCAGGTCGAGATCGCCCGGCCGCGCCGCGCCGCCCGTGATGCCGGCGATCCGGTGGCCCTCGACCGTGAGCCGGTCGCCCTCGACGACACCGCCCGGCAGGACCAGCCGGGCGCCGGCCAGGGCGATGCCCGCGGGCCGGGCCGCCGATTCGATTCGCGCGGTGGTCACGCGGTCACCTCCATGGAGAGCAGATCCCAGGCGAGCAGGCCGGCGCCCAGGGACGCGGCGGTGTCTTTGAGCATGGC
The DNA here is from genome assembly GCF_040630735.1 of Kitasatospora sp. NPDC005748. Classification (NCBI taxonomy): domain Bacteria; kingdom Bacillati; phylum Actinomycetota; class Actinomycetes; order Kitasatosporales; family Streptomycetaceae; genus Kitasatospora; species Kitasatospora sp. NPDC005748. Next base: position 68,900 of record NZ_JBEXYD010000011.1, read on the forward strand.
GGGTACGACCTCGGGGGGCATCTGGAAGGTCAGCCGCTCGGAAACCGCCGCGCGCAGGGGCGTGAAGAGGGTGTCGCCGGCCTCGGCGAGGCCGCCGCCGACGATCACCGTGGACGGGTCGAGCAGGCTCTGGGCGAGCACGATGCCGTCGGCGAGGGCGTCCACCGCGTGCTGCCAGACCGCGACCGCGCGGGGGTCCCCGGCGTCCACCGCGACGGCGCAGGATGCCGCGTCGGCGTCGGGGTCCCCGCTGGCCGCGGCCCAGGCCCGGGAGACGGCGGAGGCGGAGGCGAGGGTCTCCAGGCAGCCCCGGGCGCCGCAGCCGCACCGCGGCCCGCCCGGGCGGACCACGACGTGGCCGATCTCGCCGCCGTAGCCGTGGGCGCCGGCCTCGATCCGGCCGCCGATGCCGATGGCGCCGGCGATCCCGGTGCCCAGCGCGACGAACAGGAAGCGCTCCACACCCCGCCCGGCGCCGAGGCGGCCCTCGGCGAGCCCGCCGGAGCGCACGTCGTGGCCGAGTGCGACCGGCATCGCGGTGCCGCCCGCCCCGGCCAGGCGCGCGCCCAGCAGTTCGCGCATCGGGAGGTCCCGCCAGCCGAGGTTGGCGGAGAAGACCGCGATGCCGTTCTTCTCGTCGATCGTCCCCGGGACGGCGACGCCCGCCGCCAGCGGGGCGACGCCGAAGCGGCTGCGACCTTCGTCCGCCAGGTCGGCGGCGAAGTCGAGGATGGCGGCGACGACGGCATCAGTGCCGTGCTCCCGCCCGGTCGGTCGGCGTGCCTCGAACAGCACGGAGCCGTCCTGGGCGAGCAGCGCGGCCTTCATGCCGGTGCCGCCTACATCGAGTGCGATGACGTGCTTCACGGAGGACAGTTTCCCTTGGCTGGGTCGGAGAGGTCTAGTCCAGTTGTCGGATTGGTCTGGTCCAAAGTAGGTGAGCTTTGTCGCAGAACCATGTGGTGTGCGGCACTTTGCGCCCGCCCGGAGAGGGCGGTTTTCACGCGGATTCATTGCGCATCGTGCAATGACCTCCGCACTTCGATAACTACCCGGCGGGGACGGCCCACAGGTGTGGACCACTGTGCACCGCATTTGGCAGGGTTGCCGCCTCCCCTCCGCCGGATTCCCCCCTCCGGCCCCCCGCTTCCTTTCACCCCCCGAAGGCGGTACCCGCGTTGATCAGGCGCGCCCAGGCCCCCACCCGGCTGCTCGGCACCGCGCTGGCCGGAGCGCTGCTGCTCACCGGCTGCGGCGGCCAGGACGACAAGACCGTCACCCTCAAGCTCGTGGCGGCCGACTACGGCGAGGACGCGGCCACCAGCTCCAAGCTGTACTGGGACGACGTCGCCCGCCGCTTCGAGGCCGCCAACCCGGACATCCGGATCGACGTCGAGGTGACGAGCTGGACCGACATCGGCAAGCGGGTCGACGACCTGGTGGCCGCCGGCAAGTCGCCCGACCTGCTGCAGACCGGCGGCTTCGCCGACCAGGCGGTGGCGAACCGGCTGTACCCGGCGGGTGACGTCCTCTCGCTGGAGACCCAGGCCAACATCATGGAGTCGTTCGCGCACGCCGGCCAGGTGCTCGGGACGCAGTACGGCATCCCGTTCGTCTCCTCCTCCCGGGTGCTGTTCTACAACAAGGCGGTCTTCCAGAAGGCCGGGATCACCCAGCCGCCGGCCACCTGGAACGAGCTCCGGCAGGCCGCCGAGAAGATCAAGGCCAAGGTGCCGGGGGTCACGCCGTACGGGCTGCCGCTCGGCCCCGAGGAGGCCCCGGCCGAGTCGATGCTGTGGACGCTGAGCGGTGGCGGCAGCCTCTCCGACGACGTCGGCAACTACACCATCGACAGCACGGAGAACCAGGCCACCTTCACCTGGCTGCGCACCAACCTGGTCGACACCAAGCTGACCAACCCCGATCCCGGGAAGACCAACCGCACGCCGATGTTCACCGACTTCGCGGCCGGGAAGGTCGCGATGCTCAACGGGCACCCGACGCTGCTGCGGATGGCGGCCAAGGGCAAGATCGACTTCGGCACGGCGCCGATCCCGAAGAAGGACGGGCTGGCGAAGACCGGCAGCCTCGGGGTGGCCGACTGGATGATGGCGTTCAAGGCGAACGGGCACCGCAACGAGATCCGCAAGTTCCTCAGCTTCGTGTACGCCAAGGACAACCAGCTCAAGTTCGACGAGACGTACAACCTGCTGCCGGTCACCCAGGACGCCTTCACCGCGGTGACCAAGGACGGGAGGCACGAGGACCTCAAGCAGTTCGCGGCCGGCCTGACCAACGCGAGCTTCTACCCCTTCGGGGACCCGGCCTGGGCGGACGTCAGCAACCGGATCAAGGCGGGGATCGGCGGCGCCGTGACGGGCGACGCCAAGCAGGTGCTGGAGGGGCTCCAGGAGTCCGCGGTGAAGGAGGCGGCCCGGGTCCGCAAGTGACGGATCCCGGGCCGGGCGGCGGGTGCGGACGTCAGAGGGTGATGGCGTAGGCCTTGCGGAGGGTCTCGTGGACCGTCCACGTGGTGCGGTCGCCGGCCCGCAGGACGGCGCAGTCGCCCGGACCGACCTCCAGGGTCGGGCCGCCGTCGATCTCGACGGTGGCCCGGCCGCTGAGCACCACGAACATCTCGTCGGCCTCGACGTCGGTGACCACGCCGGGGGTGATCTGCCAGATGCCGCGCAGCTGGCGGCCGTCGGGGGACTCGGAGAGCACGCGGCCGGAGACCTCGGGGGTGCCGGAGACGATCTGGGCCGGGTCGAGCGGGTCGGGTTCGAGCTCGGCGGTCGGGATGTGCACGGCGAAGCTGGGCGTCATGGGGTGACGCTAGCCCGGGCGGGGACGCCGGCGGGGGCGCAAGGTGTGTCGCCTCGCCGGGGGAGAATGACACTCCGTAGTGCTGGACGGAGGTGGGTCGCGGATGGGTGCGGGGACGGACGGGCTCGACGAGCGGGACACGGCGGTGCTGGAGCTCGAAGGGCGGCAGTGGCGGACGGCCGGGGCCAAGGAGCGGGCGATCCGCGAGGAGCTGGGGCTCTCCAGCACGCGCTACTACCAGCTGCTGAACGCCCTGCTGGACCGGCCGGCGGCGCTGGCGCACGCGCCGGTGCTGGTGAACCGGCTGCGGCGGGTGCGGGAGGCACGGCGCGCGGCCCGGTAGCCCGGGTGGTCGCGGGCCGCTCGGGCCGCTCGGGCTACCGGGGCGTTCCCGGGTCCGGGGGCGGGTCGGGCCCGGAAGGCTGGGTAGGTTCCGGACATGGGTCTTGAGGACATGGGTCTTGAGGAGATGGCGGAGCCGGGGAACGAGGCCGGACGGGCGGGGCTGGAGGCGATCCTCCGGGCGCCCCGGGAGGCGGTGGTGGCGCTCGACTTCGACGGGACGCTGGCGCCGATCGTGGCGGATCCGAGCCGGGCGCGGGCGCATCCGGGAGCGGCGGGCGCGCTGGCGGAGCTGGCGCCCCGGGTCGGCGCGATCGTGGTGGTGACCGGCCGGCCGGCCGCCCTGGCGGTGGAGTACGGCGGGTTCGGCGACGTCGACGGCGTGGTGGTGCTCGGGCACTACGGGGCCGAGCGCTGGGAGGGCGGCGAGCTGACTGCGCCGCCGGCGCACCCGGGAGTGGCACGGGCGCGGGCCGCGCTGGACGGCGTACTGGCGCGGGTCGGAGCGCCGGCCGGGACGTGGGTGGAGGACAAGGGGCGCTCGCTGGCCGTCCACACCCGGCGGACGGAGGCGCCGGAGGAGGCGTTCGAGCTGCTGCGCGCCCCGGTGGAGGCGCTGGCCGCCGAGCACGGGCTGGTGGTGGAGCCGGGCCGGCTGGTGCTGGAGCTGCGGCCGCCGGGGGTGGACAAGGGCGCCGCGCTGATCGGGTTCCTGCGCGAGCGGGGCGCCCGGGCGGTGCTCTACGCGGGGGACGACCTGGGGGACGTGGCGGCCTTCGCGGCCGTGGAGAAGCTGCGCGGCGAGGGGCTGGCCGGCCTGCTGGTGTGCAGCGGCACGGTCGACGGCGACGCGCCGGTGCGGGAGCTCGCCGACCGGGCGGACCTGGTGGTCGCCGGCCCGGCCGGCGTGGTGGGGCTGCTGACGGCGCTGGGAGCGGCGCTCGGGGACCGGGCCCAGGGCTCCTAGGGCCGGCCGTGCCGGCCGGCGGTCGAGCCGCCGGCCGGCGCGGCGGCGGTCAGTCCAGCGCCGTCAGCTGGTCGAGGAACCACTGCTGCGGCGGCAGCGCCGTCGAGGCGGCGGCGAGGCGCTTGGTGCGGTCGGCGCGCTCGTCCTCGGGCATGGTGAGCGCCGTGTGCAGGGCCTCCGCCGTGGCGATGACGTCGTACGGGTTGACGCACAGGGCGTCGTCGGCCAGCTCCGCGTGGGCGCCGGCCTCGCGGGAGAGCACCAGGGCGCAGCCGCGGTCGGAGACCACCGGGACCTCCTTGGCGACCAGGTTCATGCCGTCGCGGATCGGGTTCACCAGGGCGACGTCGGCCAGCCGGTAGGCCGCGAGGGAGCGCGGGAAGTCGTCGTCGACATGCAGGATCAGCGGCTGCCAGTCGGCGGTGCCGAACTCCGCGTTGATCTCGGCGGCGATCCGCTCGACCTCGGCGGTGTAGGCGCGGTACTCGGCGAGGTCGGTGCGCGAGGGGTAGGCGAAGGCGATGTGCACCACGCTGTCCAGCCACTCGGGGCGGGTGCGGAGCAGGTGCCGGTAGGCCTGGAAGCCGCGGACGATGTTCTTGCTCAGCTCGGTGCGGTCGACCCGGACGACGGTGCGCCGCCCGCCGACCGCCTCGCGCAGGGTGGCGAGCCGCTCGTCGACGTCCGGGCGGTGGGACCGCTCGCGCAGGAAGTCGGCGTCGGCCCCGAGGGCGTGCACGCCGAGCCGGGTGGTGCGGCCCGCGTGCGTCACGGTGAGGGCCTCGCGGTCGATGTCCGCGCCGAGGACGTCCGCGCAGCAGTCGGCGAAGGCGAGGGCCCAGCGGCGGGTGAGGAAGGCGGCCCGGTCGGCGCCGAGGATGCCGGTGAGGACGCTCTCGGCGACGTCGTCCGGCAGCAGCCGGAAGTACTCGGGCGGGGCCCACGGGGTGTGCGAGAAGTGGCCGATGCGCAGGTCGGGGCGGGCGGTCCGGAGCAGGGCCGGGGCCAGCGAGAGGTGGTAGTCCTGGATCAGTACCGCGGCCCCGGGCGCGGCCTCGGCGGCGAGGGCCTCGGCGAAGGCGGCGTTGTAGGCGCGGTAGGACTGCCATTCGGAGCGGAACTCCGCGCCGAAGGAGGGGGCCGTCGGGGTGGCGTAGAGCAGGTGGTGGACGAACCAGAGGGTGGAGTTGGCGACGCCGTTGTAGGCGGCCGCGAAGGTCTCCGGGTCTATGTCCAGCATCCGGACGGCCTGTCCGCCGACGTCGTGGCCGGCCCGGTCGAGGCGGCCGTCGGGGGCCTCCCGGGCGGCCCGGCGGTCGGCGTCGCCGAGCGCCGCGCAGACCCAGACGGCATGCGGGTCGTCGATCGCGGAGAGTCCGGACACCAGCCCGCCGCCGCCCCGGCGCAGGGTCAGGGTGCCGTCGGCCGCGGTACTGAATGACACCGGTCCCCGGTTGGAGGCCACCAGTACGGTGGCGGAACCGGTCGCACTCGAACGTTCGGTCGTGAGATCGCCCATGGTTGGTACGTTGCCGTGGGCCCGGGTCGGCAAACCCCCGTCCGGCGTCAGGCCTGGTGGCCGTGGTGGGCGGCGTACTCCGGGACGGTGTGCATCGGGGGCCGTTCCTCCGCCGTGATCGCATGGGTGTGCGGGGTGAAGATGGCGGCGCCGCCGGCCGGGGGCCCGGCCGCGGTGCGCGGGTCCCGGGTGAACTGGGTGAGCAGCGGGTGGACCAGGTCGGCGGAGGCCTTCAGCCGGTGGGTCCGGTCCAGGCGTTCCAGGGCGGTGCGGTAGATGGTGGCGGCCATCCGGCCGAGTGCCTGGCTGTCCTGGTGGCGGTGGTGGCGTACGCCGACGTCCACCTGGGCGAGGGCGTCCAGGCCGGCGAGCTCCAGGGCGTCCACCAGGAGGCCGAGCTCGACGCCGTAGCCAGTGGGGAACGGCAGCCGTTCGAGCAGCGAGCGGCGGGCCGCGTACTCGCCGCCGAGCGGCTGGACGAAACCGGCGAGTTCCGGCCAGTGCAGGTTGAGCAGGGGGCGGGCGACCAGCTCGGTGACCCGTCCGCCGCCGGAGGGGACCACGGCGGCGTCGCCGGAGCCGGAGCCGTTCGTCACTTCGAGCGGCCGGTCGTACATGGCCTTGACCAGCTGGATGTCCGGCTCGGTGAGCAGCGGGCCGATGATGCCGGAGACGAAGGCGGGGTCGAAGGAGCGCAGGTCGGCGTCGACGAAGCAGACGATCTCGCCGCTGGTGACCAGCAGCGAGCGCCAGAGCACCTCGCCCTTGCCGGGGGCGGCGGGCAGCCGGGGCAGGATGTCGTCGCGGTGGACGACCCGGGCGCCGGCCTCGGCGGCCGCGGCGGCGGTGCCGTCGACGGAGCCGGAGTCGACGACGACGAGTTCGTCGACGAGGGGCAGGCGTTCCATCAGCTCGCGGCGCACGGTGCGGACGATGTCGCCGACGGTGGCCTCCTCGTCCAGGGCGGGCAGCACCACGCTGACGGTGCCGGCCCGACCCGCCGCCTGCTTGGCCGCCAGCAGGGCGCCCACCGGGCGGTCGGCCGCGCTCCAGGAGCGGCGGCGCAGCCAGGACGCCGCCTTCGGGAGGAGCGCGGGTGTCGGTTCGGCGGGCACGGAACTCTCCTCGACGGATCGGGGTGGGACGGGGCATCTCGCGTGGCGGACGGTCCCGTTCAGGGTTGACGCCTTCGGATACAGTCTTCGTACAGCGATCGGACCTTCGCACGCCGGGGTCGTCGCTGAGCAGGACCACAACTTCACAGAGCTCATCCAGAGGGACTGAGGGAACGGCCCGTTGACGTCCCGGCAACCTTCTCGCACGGCAGGCCTCCGGCCCCGGCGGGACAGGTGCCAATTCCGGCCTGTGGCGCGCCCGCGTCACGGGGAAGATGAGGAGAGAGGCCTCCGCCATCATGGCTATCGACACCGCCGCAGCCGCCCCCGCGACCGTTGATCTCGGTCCCGCCGTCGCACTGTCCTGTCGGGAGTGCGGTACCCGGTTCCCGCTCGGTCCCAGCTTCGCCTGCCTGGAGTGCTTCGGGCCGCTGGAGATCGCCTACGACTTCGGGAGCGAGGGCGCGGAGGAGCTCCGCAAGCGGATCGAGGCCGGTCCGGCGTCGATCTGGCGCTACGCCCCGCTGCTGCCCGTCCCGGCCGACGTGGCCGACAAGCCGAACCTCAACCCGGGGTGGACCCCGCTGGTGAAGGCGGACAACCTGGGCCGCGAGCTCGGGTTCACCGCCCAGCTGCACGTCAAGGACGACTCCGGCAACCCGACGCACTCCTTCAAGGACCGGGTGGTCGCCTGCGCGATCGAGGCGGCCCGGGCGTTCCACTTCACGACCCTCTCCTGCTCCTCGACCGGCAACCTGGCCGGCGCGGTGGGCGCGGCGGCGGCCCGGGCCGGGTTCAAGTCCTGCGTGTTCATCCCGCACGACCTGGAGCAGGGCAAGGTCGTCATGGCCGGTGTCTACGGCGGCGAGCTGGTCGGCATCGAGGGCAACTACGACGACGTGAACCGCTTCTGCTCGGAGCTGATCGGCGACCCGGCCGGTGAGGGCTGGGGCTTCGTCAACGTCAACCTGCGCCCGTACTACGGCGAGGGTTCCAAGACGCTGGCGTACGAGATCTGCGAGCAGCTCGGCTGGCGGCTGCCGGAGCAGATCGTCATCCCGATCGCCTCGGGCTCGCAGCTGACGAAGATCGACAAGGGCCTGCAGGAGCTGATCAAGCTGGGCCTGGTCGAGGACCGGCCGTACCGGATCTTCGGCGCCCAGGCGGCGGGCTGCTCACCGGTGTCGGCGGCCTTCAAGGCCGGCCAGGACGTGATCCGGCCGGTCAAGCCGGACACCATCGCCAAGTCGCTGGCGATCGGCAACCCGGCCGACGGCCCCTACGTGCTGGACATCGCCCGGCGCACCGGCGGGGCGGTCGAGGACGTCACCGACGCCGAGGTGGTCGCCGCGATCAAGCTGCTGGCCCGGACCGAGGGCATCTTCGCCGAGACCGCGGGCGGGGTGACCGTCGGCGTGCTGAAGAAGCTGGTCGAGACCGGACAGCTGGATCCGGCCAAGGAGACCGTCGCGATCAACACCGGTGACGGCCTGAAGACGCTGGACGCCGTCTCCGACTCCGGGATGACCACCGTCATCCGCCCGACGCTGGCCTCGTTCCGCGACGCCGGCCTCGCGTCCGCCTGACCCGCCCGCAGCCCCCGCAGCCCGTACCGGCCGCCCGGCCGCACCGCCCGAGGAGATCCCCCATGAGCGCCACCGTCCGCATCCCGACCATCCTGCGCACCTACACCGGCGGCGCCGCCGAGGTGGCCGCCGAGGGCGCCACTCTGGGCGACGTCATCGCCGACCTGGAGCGGAACCACGCCGGGATCGCCGCCCGGATCCTGGACGACGCCGGCAAGCTGCGCCGGTTCGTCAACGTCTACGTCAACGACGACGACGTCCGGTTCGCCGAGGGCCTGGCCACCGAGATCAAGGACGGCGCGAGCGTTTCGATCATTCCGGCGGTGGCCGGCGGCTGCTGATCCGCCCCTTTCCGACCAGGCCTTTCATCGGCCGACCCGTTTTCGACCGGGCCGTCCGTGCGTACGGAATTCCGATCTCCGTACGCGCGGGCGGCCCGCCGCATTCCGGCGGGAATATTTCGCAGTCCGGGGGAGTAGAGTGTGGCTCGTCCGGGAAGAGGGCCGCCCCATCCCCCTCGCGCCGGTACTCGAACTCCGTCCGCGCCCGTACCGCCGGTGTCTGTCCGGCCGCTGAGACCGGCGCCGGGGCCGTGACCGTGAAACATGTCAGGCCGATGTCAGAATTCTCGAAGGCATTTGAGTAATTCGTCCGCTATGTCCGGCGTGAAATGCCGATTTCCTCCCGCTTTGGTCTGGCCTGTCCCCTGGCGGACCTAGGGAATTCCCAGCGGTTGACCCTGTTGCAGAGGGCGTCGATCCGGATACATTCAGCCGCGGTCGACGCAATCACCCGCTCACCGGAGGCCTTCCGGTGGTCTCCGCGGACGATTGTGGCGTGCACGGCTGCGCCCAGGGGGGGTTCCCCGGGCCGGCCTCAAACCAGACCCGGGCCCGCGACCTGCGGGCGCGTGAAGGGCCAGCACAGCACTAGGGGAGTTCGGAATGGCTCAGGGCACCGTCAAGTGGTTCAACGCGGAGAAGGGCTACGGCTTCATCGCGGTCGACGGTGGTGCGGACGTCTTCGTCCACTACAGCGCGATCCAGATGGACGGCTACCGCACCCTTGAGGAGGGCCAGCGGGTCGAGTTCGAGATCTCTCAGGGGCAGAAGGGCCCGCAGGCGGACATGGTCCGCGCCGCGGTCTGACCTTTCCGACCCCAGGAGTTCGGCTCGGCCCATTCGGCTGGTGCACCTCTTGCTTCACGACGGGCCCGTACGACACATGTCGTACGGGCCCGTCGGCATGTCCGGCGGGGGGCCCGCGCGGCGTCCGGCGCGGGGGTGCCGGACACCCGGCGGCGGCCCATCGGGGGCTCGCCGACGGCGGCCGCAGGGGGCGGACGCGGCTCGCGGGTTGGGCGATTGGGCTTGCACTCGCCTACCCGGAGTGCTAATCATTGGCGTTAGCACTCACAGTGTGAGAGTGACAGCGGACTGGGTCGGTGAGGCCCCCGGGAGCGGTAGGGGAAAGGACCCCCGCACACCAGGGCCGTCCGTCGCGGGCACCCCTTGGTCCGAGCAGTCGACCGTGTCCCGGAGGACCACTTCTGATGGCCAAGATCATCGCCTTTGATGAGGAAGCTCGCCGCGGCCTTGAGCGTGGCATGAACCAGCTCGCCGACGCGGTGAAGGTCACGCTCGGCCCCAAGGGCCGCAACGTCGTGCTGGAGAAGAAGTGGGGCGCCCCCACGATCACCAACGACGGTGTCTCCATCGCCAAGGAGATCGAGCTCGAGGACCCCTACGAGAAGATCGGCGCGGAGCTCGTCAAGGAGGTCGCCAAGAAGACCGACGACGTCGCGGGTGACGGCACCACCACCGCCACCGTGCTGGCCCAGGCGCTCGTTCGCGAGGGTCTGCGCAACGTCGCCGCCGGCGCCAACCCGATGGCCCTGAAGCGCGGTATCGAGAAGGCCGTCCAGGCCGTCTCGGACCAGCTGCTGGCCCAGGCCAAGGACGTGGAGACCAAGGAGCAGATCGCCTCCACCGCCTCCATCTCGGCCGCCGACACCCAGATCGGCGAGCTCATCGCCGAGGCCATGGACAAGGTCGGCAAGGAAGGCGTCATCACCGTCGAGGAGAGCAACACCTTCGGTCTGGAGCTCGAGCTCACCGAGGGCATGCGCTTCGACAAGGGCTACATCTCCGCCTACTTCGCCACTGACCTGGAGCGGATGGAGGCGACGTTCGAGGACCCGTACATCCTCATCGCCAACTCCAAGATCGGCTCGGTCAAGGACCTGCTCCCGCTGCTGGAGAAGGTCATGCAGAGCGGCAAGCCGCTCGTCATCATCGCCGAGGACGTCGAGGGCGAGGCCCTGTCGACGCTGGTCGTGAACAAGATCCGCGGCACCTTCAAGTCCGTCGCCGTCAAGGCCCCGGGCTTCGGCGACCGCCGCAAGGCCATGCTCGGCGACATCGCCATCCTCACCGGTGGCACCGTGATCTCCGAGGAGGTCGGCCTCAAGCTGGAGAACGCCGGCATCGACCTGCTGGGCACCGCCCGCAAGGTGGTCATCACCAAGGACGAGACCACCATCGTCGACGGTGGCGGCGACAGCGACCAGGTCGCCGGCCGCGTGAACCAGATCCGTGCCGAGATCGAGAACAGCGACTCGGACTACGACCGCGAGAAGCTCCAGGAGCGCCTCGCCAAGCTGGCCGGCGGCGTGGCCGTCATCAAGGCCGGCGCGGCCACCGAGGTGGAGCTCAAGGAGCGCAAGCACCGCATCGAGGACGCCGTCCGCAACGCGAAGGCCGCCGTCGAGGAGGGCATCGTCGCCGGTGGTGGCGTCGCGCTGCTGCAGGCCGGTGTCGCGTTCGACAAGCTGGAGCTGGAGGGCGACGAGGCCACCGGTGCCAACATCGTCCGCGTGGCGCTGGAGGCCCCGATCAAGCAGATCGCGACCAACGCCGGCCTCGAGGGCGGTGTCGTGGTGGAGAAGGTGCGCAACCTCCCCGCCGGCCACGGCCTGAACGCCGCCACCAACACCTACGTCGACCTCATCGCCGAGGGCATCATCGACCCGGCGAAGGTCACCCGTTCCGCGCTGCAGAACGCCGCCTCCATCGCGGCGCTCTTCCTCACCACCGAGGCCGTCATCGCCGACAAGCCGGAGAAGGCCGCCGCGGCCGCCGGCGGCGGCATGCCGGGCGGTGACATGGACTTCTGATCCCCTCCGGGATCGGTCGTTTCCCGATCGCACGGGCGGTTCCCCTCGGGGAGCCGCCCGTGCGGCGTTGTGTCCGGCGCCGTTTTGGGACAATGGACGGATGGCTGCCACCGCTGATGACATCGAGACCGCCCTGCACAACGCGCGGGCGCTGATCCTGGCCGACCTGACCGCGCGGGACGTGGCGGACGCCGCCGTGGTGTCGCTGGTCGAGGACGCCGTGACGCACCGCCGGTGGTGGCTTGAGCAGTGGCCGGACGGCGCCGAGTACGTGCTCGGGCTGGTCGCCCAGGACGTCCAGGACGCGCTGCTGGAGGCCTACGGCCGCTGGCCGCTCTGCACCTCCTGCGCGGCCGACGGGGACCCGCACGCGTTGGGCGTCGAGCCCGAGCTGGGGCCGGAGCCGCACTGGGTCTGCGGCAAGGCGGGGGCGGTGGTGGCGCCCGTCGGCCGGCTCGACGGCTGATCCCGCCCCGGCCCGGCTCCGGCGCTCCGTGCGCCGGGCCGGGCCTTCGCGCGTCCCGGGCGGGTCGGCCGCTCAGTGAGTCATCGAGTCGGCGCGTCAGCCTTCGAGCCGGTCGAGTTCGGCCGCCAGGTTGGCCCGGGCGGCGGCGTCGAAGCGCTCGCGGGCGAGGGGTGTGCGGTAGAGCGCGGGCAGGGCCAGGAGCCGGCGCAGGATGTCGGCCCGCCCGGCGCGGAAGTCCGGCTCCGGGACGAAGGCGTACTCCTCGCGCACCGCGGCCGCGTAGGCGGCGTACGCCCGCGGGTCGCCGCCGAGGACGGCGAGGTCCGCGTCGCAGAGCACCTCGCCGTCCCGGTCGCCGGGTTCGGGGCGGTGCGAGACGGTGAGCCGGACCAGACGGGCCACCTCGGCGGTCCGCGGCTCGGACAGGCCCGCCTCGGTGAGCGCCCGGACGGCGAGGGCGGCGCTGCGCTCCTCGTTCTCGGAGCGGTCCGGGCGGTAGACGGCGTCGTGGAACCAGGCGGCCAGCCGGACGGTGTCCGGGTCCTCGGCGTGCGCGGCGAGCACGTCCACGTGGCCGAGCACCGCCCGCAGGTGGGCGGTGGTGTGGTAGCGGCGCTGCGGTTCGGTCCAGCGGCCCAGCAGGTCGCGGCCGTACGGCGCGGGGTCGGCGCCGGCGCCGCAGCGGCGCAGCAGGGCGGTCCAGTCGGCGAGCAGGTCGGCCGGGACGGGGGCGGCGGGCTGGTTCGGCATGGGCTCATTCTGGCGGGTGCCGGTCGCGGCACGGGCGGAGTCCGGCGGGTCCACTGGACGCATATGTAGTTTGACGATATATGTAGTCCTATGACAGAACGAGCCATGCAGGAGCCGACGCTGCTTCTGCTCACCGCGCTGGCCGACGCGCCCAGACACGGCTACGCGCTCATCCAGGAGGTCGCCGCGATCTCCGACGGCCGGGTGAAGATGCGCACCGGCACCCTCTACGGCGCGCTCGACCGGCTGCTCCAGCAGGGCCTGATCGAGGTCGCCGCCGAGGAGGTCGTGGACGGCCGGGCCCGGCGCAGCTACGCGCTGACGCCGGCCGGCCGCGGCGCGCTGGCGGCCGAGGCGGGGCGGCTGCGGGCCGTCGCCTCCGAGGCCGAGCGCCGGCTCTCCGCCGTGCTCTCGATGGTCAGGGGGGTCTTCGCGTGAGCATGCAGACCATCGACCGGCCGGTCGCCCTGCGGGCGGCGCTCCAGCTCTACCCGGCCCGCTACCGCCGCGAGCGCGGCGAGGAGCTGGCCGCGGTCTTCGCCGACACCACGGCGGAGGCGGACCGGCCCACCCTGCTGCGGGAGGCGCTGGACCTCGCCGCCTACGGCCTGCGGATGCGCGCCCGGCTGACCTCGGCGTCGGCGGCCGGGCGGCTGCTGGCGCTGGCGGTTCCGCTGGTGGCCGGCACCGCCGCGGGGGCCGCCCTCTACCCGTGGGTCAGCGACCCCGACCTGATCGCCTGGCGGATCCAGGGGGCGCACTCCTCGGTCCTGCTGGCGCTGACCGTGTTCGCGCTGCCGGTGGCCTCGCTGCTGCTGGCGGTGGCCGCGGTGCTGGGGCACTGGACGGCGGCCCGGGTCCTGTCGGTCGCGGTGATCGGCGCCGGTCTGCTGAACCTGGCCGACTCCGTCCTGAGCGTGGAGTTCGTCGACTGGTGGTGGTTCTCCTACAGCTCCACCTCCGCGCTGCCGTTCGTGCTGTCCGGTCTGCTGGTGCTCGCCGCACCGGGGGACCTGCTGGGCCGGCCGACCTGGCGGACCGCGGCCCTGGTGCCGCTGGGCGCGGTCGGGGGTCTGCTGGTGGTCAGCGCCCAGGGCGGCTGGGACACCCGGTACCTGATGAACGACCCGTGGGCCGCCCTGCTGCTGGCGGTTCCGCTGCTGCTGGTGTGCGCCGCGGCGCGCGGTTGGCTGGTGCCGGCGGCGATCGGGCTGGCGGTGCTGCCGCTGACCCTCTCGTTCAGCCTGTTCAGCCTCTGGGAGTCGGCCGGTGGGATCTGGAACCTGTTGGGGGTCGGCGCGGTCGGCGCGGCGTTCGTGGCGGTGGCCGGGATCGGCTGGCGGGGCATCGAGGGTCTGCGCCGCTCGGCTCTGTGACCGATCGGCCGTACGGGCCTCGCCGGGCGCCTCGCGATGTGGCAGGCTGTCTGATATGTCTAGACCAATTTTCGAAGTCATCGCGCTGACGCCCCAGGACGCCCAGGCCGCCGAGTCGGGCGGCGCCGACCGGCTCGAACTGGTCACGGACATGGCCGCCGACGGCCTCACCCCGTCGGTCGAGGACTTCGCCAAGATCCGGGCCGCCGTGGAGCTGCCGCTGCGCGTCATGCTGCGCGTCCGGGACGGCTTCGCGCCGGGCGACCTGGACGAGCTGGTGGCCCGGGCCGCCGCGCTGCGGGCCGAGGGCGCCGACGAGTTCGTCTTCGGCTTCCTGACGGCCGACGGCGCCGTCGACCTCGCCGCCACCGAGGCCGTCGCCGACGCGGTGGCGGGCTGCCGCTGGACGTTCCACCGGGCGATCGACCACAGCGCCGACCGGACCGCCCTCCGGGCGGCCCTCGGCGCGCTGCCCGGGCTGGACACCTACCTCACCTCGGGCGCGGTGGCCGGGGTGGACGCGGGCCGGGAGGTGCTGCTGGCCGAGCTGGCCAGGGCCGGCGAGCCGGGGTACGGGCAGCGGATCCTGATCGGCGGCGGCCTGCGGGCCGAACACCTGCCCGGTTTGCGGGCGGCGGGCTTCGACGGCTTCCACGTCGGCGGAGCGGTGCGGGTCGCCGGATGGCAGTCCCCCGTGGACGCCTCCAAGGTCGCCGAGTGGCGGTCCCTGATCGATGGCTGAGCGTGAGAGCGCCGACAGCTGAGCGATCGGCGGTCCGCGACTCGACGCGCGAAGGGGACCGGCGGATACCGCCGGTCCCCTTCGCGCGTCCCGGGCCCGGCGCGGTCAGCCCAGCCGGTCGGGCAGCGGCTCGGCGTGCAGCACCGTCAGCCCGGAGACGGCACGGGTCAGCGCCACGTACAGGCGGCGCAGGCCGGTCCGCTCGTCCGGCTCGCCGGCGACCACCGCGGCCGGCTCGTCCAGCACCACGTAGTCGTACTCCAGACCCTTGGCCAGCGAGGCCGGGACGAGGGTCAGCCGGGCCTCGGCGCTGGTCTCGGCGCCGGGGGAGAGGAACGGCAGGCCGGCCGCCGTCAGTGCCGCGGCGAGCAGCGGGACGCGCGCGTCGGCGGCGATCAGACCGGTCGAGCCCTCGTGCTCCAGGGCCCGGTGGCAGGCCTCGACGACCGCCTTCTCCAGCCCGTCGTCCGGGACGCGGGTGATCGTCAGCGAGCCGGGCGCCGCACGCACGGACGTCGCGGGGGCGAGACCGGGGGCGATCGCGGGCAGCAGCCGGGAGGCGTAGGCGATGACCTCCTCGGGGACGCGGAAGCCCTTGGTCAGCTCCTCGATGTGGGCGGCCGGCTTGCCCAGGTGGTGCAGCGCGTCCGGCCAGCTCGCCGTCGCCCAGGGGGTGGTGCCCTGGGCGAGATCGCCGAGGACGGTCGCCGAGCCCGTGGTGCAGCGGCGGCCGACGGCGCGGTACTGCATCGGGGAGAGGTCCTGGGCCTCGTCCAGCACCACGTGGCCGAGCGAGGGCGTGCGCTGGACCAGGTCGGTGGCCTCGTCCACCAGGACGGCGTCGGCCGGCGTCCAGCGGGCGGTCCGCACCGAGCGGCCGGGCTTGGACCAGAGCACCGTGCGCTGCTCCTCGGGGGTGAGGACGCCCTCCGCGCACCGCGCCAGGAACTCCGGGTCGGAGAGCAGCCGGTGCACCAGCCTGGCCGGATCGACCGGCGGCCAGCACTCCTTGACCGTCGCCTTCACCGCCGCGTTGCGGGCCACCGCGTCCTGCACCCGGTCGTCCGGCGCCTCGCCGCCCTGCTCCATCTTCAGCAGCACGGCGTGCGCGATCCGCTGGGGCAGGGCCTCCCGGGCCGCGCCGTAGCGGATGTCGCGGGCGGTCAGCTCCTCGACGATCTCGGTGAGCTCGTACACCGGCACGCGCCAGCGGCGGGAGCCGCGGACCACCACGCAGGGCTCGGTGGGCGCGGTGATGCCCGAACGCACGGCCCGGCGCAGCACCTCGGCCATCCGGGCGTCGCCCTTCAGCCGGGCCGCCTCGGCGGTGTCCTCGCCGCGCACCTCCACGTGCGCCACCAGCTGCTGCACGGTGGCCTGGGCCACCTCCAGCTCGCCGAGGGCGGGCAGCACCTGCTCGATGTAGGAGAGGAAGGCGTTGTTGGGGCCGATCACCAGGGTGCCCGTGCGGGCGAGCCGCTCGCGGTGCGCGTACAGCAGGTACGCCACGCGGTGCAGGCCGACGGCGGTCTTCCCGGTGCCGGGGGCGCCCTGGACGCAGACCGTGCCGGTGATGTCGGCGCGGACGATCTCGTCCTGCTCGGGCTGGATGGTGGCGACGATGTCGCGCATCGGGCCGACGCGGGGCTTCTCGATCTCGGCGGCGAGCAGCGCGGAGGAGGTGTCCGTCTCGGCCGGGTCGGTGAGGTGCTCGTCCTCGTAGGCGGTCAGCTCGCCGCCGGTGTAGCCGAAGCGGCGACGGCGCTCGACGTCCATCG
This sequence comes from Kitasatospora sp. NPDC005748, assembly GCF_040630735.1. Classification (NCBI taxonomy): domain Bacteria; kingdom Bacillati; phylum Actinomycetota; class Actinomycetes; order Kitasatosporales; family Streptomycetaceae; genus Kitasatospora; species Kitasatospora sp. NPDC005748. The sequence continues at coordinate 85,542 of NZ_JBEXYD010000011.1, forward strand.
GCGCGGTGCGGCTGGCCCGGTAGAACGGCTGGGAGACCGGCGCGCGCCAGTCGATCACCATCGGGTCGCCGTCGTGGTCGTGGACGTGGCGGCGGCCGATGTAGAAGTTCTCGCCGCCGGAGCCCTCGGAGAGGTCCTCGCTGATCGCGTGCAGGTAGTCGAGGCGGCCGAAGAACAGCGGGGTGTGCGAGAGGTCGGCCAGGGCGGCGATCCGGGCCTCGATCTGGTTCTGGAGCACGGCGGCGGTGACCCAGGTGCCGGTCACGTCGCTGATGTCCAGGGACTCGACGTCCTCGCGCATCGCGCGCAGCGCGGCCCGGGAGGCGGCCAGGTGGTCGCGTTCGCGCTGGAGGGGGTCGGTGGTGGGGGTGGCGGGCACAGCGAACCTTCCCGGCTGCCCCGGAGACGGGCGCAGCGGATCGTTGGAGCTCACGGTGGATACAGCCGACCGTCCCTCCTTGCCCGGCGACGGGCAGGAGGGGCCCATCCGTGCGGTCGGCGCCTCCCCCGGCTGCCTGCGCGACTCAGCAGGTACCACGGTTCGGGAGGGGGCAGACGAGTGATCCTAGACCCGGCGGCCTCGGGGTTCCACCCCGTTCCCCCTCCGGGGCCCTCAGGGCCTGCGTACACCTGGAGGACGACCTACGTCCTGCCCGGTACGGCCTTTGGGGTGATGTGCTTCGGGCGGGCGGAAACTACCGTGGAACACATGAGCACCGTACACATCACGGCGCCGCGAGTGCCGTCCCAGAAGTCCGCCCCCGCCCGCCCGGCCGGGGCCACCGCCGCGGTCGGCCCCGGACACCGCCGCTCCCCGCTGACCACGGCCGTCCGCAACGTCGGCATCGCGCTCGACACCGCCGCGCGCGTGGTCTTCCTCGGGCGCGACGGCGTCAAGTACTGAGCGCCGCCGGGAGTTACAGCACGTCGCCCGCGTCGATGATGCGGTAGGCGTAGCCCTGCTCCGCCAGGAAGCGCTGGCGGTGGGCGGCGAAGTCCTGGTCGACGGTGTCGCGGGCCACCACCGAGTAGAAGTGCGCCGAGTGCCCGTCCGCCTTGGGGCGCAGGACGCGGCCGAGCCGCTGGGCCTCCTCCTGGCGGGAGCCGAAGGTCCCGGAGACCTGGATGGCGACGGTCGCCTCGGGCAGGTCGATGGAGAAGTTGGCGACCTTGGAGACGACCAGGACGCTGATCTCCTTGGTGCGGAAGGCCTCGAAGAGCTTCTCCCGCTGGGCGTTGCTGGTCTCGCCCTTGATCACCGGGGCGTCCAGCACCTCGCCGAGCTCGTCGAGCTGGTCGATGTACTGGCCGATGATCAGGGTCTGGTCCTTCTCGTGCTTCTTCACCAGCGCCTCCACCACCCGGCGCTTGGTCGCCGTGGTGGCGCAGAACCGGTAGCGCTCCTCGGGCTCGGCGGTCGCGTAGGAGAGCCGCTCGGAGTCGGTGAGGGTGACCCGGACCTCGCAGCAGTCGGCGGGCGCGATGTAGCCCTGCGCCTCGATCTCCTTCCAGGGCGCGTCGAAGCGCTTGGGGCCGATGAGCGAGAAGACGTCGCCCTCGCGCCCGTCCTCGCGGACCAGGGTGGCGGTCAGGCCGAGCCGGCGGCGGGCCTGGAGGTCGGCGGTGAACTTGAAGACCGGCGCGGGCAGCAGGTGGACCTCGTCGTAGACGACCAGGCCCCAGTTGCGGGCGTCGAAGAGTTCGAGGTGGGCGTAGACGCCCTTCCGCTTGGTGGTCATCACCTGGTAGGTGGCGATGGTGACCGGGCGGATCTCCTTGCGCGTCCCGCTGTACTCGCCGATCTCGTCCTCGGTGAGCGAGGTGCGCTTGACCAGTTCGTGCTTCCACTGCCGCGCCGAGACGGTGTTGGTGACCAGGATCAGGGTGGTCGACTTGGCCTCGGCCATCGCCGCCGCGCCGACCAGCGTCTTGCCGGCGCCGCAGGGCAGCACGACCACGCCCGAGCCGCCGTGCCAGAACCCCTCGACGGCCTGGGCCTGGTAGGGGCGCAGCTGCCAGCCGTTCTGGTCCAGCTCGATCGGGTGCGCCTCGCCGTCCACGTACCCGGCGAAGTCCTCGGCGGGCCAGCCGAGTTTGAGTAGGACCTGCTTGATCTGGCCGCGCTCGGAGGGGTGCACGACGACGGTGTCCGGATCGATCCGGGCGCCGACCAGCGGGGCGATCTTCTTGGAGCGCAGCACCTCCTCCAGCACCGGCCGGTCGGTGGTGGAGAGCACCAGCCCGTGGACGGGGTGCTTGGTGAGCTTGAGCCGGCCGTAGCGGGCCATCGTGTCGGCCACGTCCACCAGCAGCGCGTGCGGCACCGGGTAGCGGGAGAAGTTGACCAGGGCGTCGACCACCTGCTCGGCGTCGTGCCCGGCGGCACGGGCGTTCCACAGCCCGAGCGGGGTCACCCGGTAGGTGTGCACGTGCTCGGGCGCGCGCTCCAGCTCGGCGAACGGCGCGATGGCACGACGGCAGTCGGAGGCCCTGGGGTGGTCGATCTCCAGAAGAAGAGTTTTGTCGCTCTGGACGATGAGCGGTCCGTCGTTCACGCGGGGAAGCCCTCCACTGGCTGACAGGTCTGCAGGGACGCAGACCCTCCAGTGTCGCGCATTCCGCCGCGAACCCGGAGGGCTACTTCCACTCGTGCACGGTGACCTTGCCGGTGCCGCTGCCGTCGGTGTCGTACTCGAAGAGTCCGACGGTGTCGTTGAGCTGGGCGAAGGACTCGGACTGGCTCTCGAAGAAGATCGCGCCGCGCCACGCCATGGCGCCGCCGGGGCCGGTGAAGCGGCCGATGCCGCTGCCGTGCCAGCTGTAGCCCTCGCCGCGCTCGCTCATGCCCACGCCCTGGCCCTCGCCGAACAGCGTGCCGTCCGAGCGAAGCTGCGACTCGTAGGTGGCGAACTCCCTGACCCCGACGCCGAGGACGTCGCCGGTCGCCTCGAACGAGACCTCGACCACGGGATGGATGCCGTCCGTGGTGGCCAGCACCCGTCGGCCGGTGTCCCTGGTGGTCTGCGTGACTATCCGGTTGCCGAGCACGATGACTCCCTTCGCGAGCCCCCACCTTCCGGAGTACGCCGGGTGCGACCGGCTCGTCAACCGCGGGCAGTGACCGGTGGACCGGTCGGTCGTTGTGCGGGGCATGAACAAGTCGAAGCGCGCCCTCACCGCCCTCGCCCTCCTCGGTTCGGCCTTCGCCGCGACCGCCTCCTCCGCCGGTTCGGCGCACGCCCTCGCGGGCATCGGCGAGGGCCCGGGCGGGCTGATGGCCGCCCCCGCCTTCCTGCTCGCGGACACCGTCGGCGGCGGCAGCCTGCCGGTCGGCCAGGGGGACATCGCGGCCATGGCCGACAAGGCGATGCAGGAGAAGGCGAAGGAGCAGGCCGCCAAGCAGGGGCACTGACCGCCGGTCGCCGGGCGGTTGCCCCGGGAGGGCGCTACTCCTCCAGCTCGGCCACGCCGGTGATCCGGTGCAGGGCGAACGTGCGGAGTTCGTCCGCGTGGTGGTCGAAGGCGGTGACGAAGCCGCCTTCGACCTTGACCGGGTCGATGATGCGCTGGCTGGCGATCCCCTCGGCGTTCAGGTAGCCGATCCACATCCGCTCGCCGAGCAGGACGGCGGTCTGGAGCGAGGCGAGGGTCTCGGCCGCCGCCGTGCGGGGGAGCCGGCGCGGGTCGGGGGCCGGCTCCCGGCGGACGGCGGTGGCGGCGCGGTCACCGGCCCGGATCGCCTTGATGGCGGCGGCGAGCAGGACGTCGTCGGGCGTCGGGGGACCGTCCGGTACCGGTACGGGCGCCGCGCGCGGCGGGGTGCGGTGGCTGTCCGGGCGGGTGATCAGGACGTCGCCCTCGGCGGACTCGGCCGCGGGCGCGTAGCCCATGGTGCGCAGGGTGGCGAGCAGGACGTCCGGCGCGGCCTGGGAGGCCAGGACCGTCGGGGCGAGCAGGCGCAGCCGCAGGTCGACGGAGCGCCGGTCGGCCAGCACCTCGCCCAGCAGCGCCGGGTCGTCGCAGCGCAGGTACGAGGAGGCGGCGCCGACCCGCAGGATGCCGTGCCGCCGGGCCACGTCGTCGATCAGGTAGCTGAGCGGCTGCGGGACGGGCGTGCGGGAGTGCTGCTCCAGGAAGGCCTGGAGGTCGGCGGCGCTGCGGCCGGCGTCGAGGGCGCGGCGGACCGACTCGGGGGTGAACCGGTAGACGGTCGCGCCGCCCTTGGACTCGATGTCGGCGCAGAGCGCGAGCGCCTGGGCGAGCGGGGTGAGCAGCGGGCCGGGCGCGATCGCGGTGAGGTCCGGCTGGAGGATCACGTGGTCCAGCGGGCGCGGCAGCAACGGGGCGAGCACCTCGGCCGGGTCGGCCTCGGCGGTGAGCAGCGCGCGGCCGGGGGAGGCCAGTGCGCCGCGGCCGGTGATGCCGAGCAGTTCGGCCTCGGCGAGGGTCCAGCCGACGAGGTCGTCCCGGAGGTCGCGCCCCGGACCGGCGGCCGGGTGCGCCCCGGCGCCGCCGTGCGGCCCGTCGGCGGCGGGCCGGGCGGTGACCGGTCCGCCGCGCAGCGGGCGCTGCCACCGCAGGGTGGGCAGCAGTTCGTCGGCGGTGGCGGGGGTGCCGGGCGGCAGCTCGGCGAGCAGGGCGAGGGCGGCCCGGCGCACCGACGGGGCCAGGGTGCGGTCGAGTTCGGGGCCGAGGGCGGCGCGCGGCTTGCCCTTGCCGTCCGGGGTGCCGGTGAGGGCCGGGACGCGGGTGGCGGTGAGCCAGCCGGCGGCCAGGACGGCCCAGCGGTCGGCGGTGTCCTGCTGGAGCCAGCCGTCGTACGCCGGGGTGGGGGACCAGCGCTCGTCGGCCTCGCCATCCGGGGCCAGCAGGCCCGCCGTGTAGGCGAGTTCGAGCCAGAACGCGGTCTGCTGCTCGGTGCTCTCCAGGGTCTGGGCGGTGCGCTTGAGGTCGCGGACGCCGAGGCCGCCGGCGCGCAGGGTCGGCGGCGGGTTGAGGCCCCAGAGGTCGAGCAGCTCCTCGACGGTCCGGACGGCGGTGTACGCCTGCCCGGCGGCGGCGCCGTCCACAGCCTGGGGATCGCGCGCGGCGGCGGCCGGGGCCGGTTCGGGCTGGACCGGCTCGACCAGGCGGTGGGTGCGGCCGCCGCGCAGGTGCAGGGCGAGCTCACGGGGCAGCACCACGCTGCCGGGGCTGCTCGGCAGCAGCAGGCCGCGGGCCAGCAGCCACTCGACCGGGCTCTGCGCGTCCTCGGCGGTGACCGGGCGGGTGGCGTCCGGGACGGTGCCGGTGGGCGGGCCCCAGACCAGGCGGTCCAGCAGGCGTAGGGCCGGCTCGGGGGCGGTGGCGAGCAGCGCGTCGCACCGGGCGCGGTCGGTCAGCAGGGCGGTGAGCGCGGCGACGGCGGTCACCGGGTCGGGCGTCGGCGGCTGCCCGGCGGAGACCAGCAACTGCTGGATCCGGGCCGGGGACATCCCGGCGGTCGCGTCGGCGAGCGTCGGGCCGAGGCCGGTGCGGCCGGGGTTCGCAGCGGTCGGCGCGAGTGCCTCGCGGGCGGCGATGACCAGTCGCAGCCCGTTGTCGGGGCCCCAGAGCAGCGCCCGGTCGCGCAGGGTGGCGAGGGCGCGGGGGAGCGCGGCGGTGACGGCGGCCCGGTCGGCGGTGCTCAGCGGGGTGGCGCCCGGGTGCGGCTTGACCTTGGCGGGGCCGGTCAGCAGGGTCCGGACGGTCGCCGGGGGCGCGCCGTCGGGGGCGGCGGCCAGGGCCTCGGCGACCTGGAGGGTGAAGCGGTCCAGCCGTTCCAGGGCGCGCAGTGCGGAGGCCCGGGAGGAGAGCCGGGCGGCGAGCTGGGTGAGGTCGCCGGGGACGGGGTTGAGCAGGTCGGGGCGGGACCGGAGCAGGGCGGCGAGGTCGTCGTCCGCGCGGCTGCGGAGCTCCTCGGCGAGGGTGCGGGGGCCGGCGGGCGCTTTGCCGGTGCGTTGGGGGCCCTGCTGTGTGGTCATTCGACCTAGGTTAGTCGGGTCGGGTGGTGGTGGGGATCCGTCGTCGGAGGGTGATCCGGCCGTGGTCGCCCGGGAGTGCGAGGCGGTGGACCGGCCGGTGGGCGGACCGGGCTCGCGTGGGCGGGGGCCGGGTGGGTAGCGTCACGAGCAGCGGGGATCCGCGGGGCCCGGCGCGGTCCCGCGCGGTGCCGCGAGGTCTTCGGGGACGGGCTCGGGCGAGGCGGGGTGCTGGGTAATGGCGGACGGCGAGTGGTGGCGCAGGCGCGGGCCGTGGAGCGAGCCGTCCGGCGGCGGTGACGGCGCGCGCGGTGGGACGGGTGACGGCGCGGGCGGTGCCGGTGCGGCCGGTGGTTCCGGCGGCCCGGCGAACGAGGACAGCGTGTACGCCACGGGCGCGCCGGTGGTGCCCCCGCGCCCCTCCGCCCCGCCCGCGCCCCCGCGGTCGGGGCGGCCGGCCGGTCCGGAGGACCAGGGCTCGCCGTGGGTGGCGGAGTCGTTCCGGGACGCCCCGGCCGACCCGGACGCCCTGCCGTCCCCGCAGCTGTACGCGTCCTCCGACGCCGGGGGCTGGGATCTGGTGATGCTCAACTTCTCGGACGGTCCGGGGGCGGCGATCACGCCGATCCCGGAGCAGCGGGCGGAGGACGGGGAGGCGGCCGCGGCGGCCGGGCCGCCCGCCGAGCCCGACCCGGCCGAGGGCAAGGACAACGGCAAGGGCAAGAACAAGGACAAGGGCGCGAGCAGGGCGGGAGCCGGGGGCCGGGCGCGGAGCCGGGGGAGGACGCCGCCGCCCGAGCCCGCCGCCGCGCCCCCGAAGCCGTCGGCGATGGCCGGCCGCCGCCCGTCGCCGCTCCTGCTGCTCGCCTCGGTGACGCTGGTCGGCGGAGCCGTCAGCGGCCAGATCGTGGTGATGCTGGTGGGCTGGGCGCTCGGCTACATGTCCCGTCAACTGAGCGATCTCACCAGGAAGTTCGCCATCCTCGGGATCCCGCTGGCGACGATCAGCGGGACCAGTCTCTGGTACTGGGGCCGGGCCCAGGGGCGCTGGGGCGGGGGGCTCCAGCCCGGGCAGCCGGCCGGCGAGATCGCCTGGTCGGCGGCCCCGGGCGTGATCCGCCTCGCGGCCGTGCTGTCGGCGCTGTTCCTGCTCGGCATGGCGCTGAAGAAGCGGGCCCAGCCGGAGGGTTGAGCCGCCCCCGGCCGGGGGGCGCGCCGGCCCGGCCCGGTCCGCTCCTGGCCGTCCCGGTGCGCTCAGCCGCGCTCGCGCTCCACCCGCAGGGCGCCGAGCAGCCCCGGGAAGGCCTCCTCGAACTCCTCGCGGCGCAGCGCGTTCAGCCGCGAGGTGCCGACGTAGTACTGGCGGATCAGCCCGGCCTCGCGCAGCACGTGGAAGTGGTGGGTGGCGGTGGACTTGCTGACCGGCAGGTCGATCGTCCCGCAGGCGAGGTCCTCGACGGCGGTGTCCAGCTCGGCGACGATCCGGCGCCGGACCGGGTCGACCAGCGCCTCCAGGACCTGCTGAAGACCGATCTCCCGGACGTCCGGGTGCGGCGGGATGCGGTGCTGCTGCCCGCCGCGCTGTGCTGCTGCCATGGTTCGGCCACCTCCGGCGCACATGGTACGGCAGTCGTCAAAGTACGATGGCGGTCGAAGTTTGACAGCTGACGCCCTTTCGGATCTAGTGGGACGCGGCGGCGCGTGCTCCGCACCGCCGTCACCGACCGGAAGGGGGCGATGCGCGATGGCCAGGACAGTGCGGTTCCACGAGCACGGCGGGCCGGAGGTACTGCGGCTGGAGGACGTCGAGGTCGGCTCGCCGGGCCCCGGCGAGCTGCTGATCCGGGTGGACGCGATCGGGATCAACCGGGCCGAGGCGCTGTTCCGCCGCGGCACCTACCTGGAGGCGCCCCGGAGCTTCCCCGCCGGGCTCGGCGCCGAGGCGGCGGGCGTGGTCGAGACCGTCGGGGCCGGGGTGGCCGGGTTCGAGCCGGGGCAGCCGGTCAGCGTGGTGCCCGCGTTCTCGATGAACGACTACCCCGTCTACGCCGAGCGCGCGATCGTCCCCGCGGCGGCCGTGCTGCACCGGCCCGCCGGGCTCGGCGCGGTCGAGGGCGCGGCGGTCTGGATGCCCTATGTGACCGCCTACGGCGCGCTGGTGGAGGTCGGCGGCCTGCGGGCGGGGGACACCGTCGTGCTGACCGCCGCCTCCAGCAGTGTGGGCCTGGCTGCGATCCAGATCGCCCGCCGGGCGGGGGCGGTCCCGATCGCCACCACCCGGACCGGGGCCAAGCGGGAGGCCCTGCTCAAGGCCGGGGCGGCCGAGGTGATCGTCACCGAGGAGGAGGAGATCAGCGCGCGGGTGCTGGCCCTGACCTCGGGCCGGGGCGCCGAACTCGTCTTCGACGCCGTCGCCGGCCCCGGTGTGACGGACCTCGTCCGGGCGACCGCCGCCGGCGGCACCGTGCTGCTCTACGGCTGGCTGAGCGGCGAGCCGACGCCCTACCCGAACCTCGACCTCGGCATGCCCGCGGTGAACATCCGCAGCTACGTGATCCACGAGACGACCCGCGACCCGGAGCGGCTGCGCCGCGCGGAGGCCTTCGTCACCTCCGGCCTGCGCACCGGCTCCCTCGCCCCGGTGGTGGACCGGGTCTTCGGCCTGGACGAGGTCGCCGAGGCCCACCGCTACCTGGAGGCCGGCAACCAGCTCGGCAAGATCGTGGTCTTCGTCGACCACTGAGGCGCCGCGGTGCCGGGCCGGCGGCGCGGATTCGCCGCCGGTGCGGGAGCGGGAAGTCGGCGGGTCCCACGTCCCGCTCCCGGCGCCGACCCGGAGGTCAGTCGTCCTCGGGGAAGAAGAAGTCCTGGGTCTGCCGCCGGTAGGGCGCCGGCACGGCGGCCAGGCGGTGCGCCGGCCAGAGGTCGGAGCGCTCGCTCAGGGTCAGTTCGCCGCCCTGGCGGACCAGCCAGACGTCCTCGTAGTCGAGGTGCAGCGCGGCGTCGCCGGGGACCTGGCCGAGCAGGCCGAGCGTCAGCCGGACGGTGTCGTCCTGCTGGGCGGAGACGTCGGCCGCCTTGTCGAGGCGGAAGGCCACCGAGACGGTCGCGCCGAAGGGGCGGCCGCCGATCAGCGGGTCCCCCCACGGGATCGCCTTGGTCGCCACCACCCGGATCCAGGTGCCGCGGGCGGTGACGGCGCCGTCGGCGACCAGGGTGCCGGCGTCCTCCCCGGCACCGAACAGCGCCTGCGGACGGGCGATTTCGTCGAGCTTCTCTGCGACCTCGGCCGCGGTGAGCGGGGTCACCAGGTCGAGGCTGTAGGCAATAGCCATGCTGGGCGTCTCTCTCGGTTCGTCTAGGGGTAGAAGTGGACCACGTTGCCGGACGAGTCGATGACCTTGATCTCCTTGAGACCCTCGATCGGCCAGTCCTGGAGCTGCTTGCGCATGGCGGCCGCGTCGACACCGCTGTCGGAGAGGTTCAGCACGATGCGGTCGGCCTGGCCCGAGTCCACCTTCTTCTGGATGCCGGTGGAGATGGAGCGCGGGTTCGAGGCGGTCGGCGCGTAGCAGTCGAACACCTCGCCCTCGATGCGGTAGTCGGGGTTCTTGGTCGTCCCGGTGACGTTCGGGTTCTGCTCGACCTTGTAGCCGTTGCGCGCCATGATCTCGGCGGACTCGTTCTCCCGCTCGAACGCCCGGCGGGTCGTCGCGTCGGCGTTCCTCGGGATGTTGGTGGTGTGCCCCTCCGGGGTGGCGGCCGGGTCGGCCCCCTTCGACGGCTGGGTGTGCAGCTCGCCGGACCCGCCGCCGCCACCGCCCTCGCCCTCCATGTGGACCCGGCTGGAGCCCATGGCGTCCTGGGCGATCTCGCCCGCGCCGATGCCGGCCATCCCGAGACCGGTGGCGATGACGCCGGCCGAGAGCACGTTGACCGGTACGCCCACCACCGCGCCGACGCCGGTGAGGTCCAGGCCGACACCGAGGACCTCGCCGCCCGCGCCGACCGTGGCGAGGGCGAGCCCGCCCGCGACCTCCAGCGCGGCGCCCGGGTTCTGCAGCATGGCGTTGCCGACCGAGGCGAGGTCCTCCACGACGACCTGGCCGACGTCCCCCAGGAAGTCGCCCGCGTCGGAGAAGAAGTCACCCACGTCGTCCCAGAAGCCGGGCTCCTCGGGGGCCTTGTCGCGCGCGGTGGCGACGGTCCTCGCCGCGGTGTCGCCGGCCGACTTGAGCTGGCCGCGGGCGTTGGCCAGGGTCTGCCGCGCGCCGTCCCGGGTGCTCTCGCCGGGGTCGGTGAAGGGCAGTTCGTGGCCGGCGTTGCGCTCCGCCTCCTGGTGGTCGCCCTTCGCCCGGCTGCTGGCGCTCTGGCCCGCGTCCCACTGCCGGATCGCCTCGGCCGCCTGCCCCTGCGCCCAGGTCAGGGTCGACTGGTAGGCGGTGAGCGCGGTGGCGGCGTTGTGGAAGCAGTCGCCGGCCTCCAGCCACTTGCCCGGCTCGCCCTCGAAGGCCTTCCGGAAGGCGTCGCCGGCCTTGCCCGACCACCCCTCGACGGTGTCGATCCGCTTGAGGCCCTCGCCGGTCGAGTGCAGGGTGTCCCCGTAGCTCTTGAGCCAGGCACAGGTGGAGGCGATCGCCTCCGGGTCGCCCGGGACGAGCTCCTTCGGGTCGGACGTGCCGCCCAGTTCCTTCGCCATCACTTCGCTCCCGGGTCCTCGCCGCTGTCGCGGCTCAGGGTGCCGTTCAGATGGCCGACGACGTGTCCGTCGACCTCGCGGTAGGCCTTCACGCTCGCGTTCAGCCGGGCCGTGACGGCCTGCGCGTCCTTGGCCAGGTTCTCCACGCCCAGCTGCCAGCGGGTACAGAACTTCTCGACGACGTCGGCCAGGTGGCCGTGCCCGAAGTCCTCCTTCTTCGGGTCGAGGTCGCTGACCTTCTTGAACTGCATCTTCGCCAGGGTGTTGGTGATCCCCGAAGCCGCGTCGTCCAAGGCACCCAGATCGACCTTGAATCCGTCTGCCATGAGCCCTCCCGTCTGTGCCGAGCAGGCGTCCTGCGGGCGCCCGGGAACAGTGACGCGGGGCCGTGCGGTCCGGTTCCGGTGCGGCGCGGTGACCGGTCGGGGCCCCGGTCGCACCGGTCACGCACCGTCAGGCCCCGGCGCGGGGCGCGGTCCAGGCCCCGGACCGGTCCCGGCTCAGGCCCCCAGGAAGCGCTGGAGCTGGGCGAGCACGTAGTTCGCCCCGGTGTACCCGATGCCCTGGAACCAGAGCCGGTCGTCCACCTCGAAGGCCCGGTGGGCGCGTACGGCGCCGAGGCCCTGCCAGGCCGGGGAGGCCAGTACGGCCCTGGTGCCGGCCCGTTCCGGGTCGCCGTAGGTGGCGTACAGCAGCAGGTCGCCGTCGGCCCGGGCGATCTGGTCCGCCGGGATCTCGACGTCGAACTGGTCGACGTTCTGCGCGTCCGGCCGGCCGAGCTGGACGTCCGCCAGCACCGTGCCGGGGAAGTTCTGCCGACCGTACAGTCTGATGCCCGCGCCCTCGACGAACCGCACCAGGCCGACCCGGCGCCCGGCGGCCTTGGCGTTCGAGAGCGCCTGGACGACCTGGGAGACATGCCGCTGGTAGGAGCCGACGAAGGCCTCGGCGGCGTCCTGGCGGCCCAGCGCCTGCGCGTGCAGCTGGACGTTCGCCTTCCACGGGTAGCCGGTGGTCTGGGTCAGCACGGTGGGGGCGATCTCGCGCAGCTGGTCGTAGCGGCCGCCGTCACGGGCCTGGTTGGAGAGGATCAGATCGGGCCGCAGGGCGCGGATCGCGGCGAGGTCCGGGGCACCGGCGTCGCCGACCCGGGTGAGCCCGGCGACCCGCGAGGCGGGCCAGTAGTCGGGGAAGCCGGTGTCCAGCGGCGCCAGGGCCGCGCCGACGGGGGTGATGCCCAGTGTCAGCGCGGAGTCCAGCTCGGCGGTGTCCAGGGTGACCACGCGCATCGGCGCGCCCGGCACCGCGACCGGGCCCGTCGCGGCGCCGACGGTGGCGTCGGGCACCGGGGTCGGGGTCGGGGTGACGCTCGCGGCGGCGGCGGCGCCGTCGGCGGGCGGGGCGGTGTGCCGGGTGCTGCACCCGGCGAGGGCGGCGGCGCCGAGCCCCGCGAGCAGGGTGCGGCGGGTGAGCGGGGGCATCGGCGGTCCTCGGGCGGGCGGACGGGGAACGGGCGCGCCCGCGGTGGCCGCGGGCGCGTCGATTATGTCCGAATTGCCCGCTAGGCGTCGGCCTTCACCGCCCACGGCGCGCCCGGGACCACCAGCGGGGTACCGGTCACCGGGTCCGGCACGACCACCGAGTCCAGGCCGAACACCTCGCGCACCAGCTCCGCCGTCACCACCTCGGCCGGCGGACCCTGGGCGACGATCCGGCCGGCGCGCATCGCCACCAGGTGGTCGGCGTAGCGGGCGGCCTGGTTGAGGTCGTGCAGCACGGCCACCACCGTCCGCCCGCGCTCGACGTTGAGCCGCCGGACCAGGTCCAGCACCTCGACCTGGTGCGCGATGTCCAGGAACGTCGTCGGCTCGTCCAGCAGCAGGATGTCGGTGCCCTGGGCGAGTGCCATCGCGATCCAGGCCCGCTGGCGCTGGCCGCCGGACAGCTCGTCCACGCTGCGCTCGGCCAGTTCGGCGGTGGAGGTGCGCTCCAGCGCCTCGGCGACCGCCCGCTCGTCCTCGGCCGACCACTGCTGCCACCAGCTCTGGTGCGGCTGGCGGCCGCGGGAGACCAGGTCGGCCACCGAGATGCCCTCGGGCGCGGTCGGGGACTGCGGGAGCAGCCCGATCCGCTGGGCGATCCGCTTGGTCGGGACGCGCGCCAGCTCGGCGCCGTCCAGCAGCACCGCGCCCCGCACCGGCTTCAGCAGCCGGCCGAGCGCGCGCAGCAGCGTCGACTTGCCGCAGGCGTTCGGGCCGACGATCACCGTCACCCGGCCGTCCGGGACGGTCAGGTCCAGCCCCTCCACGACCGTGCGCGCCTCGTAGGCGAGGGTCAGGCCCCGGGCTTCGAGACGGTGGGCCGGCGTCGGACGGGCGGACATCAGGAACCTCCACGGCGGGATCGGACGAGCAGCCACATCAGGTACGGCGCGCCGACCAGGCCGGTCACCACGCCGACCGGCAGCTCGGTGGGCGAGAGCAGCCGACGGGCCAGCAGGTCGGCCAGGACGACCACCAGCGCACCGGTCAGGGCCGAGCAGAACAGCGGGATCTGCGCCGAGCGGGCCAGCCGCAGCGCGATCTGCGGGGCCATCAGCGCGACGAAGTCCACCGGCCCGGCCGCGCCCGCCGCACAGGAGGCCAGCACGACGCCGAGCAGCCCCATGCCGAGCCGGATCCGGTCCAGCCGCAGGCCGAGCCCGACGGCGGTGGCGTCGTCGAAGGAGATCGAACGCTGCGCCCGCGCCGCCCAGAGCGCCACCGGTACGGCGGCCAGCAGCACCCAGGCGAGCCAGCCGGCCTGGTCGTACCCGGAGCCGTTCAGGCTGCCGGTCATCCAGACCTTCGCGGCCTGCGCCTGGAAGCCGTCGCCCTTGGTCAGGAAGACCGAGGTGAGCGAGGAGAGCGCGACGCTGATGCCGATGCCGATCAGCACGAACCGCTGGGCGTGCAGACCGCGCCGCCAGGCCAGCGCGTACACCAGCACCCCGGCCACCAGGCCGCCGGCGACCGCCGCCCACGGCACCTGGCCGGCGGAGCCGACCACGCCGTACGCCATCAGCCCGACCACGGTGGCGGTGGCGCCCCAGGAGACGCCGACCACGTCGGGGCTGGCCAGCGGGTTGCGGGCGACGGTCTGCACCAGCGCGCCGGCCAGGCCGAGCGCGGTGCCGACCAGGAGCCCGACCACCACCCGGGGCAGCCGGAACTCGCCGACCACCAGCTCGTGCGGGCTGGGCCGCCCCAGCACCACCTTCACCACCTCGGCCGGGGAGACGGTGGACTCCCCCAGGCAGAGCGAGGCGACGACGGTGGCGGCCAGCGCCAGCAGCAGGCCGAGCACCGCGACGGCGGAGCGGCGGTGCAGCAGGAAGGAGGCGCGCCCGGCGCGCAGCACGGTGTAGCCCCGCAGCGGGACGACGGAGGCGCTCACGCGGCCACCACCTTGCGGCGCCGGACCAGCGCGACCAGCACCGGCACCCCGACCAGGGCGGTCATCACCCCGGCGGGCACCTCGGACGGCGGGAAGAGCACCCGGCCGAAGGCGTCGGCGAGGAGCAGCAGCGCCGGGCCGAGCACGGCGGAGAAGGTGAGCACCCAGCGGTGGTCCGCCCCGGCCACCGCCCGGGCGGCGTGCGGCACGGCGAGTCCGACGAAGGCGATCGGACCGGCGGCGGCGACCGCCGAGCCGGTCAGCACGGTGGCCCCGAGCGCGCCGACCGCCCGCACCAGGCCGGTCCTGGCACCGAGCCCCTTGGCGGTGTCGTCGCCGAGCGCCAGCGCGTCCAGCCCCCGCGCCACCGCGAACACCAGGACGGTGCCGACGAGCAGGAAGGGCAGCAGCTGCCAGGCCACGTCGGCGGTGCGTCCGGAGAGCGACCCGACGTGCCAGAACCGGAACTGGTCCATCGCGGCGGCGTCGGTGGTGAGCACCATGGTGTTGAGCGAGGCGATGAACGCCGACATCGCCGAGCCGGCCAGCGCCAGCTTGATCGGGGTCGCCCCGCCCCGGCCCCGGCCGGCCAGGCCGTACACCAGCACGGTGGCGATCACCGCCCCGGCGAAGCCGAACCAGACGTACCCGGTGAGGGTGGAGACGCCGAACGCGGAGATCGCCAGCACCACGCCGGCCGCCGCGCCCTGGCTGACGCCGAGGATGCCCGGGTCGGCGATCGGGTTGCGGGTGATGCCCTGCATGACGGCGCCGGCGAGGCCGAGCGCCGCGCCCACCGCGAGACCGACCACCGTGCGCGGCACCCGCAGCTCGCGGACCACCACGGCGTTGGTGGTGTCCCCGCCGTGCCACAGGGCGTCGAGGGTCTCCCCGAGCGGGATGGTGCGGCTGCCGACGGCCAGGCTGAGCAGGACGGCGGCGGCCAGCAGGGCCAGTGCGGCGGCGAGCCACAGTATTCGGCGGCGCGGCAGCGGGCGCGTGCCGGGCGCGGGTGCGGACCGGGGTGCGGCCGTCGGCGCGGTGGTGTCGGTCATGGCTCTCTCTCGCAGATAGCTCAGGCAAACCTAAGTTCCACGGAGAAGCCGGGGCAAATCGCTCCGGCCCCCGGCCGGGAGCCGGACCGGGACGGAGCCGGCCGTTCCGGCGGCGGGGTTGGATAGCCTGGCGGCATGCCTGCGACCCCGGACGTCCCGCTCACCGTCGGCTTCGACCTCGACATGACCCTGCTGGACACCCGGCCCGGGATCCGGGCCACCTATCTGGCGCTCGCGGCGGAGACCGGCGCGCACATCGACGCCGACCTCGTGGTCACCCGGCTCGGCCCGCCGCTGCTGGACGAACTGCGCAACTGGTTCCCGGCCGAGCGGGTGCAGGCGGTCGCCGACCGCTACCGCGTGCTGTACCGGGACCTCGCCTTCGCCCCGACCGTCGCCCTGCCCGGCGCGCACGCCGCGATCGACGCGGTGCGCGCCCACGGCGGCCGGGTCGTGGTGATCACCGGCAAGTACGAGCCGAACGCCCGGCTGCACCTGGAGCACGCCGGGCTGCACGCGGACGCGCTGGTGGGGGACCTCTGGGCGGAGACCAAGGGTGTCGCGCTGCGCGAGCACGGCGCCTCGGTGTACGTCGGCGACCACCTCGGCGACATCCGGGGGGCCAGGCACGCGGACGCCGTGGCGGTCGGCGTGGCGACCGGGCCGTACGGCGCCGAGGACCTGCTGGCGGCGGGCGCGGACGTGGTGCTGGCCGACCTCACCGGCTTCCCCGAGTGGCTGGCCGGCCACCTGGCCGCGCGGCCGGTCGGCTAGGGCGCGGGCCGGTCAGGCCCCGGCGTGCACCCGGCGGCGCTGGGCGCGGGCGGAGAGCAGCAGGCCGGTCAGGGCGAGCAGGAAGCCCAGCGGCATCAGCATGCTCAGCCAGTACGCGGCCGTCGGCAGCGGCGTCAGGTGCAGGAACAGCGGGACGAAGGTGACCAGGGTGGCGAGCGCGCCGAACCCGAAGACGATCGCTCCGGCCTTGACGTAGGCGTCGCCGCGGTCGGCGCTCTGGCTGCTCACTGGGTGCTCCTCTGCGGTCGGTCGGCCGTCCCAGTCTGGCAGAGGACGCCGCCCGCGCCGGCGGCGGACCGTTTCGGGGGCGACCCGTCCGGTCACGTTGCGCAGTTTCCCGGAAGCTGGGAGTTTTGATCCCTGCTGGGCAGGGGTATGCACGCTGTGCCGAGGGGTGCGACAGGTGCGCCCCGTCTCCTCAGACCGGGGGTGTGAGCCAGTGGAAAGCGCGAAGCCGCGTCCCGGCCGTGCCGGTACCTGGTCGCCGGTGGCCACCAGAGCCCGGTACGGATCCTCCGCGGATCGCGGATGAGGCAGTGACTGACCGTTAGTCTGCTCTCCACAGCGTGCTGACCATGAGCGCCCCACGGGCGCGGAGCCGAGGTCGGCCCGCCCTCCACCACCCAGTGATCCCCGGCCAGGGCCGGGATCCCTCACACCCACATCGAGGACTGTTCGAGATGCCCACCGGCCAGGTGAAGTGGTTCAACGAGACGAAGGGCTTCGGCTTCCTTTCGCGCGACGACGGCGGCGACGTCTTCGTCCACACCAAGGCGCTGCCCGCCGGTGTCACCGTGCTGAAGCCCGGCCAGCGGGTGGAGTTCGGCGTGGTCGCGGGCCATCGCGGCGACCAGGCGATGGCCGTGCAGCTGCTGGACGCGCTGCCGTCGGTCGCCGCCGCCACGCGCAAGAGCGCGGACGACATGGCGGCGCTGGTGCAGGACCTGATCACCATGATGGACGCGGTGCTGCCCGGGCTCCAGCACGGCCGCTACCCGGCCAAGCCGACCGGCCAGAAGCTGGCCGGGGTGCTGCGCGCGGTGGCCGACCAGTTCGACGTGTAGGCCGGTCCGGCCGTCCTCAGGCGTCCAGCGCACCCGGGTCGAGCGGGGGTACCAGCCCCTCGGCGGCGGCCCGGGTGAGCAGCGCCCGCACCGCGGCGTAGCCGTCCTCGCCGAGGTCGGCGGTGAACTCGTTGACGTACAGGCCGATGTGCTGGTCGGCGACGGCCGGGTCCATCTCCTGGGCGTGCGCGAGCACGTACTCCCGGCTGGCCGACGGGTCGGCCCAGGCCTGGCGGACGGAGGCGCGGATCGCCTCGGTGACCGCGCGCAGCCGTTCGGCGCCGAGCGAGCGCCTGGCGATGATCGCGCCGAGCGGGATCGGCAGGCCGGTCTCGCGCTCCCAGGCCTCGCCCATGTCGGCCAGGCTGCGCAGGCCGTACTGCCGGTAGGTGAAGCGGGCCTCGTGGATCACCAGGCCGGCGTCCACCCGGCCGTCCCGGACAGCGGGCATGATCTCGTGGAACGGCAGGACGACGATCTTCCCCAGGCCGCCGGGCACCGCCTTGGCCGCCCAGAGCCGGAACAGCAGGTAGGCGGTGGACCGCTCGGAGGGGACGGCGACCGTCCGGCCGCTCAGGTCGTCGCCGGTCTCCGGGCGGGTGAGCACCAGCGGGCCGCAGCCGCGGCCGAGCGCGCCGCCGCAGGGCAGCAGCGCGTACTCGTCCAGCACCCAGGGCAGCGCGGCGTAGCTGACCTTCAGGAGGTCCAGTTCGCCGCGCTCGGCCAGGCCGTTGGTGACGTCGATGTCCGCGAAGGTGACCTCGGGGGCGTCCGCGCCGGGCACCAGGCCGTGCGTCCAGGCGTGGAACACGAAGGTGTCGTTCGGGCAGGGCGAGTGGGCGATGGTCAGCCGTTCAGCCACGGCGGGCCTCCTCGGACGTGGTCAGGAGCTCCGGGTAGGGGAGCGCGGTGAAGGCCCGCTCCAGCGCGGCGAGGGCCTCGCCGATCCGCCAGGCGGCCCGGTCGCGGGGGCCCACCGGGTTGGAGACGGTGCGCAGCTCGAAGACCGGCACCCCGTGCCGGGCGGCGGCCTCGGCCACCCCGAAGCCCTCCATCGCCTCGGCCACGGCGTCGGGGTGGCGGGCGGTCAGGGCGGCGGCGCGGGCGGCGCTGCCGGTCACCGTCGAGACGGTGAGCACGGTGCCGGTGACCACCGGGGAGTCGCCGGCGGCGGCGCCCAGCGCCTCGGCGGCGCGGGCCACGGCGGCCCGGGCGGGGGTGTGCCGGACCGTCCCGAAGCCCAGTTCGGTGACGTCGGCGAAGCCCTCCGGGGTCTCCGCGCCCAGGTCGGCGGCGACGATCGCCTCGGCGAGCACGGTCGCGCCGACCGGCGCGGCCGGGGCGAACCCGCCGCCGATGCCGGCCGAGAGCACCAGGTCGTACCGGCCGACGGCGAGCGCGGCGGACGCGGCCGAGGCGGCGGCGGCCGGGCCGACCCCGCCCGCCAGCACGTCCACCGTGACCCCCGAGGGGTGCTCGGCGCGGTGCAGCCCGCCGCCGGGCACCGGCACCGGGGCGGCCTCCGCGCCGTCCTCGCGGCGGCCCAGGCCCCGCAGCACGGCGGCGGCCTCGGCCGGCACCGCGACGACGACGAGCAGTCGGCCCCGCCGGGGGGCCGACTGCTCGTGGTCGTGGAGTCGCGCGGTCATCGGACGGCCGGTCAGGCGTCCTGGGTGTTCAGCTGGAAGTACCAGACGCCGTAGATCGCGTCCGGCTGCTTCGGGTCCGACTCGACCACGGTGACCAGGGTCTTGCCGGAGGCGTTGAGGGCCTTGGAGGCCGACACCGAGCCGGAGTAGGTCGAGCCCTTGGCGGCCGAGGCGAGGATGAAGCGGCCGCCCTGGGCCTGCTGGCCGCCGTTGGTGTTGGCCCACCAGCCGCGGTCGGCCACGTCCGGGGTCACGCCGAGGCCGAGCTGGTCGCTGGCGACCACGTCGGAGGAGGGCAGCTTGCCCTCGTCCAGCGCCTTGCTCGCCCGGTTCTGGCACTCCTCCTGCTGCTCGTCGGTCAGCGGCTTGCCGTCGTTGAAGCAGAACGGCCCGACCTCCATGGAGGACCGGCCGACCGTGAGGGTGACACGGTGGCTGGAGGGTTCTTCCTGGCCCGTCGCGTAGGCGATGGACCCGCCGACCGTGCCGGCGCCGATCACGACGACGGCGCCGACGGCGGCGATGACACGGGTGCTGAGGCTCATGCGTCAGAGGCTACCGGGCTTTGCCGATCACGCTACGCGGGGGTCGGCAACCGCGTGTTGCGGCCCCGGGGCGGTGCGGGGGGCGGCGCGGGGGGCGGCGCGGGGCTAGGCCACCCGCGGGGCGGTCGCGCGGCGCCGGGTGCCCACCTTGAACAGCGCGCGAACCGTCCAGAGCAGCACCACGCCGACCACGCCGGCCGCCACCGAGAGCCCCAGTGCGCCGTCCAGCGGCAGCAGGATGCCGACCGCGCCACCGGCCACCCAGGACAGCTGCAGCAGCGTCTCCGAGCGGGCGAAGGCCGACGTCCGCACCGACTCCGGGACGTCCCGCTGGATCAGCGCGTCCAGCGCCAGCTTGCCCAGCGAGGCCGCCACCCCGGACGCGGCGGCGACCACCACCACCGTCACCACGCCGTACCAGAGCGCGGCGGCGGCCGTCGCGCAGGTGGCCAGCAGCAGCATCGCGGTGACCGTCGCCTCCGAGCCGCGGGTCCGCAGCCAGGAGCCGAGCACCGAGCCGAGCGCGTTGCCGGTGCCGGCGGCCAGCGCCACCAGGCCGAGCGCCAGGGTCGGCTGCAGCCCGCCGACCGGATCCTCGCGCAGCAGGAACGCCAGGAACATCACCAGGAAGCCGACCAGCCAGCGCAGGGCCGACATCGCCCGCAGGGCCAGAATCACCGACGGGCCGACGGTGCGCAGGGACGCCTTCGGGGTGTCGGCGCTCCTGGCCTCCTCGGCGCCCGGCACGGCGGCGGGCTCGCCGTGCGCCTCGGCGTGCAGGACGGCCCGCTGCTCGCCCTTGGCGGAGTCCACCTCGTGCGGCAGGTGGAAGGCCATCAGGGTGCCGACCACGAAGACCAGGAAGGCGCCGCGCAGCGGCCAGCCCGGCCCGATCAGGTGCAGCACCCCGCCGACCCCGCCCGCCACCATGGTGGCCAGCAGCCCGGCCAGGGTGACCCGGGAGTTCGCCTTCACGAGTGACAGCCGGCTGGGCAGCAGTCGTGGCACGACCACGCTGCGCACCACCCCGTACGCCTTGGACGCCACCAGGACGCCCAGCGCCTCCGGATAGAGCGCCAGCCCGCCGCCGGACACCGTGCCGGCCATCGTCCACGCCAGCACCGCGCGGGCCAGCATCGACATCGCCATCGCGGCCCGCCGGCCGTGCGGCAGGCGGTCCAGCAGCGGGCCGATCACCGGCGCCAGCAGCGCGAACGGCGCCATGGTGATCAGCAGGTAGAGGGCGACCCGGCCGCGCGCCTCGCCGGTGGGGACGGAGAAGAAGATGGTCGAGGCCAGCGCCACGGTGATCAGCATGTCGCCGAAGGAGTTCAGCGCGTGCAGCTCGATCAGCTTGGCCAGGCCGGACTCCCCGGCGCCCTCGGCGGAGGTCGCCCGGCGGATCCGCCGGCCGGTGCCGTGTACGACCTTTCCGGTTCGGGCGCCGGCGGCGGAGGCGGTGCGGACCAGGAAGTGTCGGCGGGCCTCGGGCGCGCCGTCGAGTTCTCCGGCGGCGTCGGACGCTTCGTCGGCCGGCCGGTCCGGGCGCTTCACGAGATCCACCGGCGGCCCGTCGCCGTCCCGTCCGGGCACCGTCGAGGCGCCCACCTGGTGCGGTTCGCCCGCACCGGGGGCCGGAGCCTGCTGTCGCGGCACGGCGTTCGCCTCGTCGGGGCTGCCGGCCTGCGAGGCGCGCAGTGCGTGCTGCGACGGTTTTTCGTCCGCCACAAGCCCATCCTGCCCCAGAATCGGTACTGCGACGCGGGATTCCGCTCCGCTCGGCGCGGCCCTTCCGGAGCCGGCGGGCGCCCCGGACTGTGCCGGGTGGCCGACCGGCGGGTAGCCTGCCCAGGGTCCGCCCGAACGCGCGCCGGACTCCGGAGGACCGGACGGGCGGCGCGGCCGGTATCCGTGGCGGCCCGTGGTCGCGCAGAATGGTCGAGGGAAACCGAGCCGCGACGGAACAGGCAACACGCCGTGGGCAACAGAAGAACTGGGAGAGAATCGACGCCGTGAGTGCTGCGATGCGAAGCCGTACCCCCGATCGGCTCTGTGCCGAGGCCGTCGAACTCGCCCGGCAGGCAGCGGACGAGGCCGTCGGAGCAGAGACCGTAGGGGCGCACCTCGGCGTCCAGGCGGATGCCGACCGCGTCGTCACCCACACCTTCGAGTGCCTGGACGCGGCATACCGGGGCTGGCACTGGGCGGTCACCGTGGCCCGCGCCCCCCGCGCCAAGAACGTGACCCTGGACGAGGTCGTGCTACTGCCGGGCGACGACGCCGTGCTGGCCCCGCAGTGGGTGCCGTGGAGCGAGCGGCTGCGCCCCGGCGACATGGGCCCCGGGGACCTGCTGCCCACCGACGCCGACGACCTGCGCCTGGAGCCGGGCTGGACCGGCGAGGACGAGCCGGCCCCGAACTCCGTGGTGGCGCTGGCCGAGGAGGACGTGGTCGTCTCCGACCCGTCGGTCCAGCCGGCCCCGGCCCGCGCCCAGATCGGGGCCCTCGCCGAGGAGCTCGGCCTGGGCCGCAGCCGGGTGCTCTCCCGGCTCGGGCTGCACCTGGCCGCCGACCGCTGGGAGAAGGCGCACGGCCCGCAGACCCCGATGGCACAGGCCGCGCCGGCCTCCTGCGCGAGCTGCGGCTTCCTCGTCCCGATCGGCGGCTCGCTCGGTCAGGCCTTCGGCGTTTGCGGCAACGAGTTCGGCCCGGCCGACGGTCAGATCGTCTCCTTCGCGTACGGCTGCGGCGGGCACTCCGAGGCGGCCGTCATCCCGGCCCCGCCGGCGCCGTCCGAGCTGATCCTGGACGAGCTGGTGATCGAGCCGCTCCAGCTGCACCCCGACCGCACCTCCGGTTCGGTGGAGCCCGACGCCCCGGCCGAGGAGCTCGGCCACTCCTGAGTCCGGTGGCTCCTGAGCCCGGCCACTCGTGAGCCCGGCCGCGCTCCCGAGCCCGGCTGTTCCCGGGCCGGGCCCGGGAGCGGCCCGGAACCGCCCCCGCCGGGCGGAACGGCGCGGACCGGGCCCGGTCCGCAGGGGGTGCCCGGGCGGGGGAGAATGCCCCCCGTACGAAGTACAGGGCGGCGGAGGGTGGCAGTTCCAGTGGAACCTCGGATCATCGGCAGCGGCACGGACGAGCACCACGCGGACCCCTTCGGCAGCGCCGTCCTGCGTCGCCGGGTGCTGGACGCCTGGGCCGCCTCCCCGGCTCGGTTCCGGGAGGACGCCAACGCCGAGGAGGAGCTCGCCCTCGGCGGCTACCGTGACCGGCTGGTCGTCGAGTTGGCGCAGAACGCGGCCGACGCGGCGGCCCGTGCGGGCGGTGCCCCGGGCAGGCTGCGGCTGACCCTGGCGGACGGTGTGCTGGCCGCCGCCAACACCGGTGCGCCAGTGGACGCGGCCGCCGTCGAGTCGCTCTCCACCCTGCGCGCCTCCTCCAAGCGCGCCGACGAGCAGCCCACCGTCGGCCGGTTCGGCGTCGGCTTCGCCGCCGTCCTCGCCGTCACCGACGAGCCCGCCGTGCTGGGTGCCGCCGGCGGCGTGCGCTGGTCGCTCGGCGAGGCCCGCGCGCTGGCCGAGGCGCAGCCGGCACTCGGCGAGGAGCTGCGCCGCCGCGACGGCCACGTGCCGCTGCTGCGGCTGCCGTTCTCGGCCGAGGGCCCGGCCCCGGCCGGGTACGACACGGTGGTCGTGCTGCCGCTGCGCGACGCCGCCGCCGAGGACCTCACCCGCCGGCTGCTGGCCGGGATCGACGACGCCCTGCTGCTCACCCTGCCCGGGCTCGCCGAGATCGTGGTGGAGACCGAGGAGGGCACCCGCACCCTCACCCGCGGCGCCGCCGAGGCGCGCCCCGACGGCGTCGCCGAGGTGACCGTCACCGACGACGCCGGCGGCCGGCTGCGGCAGACCGTCTGGCAGACCGCCGGCGCCTCCGGCACCCTGGACGCCGCGCTGCTCGCCGACCGCCCCACCGAGGAGCGCGCCCGTCCGTACTGGACGGTGACCTGGGCCGTCCCGGTCGCCGCCGACGGCAGCCCGCAGCCGACCGGGATCGCCCCGGTGCTGCACGCGCCCACCCCCAGCGACGAACCGCTCGGCCTGCCCGCGCTGCTGATCGCCTCCTACCCGCTGGACTCCACCCGCCGGCACGTCGCCCCCGGCCCGCTCGCCGACTTCGTCACCGAGCGCGCCGCCGACAGCTACGCCGACCTGCTGCGCGCCCGCGGCGGCGACCTCGGCTCGCTCGGGCTCGTCCCCGGCCCGCTCGGCCAGGGCGCGCTGGACAACGCGCTGCGGGCCGGCATCCTCGCCCGGCTGCCCGGCACGCCGTTCCTGCCGCACACCGCACCGGTCGAGGAGGGCACGCCCGCGCTGCGGCCCCGAGACGCCACGGTGCTGGAGGGCGCGGACCACTCGGTCGTCGAGGCGCTGGCCCCGATCTTCCCCGGCCTGCTGCCGGCCGGCCTGGAGCGCCGCACCGAGCTGCGGGTGCTGAACGTGCGCCGGGTGCCGCTGGCCGACGTGGTCGACCAGCTCGGCGGCCTGGACCGCGAGCCCGCCTGGTGGCGCAACCTCTACGCGGCGCTCGGCGCGGCCGACCCGGAGGCGCTCGGCGCGCTGCCCGTGCCGCTCGCCGACGGCCGGACGGTCACCGGTCCGCGCCGGGTCCTGCTGCCCTCGGAGGACGCCGACTGGGCGGCCTTCCCCGGCTACCCCGAGGCGCTGGCCGGCGCGCTGGCCCTGCTCGACCTGCGGCTGGCCCACCCGGAGGCGGCGCACCCGCTGCTGGCCAAGCTCGGCGCCGGCACCGCCACCCCGGCCGGGGTGCTGGACACTCCCGAGGTGCGGGCCGCCGTGGCCCGCTCCTACGAGCTGGCCGAGGACGACCTGGACGCCGCCACCGACGTCGCCGAGTCCGTGCTCGCCCTGGTCAAGGCGGCCGCTCCGGCGGTCGGCGAGCACCCGTGGCTGGCCCGGCTGGCGCTGCTGGACGACGAGGGCGAGCCGGCCCGCGCGGGTGAGCTGATCCTGCCGGACAGCCCGTTCGCCGCACTGGCCCGGGAGGAGGACGCCGGCTGGATCGACGACGAGCTGCTGGACCGCTGGGGCCCCGAAGTCCTGACCGCCGTCGGGGTGTTGGCCGACTTCGTGCTGGTCCGCGCCGAGGACGTGGTGCTCGACCCGGACGACCTGGAGCGGCTCGACCCGACCGCCCCCGCCGACCGCGCGGCCGGCGGCCACCCCACCGGGCTGCTGGACGAGGCGCCCGACGGCCTCGCCGAGTGGGCCGAGGACGCCCTGGAGGCACTGCACGCCGACGACGCCGACCCGGTCGGTGTCCCGCCGGTCGCGGCCGAACTGCTGGTCATCCGCGACCTCGACCTGGTGGACGACGACGCGTGGCCGCAGGCGCTCGCCGCCCTCGCCCGCCCGCCGTACCGGGAGGCCGTGGTCAACCCCGTCCGCACCCTGCTGCCCGACGGCTCGTACGCGGACCTGCCGCCGTACACCGCGTGGTGGCTGCGCGACCACCCGGTGCTGGACGGCCGCGAGCCGGCCGGGCTGCGGGCGGCAGGTGCCGACCCGCTGCTGCGCGGCCTCTTCGAGGAGGCCCGGACGACGCTGGACGAGCAGTTCCTGCACGCGCTCGGGGTGCGCACCACGCTGACCGCGCTGCTGGCCGAACCGCACGGGCCGGACGAGCTGCTGGACCGGCTCACCGACCCGGCCTCCGTTATCGGGCACCGTCAACTGCACGGAATCCACAGCGCGTTGGCCCGGGTGGCGGCGGACCGGATCGAGCCGCTGGACGTCGTCCGGGCGCTGCCGCCGCTGGACCGGGAGACCGGCCGCCGGCCCGCGCACACGGTGCTGGTGGACGCCACCGAGGCGGTCGTCGCCGACGCCCCGGACCTCGTCCAGCTGCTCCACCCGTACCCGCTGCTGCCGGTCGCCCCGGCGCTGGCCGCCGACCTCGCCGAGCGCCTGCACGTCTCGCTGGCCAGCGAGGTGGCCGGCGGCCGGGTGCTCTCCGAGGGGCAGCTGCACCGGGTGCCCGCCGTGGTCCGCGAGCTGCTGCCCGGCTGCCCGGTGGCCTACGAGGAGCACGAGGAGCTGCTGGTGGTCGGCCCGGACGGCGAGGAGGCCGCCGTGGACTGGCGGTGGGACACCGCGGCGGACGCCCCGGAGGCGCCCTACGACCCGGACGCCGCCGAAGCCGCGGACGAGGACGACGAGTTCGAGCTGCCGCCGGTGCCGGGGCTGCTGCACGCCGCGACCCCGGAGGGTCTGGCGGCCGGTCTCGCCTGGTCGGTCGGGCAGTGGCACCGCCGGTTCGAGGTGCTGGCCGCGCTCACCGAGCCGGACCGCGCCTACGAGCTCTCGGCCGCCCGGGACTTCGAGGGCTGACCGGGCTGGCGGGGCCGCGGCCGGGGCGGCGGGCCGGCGCCCGGTCGGCTCCGGCCGGGCGCGGGTGGCCCGCCCGGTGCCCGTCCCGGCCGGCGGGGCGGGAGCCGGGCCCGGGCGCCCGTGCCCCGGTCCAGCCGGTCCGGGCGGCCGCGCCCAGCCACCGGTAGAGGCCGACCGTGACGGTCAGCCAGAGCACCGCGACCACCACCGGCGCGGCCTTGCGCAGCCACGGCCCCGGTTCGATCAGCGCATCGGCGCCGACCAGGGCGAGCCCGGCCGCCCCGGCCGCCAGCATTCCCCCCAGGAAGGCGGTGAACGCCTCCAAGTCCCCACCCCTGCGCGCCATTCAGGACCCCCTTCGGGGTCAATCATCCGCCTTCCGCCGCATGATCCGCCAGGAGACCTCCAGCAGGAGTCCGGCCACCAGGGCGATGCCGACACCGATCCAGGGGTCCCGGGTGCCGGAGAGCGAGAGCTGGAAGAAGTCGGACAGCCACGGCACCGTCAGCACCAGCGTGAACGCCCCGCCCATCGTCGCGATCAGCAGCAGCCGCCACCAGTTGTACGGCCGGGCCACGATCGCCAGCACCCACAACGCCACCAGGAACAGCGTCAGCGTCGCCACGCTGGTGTCGGACTTCAGGTCCGTGGCGTGGTCGGCCCGGGCCAGCGCGTACGCGGTGAAGGTGGCCGTGCCGGCGATGATCCCGCCCGGCACGGCCATCCGCAGTACCCGGCGGACGAAGCCGGTCCTGGCCCGTTCGTTGTTGGGCGCCAGCGCCAGGAAGAAGGCCGGGATCCCGATGGTGAGGGTGGAGAGCACCGTCGAGTGCCGGGGCAGGAACGGGTACGGCGAGTGGGTGAAGATCACCAGGAGGGCGAGCAGGACCGAGTAGACCGTCTTCACCAGGAAGAGCCCGGCCACCCGCTCGATGTTGCCGATCACCCGGCGGCCCTCGGCGACCACCGACGGCAGGGTGGCGAAGGAGTCGTTCAGCAGCACGATCTGCGCGACCGCCCGGGTGGCGTCGCTGCCGGTGCCCATCGCCACGCCGATGTCGGCGTCCTTGAGCGCCAGCACGTCGTTGACGCCGTCGCCGGTCATCGCCACGGTGTGCCCGCGCGACTGCAGCGCGCCGACCAGGTCGCGCTTCTGCTGCGGGGTCACCCGGCCGAAGACGCTGGTCCGGTCGGCGGTGTCGGCGAGCTCCTGCGGATCGGTCGGCAGGGTGCGGGCGTCCAGCGGGTGGTCGGCGCCGGGCAGGCCCAGGTGCGAGGCGACCGCGCCGACCGAGACGGCGGCGTCGCCGGAGATCACCTTGGCCCGGACGCGCTGCCCCTCGAAGTAGCGCAGGGTGTCGGCGGCGTCCTCGCGCAGCCGCTGCTGGAGCACCACCAGGGCGAGCGGCTGGAGGTCGGCGGCCGGGTCCGGGGAGTCCAGCGGGACGGGCGTGCGGCCGAGCAGCAGCACCCGCAGCCCCTTGGTGCCCAGTTCGTCCACCTCGGTGAGGGCCGGGTGGCCGGTGGGCAGCAGCACGTCCGGGGCGCCCAGCAGCCAGCTGGCCTCGCCGCCCTGCGGTTCCAGCAGCTGCACACCGCTCCACTTGCGGGCGGAGGAGAAGGGCATCGCCTCGATCACCCGCCAGCCGCCGCCGTTGCCGTGCTCCGTGTCGCCCCTGCCGTACGCGTCGATGACGGCCTGCATGGAGGGATTGGGGCGGGTGTCGGCGCCGGCCATCACCCCGAGCGCCTGCTTGACGACCTCCGGGTCGGAGAGGACCGGCCGGCCCGGCGGCGCGTCCGCCCTCGGCCGGCCGTCGGCCGCCGGTGCCGGCGGCAGGGTGCGCAGCTCGACGACGTCCATGCCGCCCTCGGTGAGGGTGCCGGTCTTGTCCAGGCAGACGGTGTCCACCCGGGCCAGGCCCTCGATCGCGGGCAGCTCCTGCACCAGGCACTGCTTGCGGCCCAGCCGGACCACCCCGATCGCGAAGGCGACCGAGGTCAGCAGCACCAGACCCTCGGGGACCATCGGCACGATGCCGGCGATCATCCGCCGGACGGCCTCCCTCCAGTCCCGTCCCTCCACCGCGAGCTGGCTGATGATCAGACCGATCGCGGTGGGGATCAGCAGCCAGGTGATGAACCGCAGGATGCTGTCGATGCCGCTGCGCAGCTCCGACTTGACCAGGGAGAACCGGCTGGCCTCCTCGGCCAGCTGCGCCGCGTAGGCCTCCCGGCCGACCTTGGTGGCGGTGAACGCGCCCGCGCCGGCTACCACGAAGCTGCCGGACATCACCTGGTCGCCCGGCTGCTTCAGAACCGAGTCGGGCTCGCCGGTGAGCAGCGATTCGTCGATCTCCAGACCGTCCGCCTCGGTGACCTCGCCGTCGACGATCACCTTGTCGCCGATGCCGAGCAGCACGGTGTCGTCCAGCACGATCTCGCCGGTGGCGATCTGCTGGACGGCGCCGTCCCGGCGGACCTGCGGTCTGGCCTCGCCGATCAGCGCGAGGCTGTCCAGGGTCTTCTTGGCGCGCATCTCCTGGATGATGCCGATCGCCGTGTTGGCCACGATGACCAGGCCGAACAGTCCGTCCTGGATCGGTCCGACGACCAGGATGATGCCGAACATCACGCCGATGATCGCGTTGAACCGGGTGAAGACGTTGGCCCGGACGATCTCGCGGGTGGAGCGGCTGGACCGCACCGGCACGTCGTTGACGTCGCCGCGGGCGACCCGTTCGGCGACCTCCGCGGTGCTCAGTCCGCCGCGCCGGCCGGGCAGCAGGCCGAGCGGGTGGGCGCCGTCGTGCCGGTCCCCGGGCGTCTCTTCGGCAGGCTGCGCAGGGTGCGTCATGGCACCGACTCTACGGGCGCCTTATGTCCGATGCGTGCTACTAAAGGACTATTCAGTCCGACTGGGTGGCCGGGTCGCCGCCGTCACCGGCGGCGGCCTGCGACGCGGCCGCGGCGGCCCGGTCGCGGGCGATGGCGTCCCGGCGGGCGCGGCAGTACCAGAGGCCGATCAGGCCGAGGCCGGCGCCGGACAGGCAGATCCACGGCCAGCTGCCGTGGCCGTGGTCGGAGAGGGTGCCCTGGAAGGGGAGCAGGACCAGGAAGGCGACGAACCACAGCACCGTGCCACCGCCGACGATGGCGACGTCGTTGGCCTCCAGCGGCGGGGGCGAGGGGTGCAGCGGGCTCTTCGGCATGAGGCCTAGCGTACGGGGCGGGGTGCGGTTGTCCGCCATCACGCGGGCCGGTCCCGGACACCTTCGGCGGGTGGCCCCGGCATCGCCACGGCGGTCGGGGTGCGCCCGGGCCGGCGGCCACCCCGCCGTTCCTGGAGTGTGATCGTTCTACGCGCGAAGATAGCGCGTGTGCGATTTGGGAACTCATACTTGTGATTCCGGTTGGCCGCGCCATGCCCAGGACGCCTGTGTTCGTGCCCGTCCCACCGGGCCCGCCCGGCCACCACCGTCGCTCCGGGTGTCCCCCTCCTCAGCCCCCACCAGAGGACGCACGCATGCCTGTGGCCCAGCCGACCACCGAGTCGCCCGAGCCCGCCTCCAACGCGCCGAAGCCCCCCGCCGGCGCGCTGGACCGCTACTTCCGGATCTCCGAGCGCGGCTCCACCCTGCCGCGCGAGATCCGCGGTGGCATCGCCACCTTCTTCACCATGGCGTACATCCTGGTGCTCAACCCGATCATCCTGGCCAGTGCCACGGACATGACCGGCGCCCACCTGGACAGCGCCCAGCTGGTCACCGCGACCGCGCTCACCGCGGGTCTCACCACCCTGCTGATGGGCGTGATCGGCAACGTCCCGATCGGCCTCGCCGCCGGCCTGGGCGTCAACACCATCGTCGCGCTGCAGCTCGCGCCCAAGATGACCTGGCCGGACGCCATGGGCATGGTGGTGCTGGCCGGTTTCGCGATCATGATCCTGGTCGCCACCGGTCTGCGCGAGCGCGTCATGAACGCCGTCCCGCTGGGCCTGCGCAAGGCGATCGCGATCGGCATCGGCCTCTTCATCAGCCTGGTCGGCCTGGTCGACTCCGGCTTCGTCAGCCGCATCCCGGACGCCGCCCACACCACCGTCCCGCTCCAGCTCGGCGGCAACGGCCACCTGCTCGGCTGGCCGGTGCTGGTCTTCGTGCTCGGCCTGCTGCTCACCCTGGTCCTGGTGGTCCGCAAGGTGCCCGGCGCGATCCTGGTCTCCATCGTCGTGATGACCGGCCTCGCCGTGGTGATCGACAAGGTCGCCGACATCCCGGCCACGAGCTGGGGCCTCACCGTCCCCAGCTGGCCCGGAAATCCGGTGGCGGCGCCCGACTTCGGCCTGGTCGGCAAGGTCAGCCTGTTCGGCGGCTTCGAGAAGGTCGGCGTCCTCACCGGCGTCCTCTTCGTCTTCACCGTCCTGATGTCCTGCTTCTTCGACGCGATGGGCACCATCCTCGGCGTCGCCGACGAGGCCCACCTGCTGGACGCCAAGGGCGACCTGCCCGGCATCAACCGGATCCTGATGGTGGACGGCATCGCCACCGCCGCCGGCGGCGCGACCTCCTCCTCCGCCAACACCTGCTTCGTGGAGTCCACGGCCGGCGTCGGCGAGGGCGCCCGCACCGGCTTCGCCTCGATCGTGACCGGTGCCTTCTTCATGGTCGCGCTCTTCCTCACCCCGCTCGCCACCATGGTCCCTGCCCAGGCCGCCACCCCGGCCCTGGTCACCGTCGGCTTCCTGATCCTGGCCAACTCGATCAAGGAGATCGACTGGGCCGACTACACGATCGCGATCCCGGCCTTCCTGACCATCGTGATGATGCCGTTCACGTACTCCATCACCAACGGCATCGGCTTCGGCTTCATCGCCTTCTGCGTCCTGCGGCTCGCCGCCGGGCGCGGCCGCGAGGTGCCGATCGCGATGTACGCGGTCTCGGCCGTCTTCGCCTTCTACTACCTGATGCCGGCCCTCGGCCTGCTCTGAGCCGTAGTGCCCGCCGGGCCCCTCCCCGCCTCGTGCGGGGAGGGGCCCGGTGCGTTCGCGGGGGCCGGTGCACTCCCTAGTGGACGCAGAACTCGTTGCCCTCCGGGTCCTGCATGACCGTCCAGGAGCCGCCGGGCTCGTCGACCGCGCGCAGGACGGTGGCGCCGAGGGCCTCCAGCCGTTCCACGGTGGCGTCGCGGGCGTCGGGGCCGGGGTGGAGGTCGAGGTGGAGGCGGTTCTTGGCGGTCTTCGCCTCGGGGACCTGCTGGAAGAGCAGGCGGCGGCCGAGGCCGGTGCCGCTGACCGGGTCGAAGGGCTCGTCGGGGTGGCGGACGCCGGCCAGGGTGCGCCAGGCGGCGCGGCCGTCGGTCTCCGTGACGAGGTCGGGGGTCACGGCGCCGGCCGCGAGCAGGCGGGCGATCAGGGCGCTGTGGTCCTCGACGGTGTAGTCGAGGGCGGCGGCCCAGAAGGCGGCCTGGCGGTGGGGGTCGGCGCAGTCGATGACGAGCTTCCAGTGCAGAGGCATGTAACCCGTTATATAGGTTACCTGACGCGCGATCAATGACCGACCTGACGGGCCTGCCAAAAATGGCACTGTGTAGGGCAGTTGGCGGTGGGCATACTGCCTGGACGGGAGACGGGGAGGGGGCTCTACCGATGGTGCAACAGGATCCGCCCGGGGGAGACGAGGCGAGGCTGCTGCCGGAGCTGTTCCGGACGGCGGACCAGGCCTCGCTGGACGGTCAGCGCGAGACACTGCGCTGGTACCGGGGGCTGATCGGGATGCTCGTGATCGCCGCGGTGGTCGGCTCGCTGCCGGGGCCCGAGCACCGGGGGGACAGCGACATCACGCCGCTCTTCTCGGTGGTGGCGTTCCTGGTGGCCGGCTACTTCTGGTCACGGCTGCGCCGCAGCAACCCGCAGGGGCGGTGGTACGAGGCCCGGGCGGCGGCCGAGTCGGTCAAGACGCTCGCCTGGAAGTACTCGATGCGGGCCCGGCCGTTCGACGGCGAGGCGGAGTCGGCGGAGGTGGACCGCGGCTACCTGCTCCAGATGGAGGACGTGCTGCACGCCTTCGAGGACCCGGAGATCGTGCCGCCGGACACCACCGTGGAGATCACCCCGGAGATGCGCCGGGTGCGCGCCGAGAGCCTGGTCGCGCGGCGGACGTTCTACCTGCGCACCCGGGTCGAGGGGCAGCGCACCTGGTACCGCTCGCGGGCCGAGGCGTGCGAGACGCAGGCGGTCTCCTGGGGGCTGGGGATCGCCGCGCTCATCATCATCGGGGCGGCGGCGGCGATCGCGCAGGCGGTCGGCGCGCTGCCGGTGCACGTGTTCGGGGCCAGCTCGGCAGCGGCCGCCGCGGTGATCGCCTGGACCCAGCTGAAGCAGCTGCGCCCGCTGGCCGCCGCGTACCAGCTGGCCGCGCGCGAGCTGGAGAACGTCGGGAACCAGCTCTCCGACCTCGATCTGAAGGCCCCGGACGCCGAGGCCCGCTGGGCCCGGCTGGCCGCCGAGGCGGAGGACGCCGTCTCGCGCGAGCACACCACCTGGCGGGCCCGGCGCGCCTTCCCCCGGTGAGCGGCCGACCCGGTGTGGAATCGGGAGGTCGTGAGGAGATCGGGCGAAATGTACGGGGTGCTGTCGGCACAGGTGTGCGAGGTGGGTGAGGGTCGGCCGGAGAAGTGCCGTCCGTAATCGTTACGTGTCCATGCCCTGGTTTCATCGCCTCCGCGCACGACGTCAGTCACTGCCCGGAGGCCCCCTTTGCGCGTTCTTCTGATCGCCACCGCGTTCAACAGCCTGACCCAGCGCGTCCACACCGAACTCCGCGAGCGCGGTCACGAGGTGGCCGTACAGCTCGCGCTCGGCGACGAGCCGGTCCGGGCCGCCGTGGCCCGGACCGACCCCGAACTGATCATCTGCCCGATGCTCACCAAGGCGATCCCGGAGGACGTCTGGTCGACCCGGACCGTCCTGATCGTGCACCCCGGCCCGAAGGGCGACCGGGGTCCCTCCTCGCTCGACTGGGCGATCACCGAAGGCGCCGAACGCTGGGGGGTGACCGTCCTCCAGGCGGTGGAGGAGATGGACGCCGGGGACATCTGGGCGTCCGTGGACTTCCCGGTGCGGGCCTGCGGCAAGAGCGAGCTGTACCGGGGCGAGGTCGCGGACGCCGCCGTGGAGGCGGTGCTGCTCGCGGTGAGCCGCTTCGAGGGCGGGCTGTTCACGCCCGAACCGCTCGACTACGACCGGCCGGACGTGGGCGGCCGACTGCGGCCCTTCCTCAAGCAGGAGGCCCGCCGGATCGACTGGGAGGCCGACGACACCGCCACCGTGCTGCGCAAGCTGCGCGCGGGCGACTCCCAGCCGGGCGTGCTCGACGAGCTGTACGGGCGCGAGTACTTCCTGCACGGCGGCCACCCCGAGGACGAGCTGCGCGGTGCCCGGCCCGGCGCGGTGATCGCCCAGCGGGACGGCGCGATCTGCCGGGCCACCACGGACGGCGCGGTCTGGATCCCGCAGCTGCGCCCGCGGCGGACGCCCGGCGGGCCGGCCACCTTCAAGCTGCCGGCCGCGACGGTGCTCGCCGACCACCTCCACCGGGTCCGCGAGGTGCCGGTCACCCCGGCCTCGGCGGCCGGCCGGGACACCTGGGCGGAGATCCGCTACCACGAGCGGGAGGACGTCGGCTTCCTCGAATTCTCCTTCGCCGGCGGGGCGATGAGCACCGAGCAGTGCCGCCGGCTGCTGGCCGCCTACCGGGAGGCGGCCGACCGGCCGACCTCGGTGCTGGTGCTCGGCGCGGCCCGGGACTTCTTCTCCAACGGCATCCACCTCAACGTGATCGAGGGGGCGTCGTTCCCGGCGCTGGAGTCCTGGGAGAACATCAACGCGATGGACGACCTGGTCGAGGCCGTGCTGACCACCACCGACAAGCTCACCGTCGCGGCGCTGGCCGGGAACGCGGCCGCCGGCGGCCTGATGCTGGCGATCGCCGCCGACGAGGTCTGGTGCCGCGAGTCGGCCGTGCTCAACCCGCACTACCGGCTGATGGGCCTCTACGGGTCCGAGTACTGGACGTACACGCTGCCCCGGCGGGTCGGCGCCGAGCAGGCGGAGCAGCTGACCACGCAGACGCTGCCGGTGGGCGCGGCCCGGGCCGAGCGGCTCGGCCTGGTGGACCGGACGGCGGGCGGCGGCGCGGCCGAGTTCCGGGGCTGGGTCGAGCGGGAGGCGGCCGCGCTGGCCGGCTCGCCGGAGCTGACCGGCCGGCTGGTGGAGAAGAAGCGCCGCCGGGCCGAGGACGAGGAGGCGCGGCCGCTGGCCGACCACCGGACGGAGGAGCTGCGGCGGATGCACCGCAACTTCTACCGGGAGGGCGAGCCCTACCACCGGCTGCGGCGCGACTTCGTGCACAAGGTCTGCCCGGTGGCGACGCCGGAGCACCTGACGGGACTGCTCGGCCGACCGGAGTAGCGGGCGGCCGCAGTGCGACCGGCCGGAGTGGGACCGGCCGGAACGAGGACGGTCCGGAACGAGGACGGTCCGGAACGAGGACGGTCCGGTGGGGGCGTCGCGCCGGGGCCGGCGCCCCCACCGGACCGGGCGCTCAGCGCCCGCGGCCGGCCAGCGGGGCGGCCCGGCCGATCAGCACCGGCTGCGCGTTGAGGGTGCCCCGGCTCGGCGAGACCGCGAAGGCCAGCGAGCCGAAGAAGATGTAGCAGCCCAGCCCGACCACCAGCGGGAAGATGAACTGGAGCGCCATCACACCGCCCTGGGTGCCCTGTTCGGCGTCGAGCCGGACGGAGACCGCCGCCATCCCGGTGTAGTGCATGGCGCACACCGCGACGCCCATCACCGGGGCGGCGGCCAGGACGGCGACGGTGCCCTTGATGTTCAGCGCGGCCCAGAGCGCTGCCGTCGCCGCGAAGATCGCGATGGCGACCGAGAGCCCCACCGTGGTGTGGTCGTAGCCGAGGTGGCCGGGCAGGACCATCGCGGCCATGCCGAGGTAGTGCATCGCGGCCACCCCGAGGCCGGTGGTGAGACCGCCCGCGAGCAGCGCGGTGCGGGGGTGGCGGCTGTAGCCGACGGTGAAGATGCCGAGCCCGACCACCGCGATCGCGACGAGCAGGCTGAGCACGGTCAGGCCCGGGCGGTAGGTGATCTCGGCCCCGGTGACGGAGAAGCCGAGCATCGCGATGAAGTGCATCGACCAGATGCCCGCGCCGAGCGACGTCGACGCGAACAGCAGCCAGTACGTCCGGGTGCGGCCCGACGAGACCAGGGCCCATCGGGCGCTGCGCAGGGCGACGAAGGCGCCCAGACAGGCGACGAAGTACGAAACCGCCGGCGTCACCCAGCCGAGGTCGGCATGGTGGATCTCACCCACGAGGAACTCCTGGACGGATTGGGGGAGGACGGACGCCAGGATCGGGCGGACTCGTCGGCCGGGAACGGCCGGTCATGGATGGCGGCAGTGCCGGGACGCGGCACGCGCGGCGTCGTGGTCCTGCCCGGGGGAAGCCTGGCGTGTGGTGCCCCTGACAACGGGGGACAGTAACCACTACCGGTGAGTCGCACAATGTTCGATCATTTGGTGAAATCGCAGGTCAGAGCCGTCCTTCACGTGATCGGCAAGATCTCGCCACCAAGCCCTGACGCCGCCTGCGCACGCACACGGGCCCTGCGCATGTGCCGCCCGGGCCCTGCGCATGTGCCGTCCGGGCCCGCCGCGGCGCCGGCGTCCGGCCGCCGGGGCGCGGTCACTCCAGGGGGGCTAGGCCGAACGGGTGGCCGGCCGGGTCGATCAGCACCCTGAGCGTGCGGCCGTGCTGGAACTGCGGCTCGGTGGCCCCGAGCGCGAGTGCCCGGGCGGTGGCCTCCTCCAGGTCGTCGACGTAGAAGTCCAGGTGGAAGTGCTTGCTTCCGTCGGGTTCGGTCCACGGCTCCTGGCGGTACCCGGCGACCCGTCCGAACCCGAGCGGGCTGCCGCCCTCGGGGTTGTCCAGGATGGCGAAGCGCTCGTCCACGTGCCTGGTCTCCCACCCGAGCAGCTCACCGTAGAAGGCGGCCAGCGCGACCGGGTCGGCGCAGTCGATGGTGACCATGGCGAGGCGGGCGAAGCCGGTGTCGTTCTGCTCGGCCTGCTCAGCGGCGACGTCGGTCATTTCTGGTCGGCCCTTCTACTGAGGGGTGGTGCCGGGGCCCGCGTGGATCGGGCCCCAGAACCAGCATCGCACCGGGAGTCACGGAGGGCGCGGCCGGTGGTGCGGGGGGCTCGTGTCCGGCGCCGTGCGCCGTGGAGCCGGGTGGATCGCTACAGAATCAGGACGTTTCCGCCACTGTCGGTGGGATGCGGGATGTATAAACTTTCGACGATATCGAAGGATTGTTGTTAACCGGGGGGTTCTCCAATGGCGATCGAGCTGCCGAGCGAGGTAGCGACGCTCCTGGACTTCATCGGCATCCACTGGCCCTCGGTCAACGAGGACAAGGTCCGTGAATTCGGGGAGCACGTCAAGGAGTTCGCGAAGGGCCTCGAAGACCTGCACGCGGACTCGACGGCGACGGTCCATCAGCTCGGCGGGGCGTACGAGGGGGCGTCCTACGAGGCGCTCATCGCCAAGTGGGCGCTGATGTCCGACAAGCACTTCAACGAGGTCGTCCAGGCGGCCCACGTGGTGGCGAAGGCGCTGGACACCGCCGCCGACGTGATCGTGGCGATGAAGCTGGAGGCGCTCGGCGAGCTCATCGTGCTGGCCGCCTCCTTCGTCGCCGCCCAGGCCGCCGCGGTGGCGACCTTCGGCCTGGCGGAGGCCGGGGTGATCGCGATCCAGCAGGCCGGGCGCAAGCTGATGTCCTACCTGGCGCACCAGTTGGAGGACCACATCGTCTCCGAGGTGATCGAGGCGGCGATCACCCCGCTGGTGGAGATCGTCTCCGGGGCGGTGGCCGGGTTGGTGTTCGAGGCCGCCGAGGCCGCGCTGAGCGGCGGTGGCGGGTCGGGGGGAACCCAGTTCAAGATCAACCCTGACGCGGTGGAGGCGCACGCCAAGGCCCTGCACGAACAGGCCGAGAAGGTGGCCCAGCACGCGCAGGTCTTCAGCAGCCGGGTCGCGGGGGTGAGTTTCGCGTGACGGACCCGATCGTCAAGGCCCTGGAGAAGGGCGCCCAGAAGCTCGGCAAGGCGCTCGCCGACGACATGGGCAAGGCCGCCAAGAAGATGTACAAGCAGGCCGGCGACAACCTGTCGAAGGCCGCCAAGCACCACAAGGACAACGACTCCGGCAACGCCCACACCTTCGACGAGAAGAACAAGGACAAGGCCGCGCCGCCGCCGAAGGCGGGCAGCAGCGGCGGCGACGGGCCGAAGACGCCGCCCCGGAAGTACTACGTCCACGACGACGGCCGGGTCCAGGAGATCAAGGACGGCAAGTTCGTCGACGTCGACGGGAGCGACAAATCCCTGAAGACCCTGCTGGACGGGGCTTCGGAGAAGGTCAAGGACCCCTCCCCGGACGACCTCAAGGACAAGTACCACGCGAAGAAGTACAAGAAGTCCGACAAGGACGACGACGGGAACCCCAAGAAGGACGAGAAGGTCCCGAGCAGCCGGATCGACGCTCCGACCCCGCTCTCCCGGGCCGTCGAGGAGGCCCGCCGGGCCCAGGGCGACTACGGCGGCAAGAACTACGCGGCGCTCCGGTACAAGCACCCGGACGGCGACGAGATCATCCTGGTCGGCCGCAGCGGTGACCGGAGCCACTCCGAACGGTCCATCGGCAAACCGCTGCTCGGCGGCCGGGAGGACCACGTCTCCGAGTTGTACACCGAGCGGGCCCCCTGTCAGGCCAACGAGAACTGCGAGCGCTGGCTCGGTCGGCACTTCCAGCCCAAGAACCCCGACCTCGACGTGAACTACGGCGTGGAGTACGACAGCAAGGTCCCCACGAAGAACCGGGACTGGGGCCACCGGGCGTACCTGGACCAGCTCCACCAGGATCACACCGCGGGCCAGCATGGTGGCACGATGGGCACGAAGGACTTCGACGCGCAGGGGCAGCAGGACAAGGCGGCCCACGAGACGAAGCACGTGGCGAAGAAGGCGAAGCATGGACAGTAGGGCAGTTGGCGGGCGGACCGAGAGGACGGATGACCGGTGCTGGTAGGGATCGACTGGCCCCGGGTCGTCGCCGAGGCCGCGCCCGGCGACCTGTTGAGGTTCAAGCCCGACGAGGCGGCCCGGATCTGGCCGGACGGGGACGGCGCCCGCTTCGTGACGGAGATCGGGGTGCCGTTCTCCAACGGGCTGTTCCGGTTGCTGGAGGAGCTCGCGGACCGGCGGCCCGAGAACCCGGACTGGGCGTTCGCCCGGCCGCTGACCGATTCGCTGGTGGAGACCGAGCACGGCACGCTGCGCCAGTTGGGCGAGTTGTCCAGCGCGTTCGTGTTCGTCAACCTCGACGACGGGACGATCTGGGTCTGCGACCCGGACGCCGACGAGGAGTACCAGCTGATCCACCGTGACATCTCCTCGCTGGCGTACCTGGTGTACAAGATCGCCATCGAGCGGCCGCGGCCCGAGGAACGGCCGACGCCGTACGACTGGGCCGATGCCGAGGAGTACATCCGGGAGGGCATGGGCCGCTGGGACGATCTGCCGTTCGGCAGCGAGGCGGAGTTCTGGAACTCCTTCCTCGACTTCTACCAGACGACGTGAGAGGGCCGGTGCGGACATGGACGACGAGCTGACGGCGGCGCTTACGGCGCACTTCGGGCCGCGGGGGCTGCGCAGCCTGTCGGTCGCGCCCGCCGGGCCGCTGCGCGACCCCGGACTGCCGCTCCAGGTGGGGCCGTACTTCCGGGCCGCCGAGGAGTCCGACCCGCTGTCGCTGGGTGAGTACGCGGCCGGGGCCGGGCTGGCGGCCGGAGCGTCGGCCGCCCAACTGCGGATCGGCACCGACGGCGGGGCCGAGCTGTTCTTCGCCCCGGACCGGTCCGTCCGCGCGCTGCTGCTGGGGTCCGAGCCGGCGGAGCTGCCGGTCGCCTCGACGGTGGAGGCGTTCGCGGCCGGGCTGCTGCTGCTGGACCGGTACCTGCCGGCGGTCGCCGCGTCCGACCGGCCGGAGGCGGCCTTCGCCGCCTACCGGGAGCTGCGCCAGGGGCTGCTGGCGGCCGACCCGGCCGCCTTCGAGGACCGCGAGGGCTGGTGGCCGCGGGTGCTGGACGACCTGCGGCGCCCGCTGAACGTCGACTCCTCGGCGGCCTTCGAGGTGGTCGACGAGCAGGGCGGGACGCGGATCGAGACGGCCATCGGCGGCCCGGGCCTGCTGCACCCCGAGGAGGTGCTCTGGCACCGCCTGCGGGCGGAGGGCGTGGAGCCCGAGCAGGTGGTGCGGGTCTACTGCGAGCTGGAGCCGTGCATGATGCCCGGGCACTACTGCGCGCGCTGGATGGCGGCGGAGTTCCCGCAGGCGGAGTTCACCCACGGCTTCGACTACGGGGAGACGGCCGAGTCGCGCGAGAGCGGGATCAAGGCACTGATGATCAGCCTGGCCGAGCGGCAGGGCTGAGCGGTCGGGCCGCGCGGGGAGGCCCGAGCGGTCGGGCCGCGGTGGAACCAGGAGAGGGAAGCGGGAATGGTGCGGGACGGGCGACGGATGCCGCCGCTGGGGGCGGGGCGCAGGGCGGCCGGACTGGCACTGCTCGGCTGGCTGGACGACATGCGGGCACCGCGGCTCTGCCGGGTGGCGGGGCCGCCCGGGGCCGGCAAGTCGCACCTGCTGGCCTGGCTGGTCCGCGGCTGCACGACGGACGAGGCGCCGGGCGAGCGGCGGATCCACGCCGTGCTGCCCGCCGCCGGCGCCACCCTCCGGACGGCCGTCTGGTCGCTGGGCCACCAGCTCGACCTGGTGGCGCACGCCCCGGGCCCGCTGATCGAGGCGATCGCGGCGGACAACCGCCCGACCCTGATCTGCGTCCCCGAGCTGGACAGGGCCGACGACCCGGCCGGCCTGGTGACCGGGCTGCTCGACCCGCTGCTCCGGCTGCCCGGGGTGCGCCTGGTGGTCGAGGCGACGACCGGGGGCGCGGCGGCCGCGGCGTTCACCGCGGTGCCCGCGCCGGCGGTGCTGGAACTCGGCGATCCGCAGTGGACGGACCGGGAGCGGTTCGCGCAGTGGGCGGCGGCCCGGGGCGGCGACGCGGGCGCTTACCCGCTGCCCGGCCCGGTCCTCGGGACGCCGGCCGCTCCGCCGGTGGTGCCGGCCGGTGCCGATCTGCGGTCCGCCGGCGAGGAGGCGCTGTCCGCGCTCTGGACGGCGGCCGCGGCCGGTGGCGACCCCGGCCCGCTGACCGCCGATCCGCTGCTCTACGCGCTGGCCCGCCCCGTCCCGGTGACGGCGGCCGTCGAGCGGCGGGACGACGCGCTCGGCCGGGCCTGGCGCGCCGCCGGTCCGGCCGTGATCGAGGAGCCCGACCCGGCCGTCCGGGCCGCCGTGCTGCGGACCAGGCTGCTGGGCGCGGACACCGCCGCCGCGGCCGCCGCGGCCGTCCTCGCGCAGTTGCCCGCGCCGTGGTCCGGGCGCTGGGCGCGCTGGGAGGGCACCGACCGGGACTGGCCGGGCCCGGCCGTCGCGGTCACCGCCGGGGTCGGGCCGTACCTGTCGCAGGTGCTGGTGGCCGATCCGACCGGCGCGGTGCGGACCTTCGACGTCGCCACCGGCCGCCGGGTCGGTGCCGTGGTGGTGCCGTCCCCGCGCCCGCTGCGGGGGCTGGCCGTGACGGCCGGCGGTTCCGTGGTGCTGCTCGACGCCTGGGGCCGGGCGGAGCTGGTGGTGCCGGCCGAACCGCGGCCGGGGCTGGACGGATACGGGCTGATGGCGGCGCTGGACGCGGTCCGCGCGGTGGCCGGCGGTCCGGGCGGCGGGCTGAGCGCGGTGGCCGCGATCGGCGGGCTGGCCGACTCCGCGCCCGCCTTCGGCGACGCGGCCGGCGCCGTGCACTGGTACCAGGACGGCGCGGTGGTGAGCGAGCGGCTGCACCACGGGCCGGTCACCGCGCTGGCCGGCGCCGCGCTCGGGGGCGGACCGCTGTCCGATCCGGAGATCCCGCTGCTGGTCAGCGGCGGTTTCGACGGCGCCGTGCGGCTCTGGGGCCCGCGCTCGGCGCCGATGCCCGAGCCGTCCGACCGGCGCGGCTGCCCGGTGACGGCGGTGGCCGCCGGGGCGACCGCGGCCGGCCCGGTGGTGGCCGCGGCCTGGTCCGACGGGCTGGTCCGGGTGCGCGACCTCGGCACCGGCGGGGTGCTGGACCTGCGGACGGGCTCCGAGGTCTGGTCGCTGGCGCTGGCCGGAACGCTGCTGGTGCTGGGCATGCCGGACGGCCTCGCCGCGGTGGACACCCGGCCCCGGCCGCACGGGGCCGCGGCCCCCGCCGTCGGGCTGCGGGCCGGCGCCTGAAGCAATTTTCATTAGCGAGAGTAATGACATAGACTAAGGACATGCCCGAGATGTCCGAGCAGGACCTCGCAGCCGTCAGTCAGCTGCGGTCGTCCACCATGCGCCTCTCCCGCCGCCTGCGTCACCAGCGGGTCGAGGAGTCGCTCAGCCCTACCGAGATGGGGGTGCTGGGCACCCTCGCACGCTGCGGGAAGGCCACGCCGGGTGAGCTCGCCCGGAAGGAGCACGTGCAGCCGCCCTCGATGACCAGGATCGTCGCGATGCTGGAGGAGAAGGGCCTGGTGCGGCGGGAGCCGCACCCGGAGGACCGCCGTCAGGTGGTCGTCAGCAGTACCGAACAGGCGGAGGTGATCCTCGCGGAGAGCCGCC
Source organism: Kitasatospora sp. NPDC005748 (assembly GCF_040630735.1). Lineage (NCBI taxonomy): Bacteria > Bacillati > Actinomycetota > Actinomycetes > Kitasatosporales > Streptomycetaceae > Kitasatospora > Kitasatospora sp. NPDC005748. Next base: position 127,015 of record NZ_JBEXYD010000011.1, read on the forward strand.
GCCGGCGCAACGCCTGGCTCGCCGAACTCGCCGAGGGTCTCGACGAGGAGGAGTGGGCCGCCCTGCGGGCGGCCGCGCCGGTGCTCTACAAGCTCGCACACCTGTAAGACACGCTCGGGGCCCAGCCGTTCCGGTCAGCCGCCGGAGGACGAAGGAGAACCGCATCACCGCAGCACCGACCACCGAAACCAGGAGCGCGACGACCCCCTGCCGGGTCGTCGCGCCGCGAGGGGAGAGCACCGTGACACCGCCGGCCGCAGCCAGCGCCGCCATCCGCACCGACGAACCGACCACCGAACCCGCCGCGGCCACCGCCGCGGCCGCCGACGCCCAGGCACCCGCCCCGACGGGGCCGGCCGGCAACGGCGACGACGACCCCGACGAACGCACCGCGGCGGTCACCCCCGCCGCTCAGGAATCCCCGACCGGAGCCCGCTTCACCCGGCCCGGAGGGATGTTCTCCTCACTGCGCGTCCGCAACTACCGTTACTACTTCGCCGGCCAGGTGGTCTCCAACACCGGTACCTGGATGCAGCGGATCGCCCAGGACTGGCTGGTCCTCAGCCTCACCGGCAGCCCGCTCGCGGTCGGCATCACCACCGCCATGCAGTTCCTGCCGATGCTGCTGCTCGGCCTCTTCGGCGGCGTGCTCGCCGACCGGATGCCCAAGCGCCGGCTGCTGATCTACACCCAGGGCGCGATGGGCCTGCTCGCCGCGGGCCTGGCCGTGCTGACCGTCGGCGGCGTGGTGACGCCCTACTACGTGTACGCGTTCGCGCTGCTGCTCGGCCTCGTCACGGTGGTCGACAACCCGACCCGGCAGGCCTTCGTCTCCGAGATGGTCGGTCCCAAGGACCTCGCCAACGCGGTCAGCCTGAACGCCGCCAACTTCCAGACCGCCCGGCTGGTCGGCCCCGCCGTCGCGGGCCTGCTGATCGCCGCGGTCGGCAGTGGCTGGGCTTTCGCGGTGAACGCGCTCTCCTTCGCCGCCGTGATCGGCGGGCTGCTCGCCATGCGGTCGTCCGAACTGCGCCCCACCGCGCCGATCGCCCGCGAGAAGGGGCAGTTGAGGGAGGGGCTGCGGTACGTCAAGGAGCGGCCCGAGCTGCTCTGGCCGATGGTGCTGGCCGGCTTCATCGGCACCTTCGGGTTCAACTTCCCGACGCTGCTCTCCGGTTTCGCCCACGACACCTTCAAGGTCGGCGCCGGGCAGTACGGCCTGCTGAACACCGCGATGGCGGTCGGTTCGCTGGCGGGCGCGCTGCTCGCGGCCCGGCGTGGCGCGCCCCGGCTGCGCCGGCTGGTCGCCGCCGCGCTGGCCTTCGGCGCGCTGGAGGTGCTGGCCGCCTTCGCGCCCGACTACTGGTCGTTCGCGCTGCTGCTGACCCTGATCGGGGTCTTCGGGCTGAGCTTCAACACCTCGGTCAACTCGATGCTCCAGCTGGGCACCGACCCGGCGATGCGGGGCCGGGTGATGGGCCTGCTGGTCCTGGTGTTCACCGGCGGCACGCCGATCGGCGCGCCGGTCGTCGGCTGGGTGACGGCCTCGTACGGGCCCCGGCTCGGGCTGCTGGCCTGTGGGGTGGTCTCGGCGCTGGCGGCCGGCACGGTCGGTCTGGTGCTGGCCCGCAGTGCGGACCTGAAGGTCCGGGTCGATCTGCATCCGGGTCGCGGCGGGCGGGTGGTGGCCTTCGTTCCGCGCACCGTCGCCCCGGCCAAGTCCGAGCTGGCACCGGCCTGCTGACGGCTCGTCATCCCGGAGCGCACCGCGTGGTGCGCCCCGGGCGCGGGGTCAGAGCCGGATCTCCAGGATCTGGCCCCGCCAGGGCCTGCCCTTGTACTCGGACTCGAAGGCCTCGGTCTCGGTGAAGCCGAGCGCCCGGTACTGCTCGACCAGACTGCGGTCCTCGCTCGCGAAGCAGTCCACCCGGAGCAGGCCGATACCGCGCCGGCGGGCCTCGTCGAGGGCGTCGGCGATCAGCGCGGCGCCGATGCCGGAGCCCTTCAGGGAGCGGTCGGTGACCAGGTTGCGGACGTACAGCTCGCGCTCGTCCGCGGGGGTGGCGTAGGCGCTGGCCTGCTCGGACAGCACGCAGCAGCCGATGGTGCGGCCCTCGTCGTCCGTCGCGAGCCGGATCAGGAACGGCTCGGCGGTGTACCCGTCGATGCGGTCGATCAGGGCCGGGACGCTGCTCCAGGGCCGGTCGCCCCACTGGTCGGCGCGGCCCCGCGCGGCGAGCCAGGCCACCGCGCCGTCGAGCAGGGCGAGGATGTCGGCGGTGTCGGCGCGGCCGCCGGTACGGATCTTCATGAAAAAGGTTCTAACCCAGACCGGGCGGCGGGGGAAGATGAGCCCATGAGGCTCTTCGTGGCGGTGCTGCCGCCGGTCGAGGCGTTGCAGGGGCTCGCCGACGCGGTCGCCCCGGTGCGGGCCCTGCCGGGGGCGGACCGGCTGCGCTGGACGGCCGTCGAGGGCTGGCACCTGACCCTGGCCTTCCTCGGCGAGGTGCCGGCGGAGCGGCTGCCGGAGCTGGAGGCCGGGCTGGCGGCGGTGGCCGGGGTGCACGGTGTGCACCGGCTGCGGCTCGCGGGCGCCGGGCGGTTCGGCGACCGGGTGCTCTGGGCCGGGGTGGAGGGCCAGGCGTGGGCGCTGCGGCGGCTCGCCGAGGCCGTGCACGAGGCCACCGCGGAGGTGGCCGGTGAGGTCGACGCGTTCACCTTCCACCCGCATCTCACCCTCGCCCGGGCCGGCTCCTCCCGGGGGCACCGGCGGGCGGCGCAGCGGGGGGCGGTGGCCGAGCTGGAGGCGCTGGAGTCGGCGCTCGGCGGGTACCGCGGGCCGGAGTGGGAGGCCGCGGAGCTGCACCTGATGAAGAGCGAGCTCGACGGCGGCTTCGCGCACTACGAGACGGTCGCCTCCTGGCCGCTGGCCCGCTGGGGCTGAGGCGGGCCCGGGGGTGGCGGCCCGCTGGGGGCCGGGCCGCCGGCGCGTGCGTGGTGGCCCGTTCAGGGCCAGACCCGCATCGCGTCGGCGGCGACCCGCTCCAGCCCGGCCCGGTCGGCGCCGTCGCGGGCCCGCTGGGACATCCCCTGGAGCACGGTGGCGGTGAACTGCGCCAGCGCCGCCGCGTCAGCCCCGGCGGGTTCGCGGCCGGCCGCGATGTCCGCCCGGATCAGTGACTCCAGCGCGCGGACGTTGGCGTTGCGGATCTCCCGGAGCGCCTGTTCGACCTCGGGGGACGTGCAGTTCACGGCCGAGCTGATCAGCAGGCAGCCCCAGGGGTGCTCCGGGTCGGTGGCCTCGGCGGCGGCCTCATGGAGCATCCGGGCGATGCCGGCCCGGGCGGTGGGCTCCTCGGCGAGCGCGCGGGTCGAGTAGGCGCCGTGGCTCTCCCGGTAGCGGGCGACGACCTCCGCGAAGAGCGCGCGCTTGTCGCCGAAGGCCGCGTACAGGCTCGGCGGGCGGATGCCCATGGCGGAGGTGAGGTCGGCGACCGAGGTCGCCTCCCAGCCGCGCTCCCAGAACAGCCGAAGGGCCTGCTCCAGGGCGGCCTCGCGGTCGAAGGAGCGGGGGCGTCCGCGCCGCGCTGTGCCGGTGCCCGCGTCGGAGGGCGGGACGGCGGCTGCGGCGGCTGGGGTGGCTGGGTCGGGGGCCATGCCCGTCATTCTATATCGAGCACTACAGAAGCTCTGGTACGGTTCATTTCATTAGCGACCGCTACAGAAATAGGGGGCGTGGCCATGGGCACGCTTGCGGGCAGGACGGCTCTGGTGACGGGCGGCAGCCGGGGGATCGGGCGAGGCATAGCCGAGCGGTTGGGACGCGACGGGGCGCTGGTCGCCGTCCACTACGGCCGTGACGCCGAGGCGGCGGCGCGGGTCGTCGGGGTGATCGAGCGGGCCGGCGGCCGGGCCTTCGCGATCGGCACCGAACTGGGGGTGCCCGGTGACGCGCGGGCGCTCTGGGCGGCCTTCGACGCGGGGCTCGCCGCGCACGGCGGCGGCGAGGGCCTGGACATCCTGGTGAACAACGCCGGGATCGGTCAGAACGGGCGGATCCACGAGGTCGCCGAAGCGGACTTCGACCGGGTGTTCGCGGTGAACGCCAAGGCGCCGTTCTTCATCGTCCAGCACGGCCTGGGCCGGCTGCGGGACGGCGGCCGGATCGTCAACGTCTCGTCCGGGGTCACCCGGGTCGCGTTCCCGTCGGCCGTCTCCTACGCGATGACCAAGGGGGCGCTGAACACCCTCACACTGACGCTCGCCGAGGAGCTCGGGCCGCGCGGGATCACCGTCAACGCGGTGCTGCCGGGCATCGTCGACACCGACATCAACCCCTGGCTGGCCGACCCGGCGGCCCGAGCCGGGGCGGCCGGCCACTCGGCCTTCGACCGGGTCGGTGAGGCGGCCGACGTGGCGGACATCGTGGCCTTCCTGGCCTCCGACGACGCCCGCTGGATCACCGGGCAGAACCTGGACGCCACCGGCGGATCCAACCTCGGGGTCTGACCGCCGACGGGTCGCGGGTACGCTCGATGACCGTGGATCCCAAGACTCGCATGCGTATCGTGACCGGCGCCCTGGTGCTGCTGCTGGTGGTCGTCCTGATCAGCTCGCTCGTCAACAGGTAGCGCGAACAAACGGAAGGGCCACCGCCCGCAGGCGGTGGCCCTCACGCGTGTGCCGGCCCGCTCAGGGCCGTACGACCGTGCCGGTGCTCAGAGCTGCTCGACCACGTAGTCGATGCAGGCGGTGAGCGCCTCGACGTCCGCCGGCTCGATGGCCGGGAACATCGCGACGCGCAGCTGGTTGCGGCCGAGCTTGCGGTACGGCTCGGTGTCGACGATGCCGTTGGCACGCAGTGCCTTAGCGACGGCGGAGGCGTCCACCGCGTCGTCGAAGTCGATCGTGCCGACCACCTGGGAGCGCTCCGCCGGGTTCGCCACGAACGGGGTGGCGAACGACGACTTCTCGGCCCAGCCGTACAGCCGGGAGGAGGAGTCGGCCGTCCGGGCGACCGCCCAGTCCAGGCCGCCGTTGCCGTTCAGCCAGTCCAGCTGGTCGGCCAGCAGGAACAGGGTGGAGATCGCCGGGGTGTTGTACGTCTGGTCCTTCGACGAGTTGTCGATGGCCGTCGGCAGATCGAAGAACGGCGGGATGTAGCGGCCGGAGCCGGCGATCTCGGCGGCGCGCTCCAGGGCGGCCGGGGAGAACGTCGCCAGCCAGAGGCCGCCCTCGGCGGCGAAGGACTTCTGCGGCGCGAAGTAGTAGACATCGGTCTCGGTGATGTCGACCGGCAGGCCGCCGGCGCCCGAGGTGGCGTCCACCAGGACCAGCGAGCCCTCGTCCGCCCCGGCCGGGCGCCCGATCGGCATCGCGACACCGGTGGAGGTCTCGTTGTGGGTGAGCGCGTAGACGTCCACGCCCGCCTCGGCGACCGGCAGCGGGTGGGTGCCCGGGGCGGTCTTGATCACGGTCGGCTCGCCCAGCCAGGGCGCCGCCTTGACCGAGGAGGCGAACTTGGAGGAGAACTCGCCGAAGTCGAGGTGCTGGGACTTCTCCCGCACCAGGCCGAAGGCCGCGATGTCCCAGAAGGCGGTGGAGCCACCGTTGCCGAGAACCACCTCGTACCCCTCGGGGAGGGAGAAGAGGCTGCTCACGCCCTCGCGCACGCGCTTGACCAGGTTCTTCACCGGGGCCTGGCGGTGCGAGGTGCCGAGCAGGGAGGTCTCGGTGGCGGCGAGGGCACTCAGGGCCTCGGGGCGCACCTTGGACGGGCCGCAGCCGAAACGGCCGTCTGCGGGCTTGATGTCAGCGGGGATCTGGATCTGAGCCACGGGCGGCAGCCTACCGGCCGCGATTGCGGAAGTGTTACGGCAGTCCGCCCGCTGAGATGCGATCTTCACGGCTGCGAGCTGCGGAAACAGCGGGTCCGACGGAGCGTCGGACCCGCTGCTCACCAGCGGTTTCTCAGTGCGCGATGGCCTCGAAGCCCTCGATGTCGCGCGGGCTGCGCGGGGCGGGGCCGATGTAGCGCGCGGCGGGGCGGACGAGCCGGCCCGTGCGCTTCTGCTCCAGGATGTGCGCCGACCAGCCGGCGGTGCGCGCACAGGTGAACATCGAGGTGAACATGTGCGCCGGGACCTCGGCGAAGTCCAGCATGATGGCGGCCCAGAACTCGACGTTGGTGGCCAGCACGCGGTCGGGGCGGCGGTTGTGCAGCTCCTCCAGCGCGGCCTTCTCCAGCGCCTCGGCGACCTCGAAGCGCGGCGCGCCGAGCTCCTTGGCGGTGCGGCGCAGCACGCGGGCGCGCGGGTCCTCGGCGCGGTAGACGCGGTGGCCGAAGCCCATCAGGCGCTCGCCCTTGTCCAGCGCGTTCTTCACCCAGGCCTTGGCGTCGCCGGTGCGCTCGATCTCCTCGATCATGCCGAGCACCCGGGACGGCGCGCCGCCGTGCAGCGGGCCGGACATCGCGCCGACGGCGCCGGAGAGCGCGGCCGCGACGTCGGCACCGGTGGAGGCGATGACGCGGGCGGTGAAGGTGGAGGCGTTCATCCCGTGCTCGGCGGCGGACGTCCAGTAGGCGTCGATGGCCTTGACGTGCTTCGGGTCCGGCTCGCCGCGCCAGCGGATCATGAAGCGCTCGACGACCGTCTCGGCCTTGTCGATCTCGCTCTGCGGGACCATCGGCAGGCCCTGGCCGCGGGCGGACTGCGCCACGTACGAGAGGGCCATCACGGCCGCCCGGGCGAGGTCGTCACGGGCCTGCTCGGCGGAGATGTCGAGCAGCGGCTTGAGGCCCCAGACCGGGGCGAGCATGGCGAGGGCGGACTGCACGTCCACCCGGATGTCGCCGGAGTGGACCGGGATCGGGAAGGGCTCGGCGGCCGGCAGGCCGGGGTTGAACTTGCCGTCCACCAGCAGGCCCCAGACGTGGCCGAAGGAGACGTGGCCGACCAGGTCGTCGATGTCGACTCCGCGGTACCGCAGGGCGCCGCCTTCACGGTCGGGTTCGGCGATCTCGCTCTCGAAAGCGACGACTCCCTCAAGCCCGGGTACGAAGTCGGACATGCGACGGCTCCTTCAGCTCTGTGATCGGCGGGCCGCCGTGGTGGGGCGGTACGCCAGTGACCGAATGGTGTTTGGCACTCGGTGCCAGCCTGACAGGCACGGGGTGCATTGCGCCATACACCACGGTGGTGATGTTTCCCGCAGGACCGCTCGACCTTCACCTGAGGGCCGGTCGCGCCCGGCGATTCTCCGGAATCAATCATCGGTTTCCGGACAATTGCCTGTAGCTCGGACGGCCGAGCGGTGGCGAGACACCTTATCTCCCACGGGGGTTTGTCCGGAGGTAGCGGTGCCGGTTGCTTGTCGTACGGGATGATGTTGACGTGCAGACCCCGGAACGCGCCCAGTCGACGCCCCCGAGCCCCGCCTCCCGGATCCTGGCCGAGGAGGCCCGGCCCGGGCCGGACCTCACCGTGATGCGCAAGCACTACACCCACGAGGGCCTGGTCGAGGGGCAGCTCGCGGCCGACCCGGTCACCCAGTTCACCCGCTGGTTCCACGAGGCGGACGACGCCGGCGTGGTGGAACCCAACGCGATGGTGCTCTCCACCGCCGACGCCGGGGGGCGGCCGAGCTCGCGCACGGTGCTGCTGAAGGGCTTCGACCGGCGCGGCTTCGTGTTCTTCACCAACTACGGCTCCCGCAAGGGCACCGAGCTGGCCGTCAACCCGCAGGCGGCCCTGCTCTTCCCCTGGGTGGCGCTGGCCCGCCAGGTGATCGTGCAGGGCCGGGTGGAGAAGGTCGGCCGGGACGAGACCGCCGCCTACTTCCGCACCCGACCGCACGGCTCCCAGCTCGGCGCCTGGGCCAGCGAGCAGTCCAGCCCGGTCGGCAGCCGCGAGGTGCTGGAGCAGCGGTACGCGGAGCTGGAGCGCCGCTACCCGGAGGGCGAGGGGGTGCCGGTCCCGCCGTTCTGGGGCGGGTACCGGGTGGTCCCGGAGAGCGTGGAGTTCTGGCAGGGCCGGGAGAACCGGCTGCACGACCGGCTCCGCTTCCTCGCCGACCCGTCGGCGCCGACCGGCTGGCGGGTCGAGCGGCTCTGCCCCTGACCGCCGGGGGCGGGCCGACGCCGCCGTCGTGGCCGCCGCGCCGGGTGTCGTCGACCCCGCCCCGGCCGGGAAAGGGCCTGGCGCGGCGGCGCAGCACAGCTGATGGCCCGTCATGCGCGGGTGTAGTATGCGCGTCGCGGACCGGGTCGACTCCCCGGGGCCACCAGCCCGCTGGGCCGAGCAGATCGAGTGAGGGACTGATGGGCGTCACCGGTGCGGGAACCGCCGTTGGACTCGGCTCTGACCTGGTCGACGTCACCGCCCTGCCGCTGGACGAGATCGACGCCCTGCCCGACACCGTCCTCGGCGACCTGCTGCGCCGGGTGGTCGCGGACGTCCTGGCCCCCGGCGCGGAGCCGGTCGCGGCCTTCCAGTCGTCCCTGTAGTCCCGGAGCCACGAGCTTCGCCGACTCCCGGGCGCGACCGCGGAGTTCGCGACATGCTGGGGAGGACAGCAGCGCAGTCGCGGCACCGTCGGGCCCGGGGGGATCAGTGCGGCCGTACTTCTTCTTCAGTTACGCCCGGCGGGACTACGAGGCCGGGGACGCCTTCGTCGACCAGTTCTTCAACGACCTGCGGGACGAGCTCGGCCGGATCGAGCCCGCCGCCGGCGCCGAGGAGCTCGCCTACCGCGACACCGAGCGGCTGCGCCTGGGCGACAACTGGGAGCAGCAGCTCGCCCAGATGCTGGCCCGCTGCCGGGCCATGGTCGCGCTCTACTCCCCGGCCTACTTCGCCAGCCTCTACTGCGGCAAGGAGTGGACGGCGTTCCGCGGGCGGGTCCGCCGGCACGAGGAGCTGGCCGGCGAGGTCGTCCCGGCCCTGATCCCGGTGCTCTGGGAGACCCTGCCGGGGGAGCTGCCGGACGAGGTGCGGAAGATCCAGTTCGTCCAGCAGGGCATGGGCGACGCCTACGCCCGTTCGGGCCTGCGCGACCTGCTGCGCACCGACCCGCTCGGCCCCGACTACCGGCGGGTGGTCCGGGTGGTCGCCGAGCGGATCCGGGACGCGGCCGCCCGGCGGCTGGGCGAGCTGCCCGAGTTCGACCTCGGCGCCGTCCGCGGCTACTTCCCGGTGGTGCCGTCGATGCGGCCCGCGCCCACCGCCGGGATGGTCCGGCTGTTCATCGCCGCCGGCCGCTCCTCCGACGCCGCCGCCGCCGAGGCGGGCGGCTCGTCCCGCGGTGGCTGGTACGGGGCCAAGCCGTGGCAGTGGGCGCCCTACCACCCGCCGACGCAGCCGTCGCTGGCGGTCCGCGCCCAGCAGGTGATCACCTCCGCCGGGCACACCACCACCCTGGAGGAGGTCGGGCCCGGCCTCGGCGAGAAGCTCGACCGGGCCCGGGAGGACAACCAGGTCAGCGTGCTGCTGGTGGACCCGTGGATGGCCGGCGGCGAGGTCTACCGGCCGGCGCTGCGCGAGTACGACGACCAGAACCACCCGGTCACCGGCGTGATGGTGCCGGCCGGTACGGACGACCCGCCGGCCGGGCCGGAGCGCGACGCGCTGTGGACCGGCGTGCGCAGCGTGTTCCGGCGCAACTGGTTGCGCCGGAGCGACCTGGAGCACTTGTTCCGCGTCGCGGTGGGCCGGGAGAGCTTTGACACGGACCTCACCATCATGGTGACGGTTGCTCAGAACAAGCTCATGGACGACAACTTCGATTGGGGGGACGATGTCGACGGCGCCGCCTTCGGCTTCGGCCCCGACGGCGAGGACGCCGCCCCGGCGATGCCCGGGCTGGCCATTCCGGCCGGGCCGCCAGGACCGCGCCGCAGCCCGGACGGCGCGGCGGTGCCGTCGAGGAGGGAACAGGACGATGTTCACTGAGCCCGGAACTGACCCGGAGCGGACCGGACCGGGGTCGGTCGTCACCTTCTACTCGTTCAAGGGCGGCACCGGCCGGACCATGGCCCTGGCCAACGTCGGCTGGATCCTGGCCAGCCGCGGCCTGCGCGTCCTGGTGGTCGACTGGGACCTGGAGGCGCCCGGCCTGCACCGCTACTACCACCCGCTGCTGGTCGACCCCGAACTGCACGCCACCGACGGCCTGATCGACCTGCTGCGGGCGTACGTCAAGCAGGCGCTGCCCACCGCCGCCGGTCCGGGCGGGCTCGCCCCCGCCGACTGGCTGGACGAACCGGGCCGGCTGGGCGGCTACATCTGCGGCCTGGCGCTCGACCTGCCGCCCGGCGGCCGCCTCGACTTCCTGCCGGCCGGGCGGCAGAACGCCGCCTACCCCGCCGCCGTCACCAGCTTCAACTGGCGCAGTTTCTACCACGGCCGGGACATCCGGGGCGGCGAGTTCCTGCGCGAACTGCGCGACCGCTGGGCCCGGGCCTACGACTACGTGCTGATCGACAGCCGCACCGGGGTCAGCGACACCTCGGGCATCTGCACCGTCCTGATGCCCGACTCCGTCGTCGACTGCTTCACCTTCAGCGCGCAGAACATCCGCGGCGGCGTGGACGCGGCCCGCACGATCGCCGAGGCCGAGGAGCGGGCCATCCGCGTCCTGCCGGTGCCGATGCGGGTCGAGGACGCCGAGCAGGAGCGGCTCGAAGCGGGCCGGGACTACGCCCGCGAGGCGTTCGCGCCCTACCTCGGCCGCTGGCTGGGGGCCGAGCGGCGGGCCGCCTACTGGAGCGATGTCGAAGTCCCGTACAAGCCCTTCTACGCCTACGAGGAGGTGCCCGCCACCGTCGCCGACCGGCCGCAGGAGGCGCGCAGCCTGCTCAACGCCTTCGAACGGCTGGCCGGGTGGATCACCGACGGCCGGGTCCGCACGCTGCGCCCGCTCACCGGGGACGCCCGCCGCCGGCTGTACGGCGCCTACCTGCGCTCCACCCGCACCATGCCCCGCCAGGTCTTCGTCAGCTACGCCCCCGAGGACCGGATGTGGGCCGAGTGGGCCGCCGCCACCCTCACCGGCTTCGGCTACCAGACCTCCCTGCACAACGCCGCCGAGCCCTACCCCGGCGGCCGTCCGCCGGAGGCCGCCGGGCCGCTGGACGGCCAGGGCCGGCTGCTCGCGCTGCTCTCGCCCGAGTACACCGCGCTGCCCCGCGCGGCCGAGGCCTGGCAGCTCCTCAGCGGGCGCGAACTGAGCTCCGGCTCGCCGGCCCTGGTGGCGCTGCGGCTGCAGGACTCGGACGAGCCGGTGCCCCGCCCGTTCGTCGGCCCGGCCGTCCCCGACCTGGTCCGCTCCTCGGCCGTGCTCGCCGAGTCCCAGCTGTACAGCGAGCTCGGGCCGCCGCCGGGCAGCAGCAGCCGGCCGGACGGGGACAGCGGGGAGCACGCCGCCCCCTCGCGCTTCCCCGGCACCGCGCCCAAGATCCAGGAGGCGCCCTCGCGCAACGCCTCCTTCACCGGGCGCGGCCGGCTGCTGGAGCTGCTCCGCAACCGCTTCACCGGCGGCCCCGGCGCGGTGCTCAGCCAGGTGCTCTACGGCTTCGGCGGCGCCGGCAAGTCGCAGATCGCCGCCGAGTACGCGCACCGCTTCAAGGCCGCCTACGACGTGATCTGGTGGGTGCCCGCCGAGGAGCCCGCCAACATCCCGCAGAAGCTCGCCGAACTCGCCCCCCGGATCGGCGTGCAGAGCAGCGACGACGTCGCCCACACCGCCGTCGCGGTGCTGGACGCGCTGCGCCGCGGCGAGCCGTACCGCCGCTGGCTGCTGGTCTACGACAACGCCGGCACCCCCGAGGAGCTGGCGCCCTGGCTGCCGGCCGGCTCCTCCGGCGGGCACGTGCTGATCACCTCGCGCAACCAGGGCTGGTCCAAGCACGCCGGCCTGGTCGAGGTCGACGTCTTCACCCGGGAGGAGAGCGTCCGGCTGCTGCGCCGCTTCAACGGCGGCCTCGCCCCGGACGACGCCGACCAGGTCGCGCACCGGCTCGGCGACCTGCCGCTCGCCGTCGGCCAGGCCGCGGTCTGGCTGCAGGAGACCTCGATGCCGATCGCCACCTACCTGGAACTGCTCGACGAAGAGCTCACCGAGATGCTGGAGCGCACCCGGCTGCGCACCGCCGAGTACCCGCACTCGGCCGCCGCCACCTGGCGGATCTCGGTCGAGGAGCTGCGCCGGATGAACGGCCCCGCCGCCCAGATCCTGGAGATCTGCGCGTTCTTCGGGCCCGACGCCATCCCGATGCGGCTGCTCTACAGCCGGGCCGTCACCCACGCGCTGCGGCTGCCGCCGCGCGCGCCCCGCGACAAGCTGGCGATCGGCGAGTTCCTGCGCGCCATCAACCGGTTCGGCCTGGCCCGCACCGACCAGGGCAGCGAGACCATCACCGTGCACCGGCTGGTCCAGGCCGTCCTGCGGGACCAGGTCGACGAGGATCAGCGGACCGGGCTGCGGGCGGTGGTGCACGCCGCCCTCGCCACCGCGAACCCCGGTGACCCGGACATCCCCGCGAACTGGCCGCAGTACGCCGAACTCCTGCCGCACCTGTGGCCCTCCGGCGCGGCCGGCAGCGGTGACGAGGACGTCCGGCAGTGGATCATCGACTCGGTCCGCTACCAGTGGAAGCGCAGCCTGCACGAGTCCGGCCGCGACCTCGCCGAGCGCACCCTGGAGATCTGGCGCCAGGAGGACTACGGCGGCGCCGGCTTCGACGCCGAGAACGACGCCCAGACCCTGATGCTGCGCACCCAGCTCAGCAACATCCGCCGCTCCCAGGGCGCCCTGCACGAGGCGTACGCGATGGACCAGGACATCCTGGACCGCTTCACCGCCACGCTCGGCCCCGAGCACTCGCACACCCTCGCCGTCGCCAACAGCCTCGGCGCCGACCTGCGGTTCCTCGGCCGGTACGAGGAGGCCAGGGCGCGCGACCGCAGGACCCTGGACGCGGCCCGCCGAACCCTCGGCCCGGACCACCCGCGCACCCTCATGATCACCAACAACCTGGCGGTCTCCGACTACCTCGCCGGCGACCGCCGGGCCGCCCTGGAGCGCCACCGCAGCAACTACCTCCAGCAGCGCGACGCCCTCGGGGCGCACAGCCTCTACGCGCTGTCCTCCGCCTCCAACTACGCCCGCGACCTGCGCGAGACCGGGCGGCTGCGGGAGGCCCTGGACCTGCTGGAGGAGACCGTCCGGATCTACCAGCAGACCATCGGCGACGGCCACACCGACACCCTGCGCGCCCGCAAGAACCTCGCCGTGGCGCTGCGCCGGGCCGGCCGGTACAACGAGGCGCTGGAGATCGACGAGGACATCTACCAGCGCTACCTGGACATCAACGGCGCCGAGCACCCCGACACCCTGGCGGCCGCCACCAACCTGGCCAGCGACCTCAGCGCGCTCGGCGACACCGACCGGGCCATCCAGCTCGCCGAGCGCGCCCTCGCCCGCTACCGGGACTACCTGGGCGAGGACCACCCGGTCACGCTGGCCGGTGCCAACAACCTCTCCGTCTACCTGCGGCTGGCCGGCCGGACGGCGCAGGCGCGGGAGCTGTCCGGGCGCACCCTGGCGCAGTTCCGGGCCGTCCTCGGCGACCAGCACCTGTACATACCGATCGCGATGATGAACCACGCCAACGACCTCGTCCTGTCCGGGGAGCCGGCGGCCGCGCTGGCCTTCGAGGAGCAGGCGGCGCCGCTGATGGCCGAGACCCTCGGGCCGGACCACTACGACTCGATCGGGGTCAACTCCAACCTGGCGCTGTCGCTGGCCGCGGCGGGGGAGGGCGAGCGCGCGGCCCAGCTGCGCGGCGACTGCATCCGCCGGGCCCGGCAGACGCTCGGCGAGGAGCATCCGACCACGGTGGCGGTCAAGGCGGGGCTGCGGCTGGACTCCGACATCGAGCCGCCGTCGGTGTGAACTCCACCGCGGTGGCCGGTCCGCGGCGGGCTAGGCTCGCGGGCATGGTGCCGTTCCGCCAGTTCCTGCTCAAGGTCCACAGCCGGTGCAACCTGGCCTGCGACTACTGCTACATGTACGAGGCGGCGGACCAGAGTTGGCGCCGGCGGCCGCGCCGGATGGAGCTGGCGACGGTCCGCCGGGTGGCCCGGCGGATCGCCGAGCACGCGGCCGGGTGCGGGCTCGACGAGGTCGGGGTGATCCTGCACGGCGGTGAGCCGCTGCTCGTCGGGGCCGGCCATCTGGACGCGCTGCTGGCGGAGTTGGCCGGAGTCGCGCCGAGGGTGCGGTTCAGCCTGCAGACCAACGGACTTCGGCTGCTGGACGAGCCGGCGCTGCTGGAGGTGCTGCACCGGCACCGGGTCGCCGTCGGGGTGTCGCTGGACGGCGCCGCCCCCGACCACGACCGGCACCGGCGGCTGCCGTCCGGCGGCGGCAGCTGGGAGCGGACGGCCCGGGCGCTGCGGCTGCTGGGTTCGGACCGGCACCGGGAGCTGTTCGCCGGGCTGCTCTGCGTGGTGGACCTCGCCGCCGATCCGGTCGCCACCTACGAGGCGCTGCTGGAGTTCGCGCCGCCGCGCGTCGATCTGCTGCTGCCGCACGGGACCTGGGCGGCCCAGCCGGCCGGGGTGCGGCGGTCGCTGCCGACCCGCCCGCCCTCGGGCGAGGACGCGGCGCCGTACGGGGAGTGGCTGATCGCCGCCTTCGACCGCTGGTACGGCGCCTCGCGGCGGGAGACCGGGGTACGGCTCTTCGAGGAGCTGGCGGTGCTGCTGCTCGGCGGCCGCGCGGCCAGCGAGGCGGTCGGGCTGGCCCCCGTGGACCTCGTGGTGGTCGAGACGGACGGCACGATCGAACAGGCCGACAGCCTCAAGGTGGTGGCCGACGGCGCCGCCGGGACGGGGCTGGACGTGTTCCGGCACGGCTTCGGCGAGGCCGCCGCCCACCCGGCGTTCCGGGGCCGCCAGCGCGGCCTCGACGGGCTCGGGCCGGTCTGCGCGGCCTGCCCGCTGGTCCGCGTGTGCGGAGGCGGCCTGTACGCGCACCGCTACCCCGGGCCGGACGCCGGGGGCGGCTTCGCTCACCCGTCCGTGTACTGCGCGGACCTGGACCGGCTGATCCGCCACATCGCGGGGAGGCTGCGGGCGGACACGGCCGCTGCGACGCGAGGAGGATGACCGGTGGCGGGTACGGGTGGGCGGACGACGGACGGACTGCCCCGGCACGGGGTGGACCGGGCGACCTTCCGGGCGATCGCGGCCGCGCGCGGCGGGCCGGAGGCTGTCCGGCTGCTGCGCGCCGGACAGCTGAGCAAACGCGCGCTGCTGCTCCTGGCCCTGCGGCGGGCGGCGCCCGAGGACACCGCCTACCAGGCGGCCTACGCCGAGCTCCGGGCGTCGCAACGGGCCGACCGGGCACGGTGGGAGGAGGTGCTGTTGCGGCCGGAGCTGGACGCCTGGGCGGCCGACCGGCTGCGCGCCCGCGCGGCGGGTGAGACCGTCCGGCTGGACGGGCTGGCGGAGTTTCTCCGGGCCGCGCCGGGCGAGCCGCTCCGGCTGGAGTGCGACGGGCTGCGGTGGACGCCGGCGATCGACCACGCCGGGCCGCGCCGGGTGGACTACGGCCGGCCGCCGGCCGGGCCCCTCGACGAGCGGGAACTCGCCCACTGGCGCACCGAACTGGCCCTCGCCTGGCAGGTCCTGGTGCGCCGCCACCGGCCGTACGCGGAGGCCGTCGCGGCCTGCGTCACCACGATCGTCCCGCTGCGCCCGGCCCCGGGCGGCGAGGCGGTCAGCGCCGCCGCCCGCCGGGCGTTCGGCGCGGTGGCGGCCTCGCGACCGGGGGATCCGGTGCTGCTCGCGCTCGCCCTGGCACACGAGTTCCTGCACCTCCAACTCGGCGCGCTGCTCGACCTCGTGCCGCTGCACCACCCCAACGGCGCCGCCGTCCACCACGCTCCCTGGCGCCCCGACCCGCGCCCGGTCGGTGCCCTGCTGCAGGGCACCTACGCGCACCTCGGGGTGGTGGACTTCTGGTGCGCCGAGCTGGCCGCCGGCGCGGGGGACACGGGCCGCGCCGCCGGGGAGTTCACCCGGTGGCGCGGCCACGCCCTGACCGCGGGCGCCACCCTGCTGGACAGCGCGGAGCTCACCGGGCACGGCCGCGAGTTCACCGAGGAACTCGTGCGCACCGTACGCGAATTGGACGGTCCTCGATAGCGTGCGGGTCGCCCCGCGTTACGGCGGGGCACCGGTCTGTCGCGCGGTAGTGATGATTGCCGTAAGAATGAACAAGAGAAATGTTATTGACGAACGCTCAGGCGTTCGGCCGGCCCGTCGCGGGGCCCCCGGGAGCCGTGCCCCGCGTGGGCCGCGCCGGGGCTTACCGGCGTCCGGGCCGCGGGCGACCCGCCGGGCGCCCCGGTGGGCGGCGGCGGCGAGGAACCGGGGCCGCCGAGTCGCCGCAAGGGCCGAGGGAACGCTTCGGCGCGCGCCACGGCGAAGTGCGCGACCGCCGGACGGGTGAATTCTTGAGGCTTCGGGCGCCGCCACAGGGCGTCGACCGGGCGTGGAGACCAACTTGAGACCGCAAGGTGCCGCGCGGACGTCGCGCTGGCACTACATTGGTCGCAATCGGGTGGCTTACCCACCCCCGGCAGGTCCTAACCGCGCCTAAGGAACGAATATGACACCGGTAATCAGCACCAGGCCAGGCACCGAGCTGACGGACCCCCAGGACCTGGACCGAGGCCCCTCGCTCGCCGCACTCGCCGCCCTCGGCGCGGAGGAGCTCGCCGCCCGACTGCAGCGCGCCCTGCCCGGCGCGGAAGCCGGTCGCGTCGCGGTCGCCGCCTTCAATTCCTCGATCTGACCGGTCCGGGAATGCCGGACCGGATTTCCGTCCGACCGGGCCCGAATTCACCAGATCTACGATGAAGCGAATTCCGCTGCCTTTCTCGCAATTCGTGGTCAAGGTGCACAGTCGCTGCGACCTCGCCTGCGACCACTGCTATGTCTACGAGCACGCGGACACCAGTTGGCGCACCCGGCCGAAGGTCATCGGCGACGAGGTCCTGGCCAAGGCCGCCGAACGGATCGGCGCGCACGCGGCCGCGCACCGGCTGCCCGGCGTCCGGGTCGTCCTGCACGGGGGAGAACCCCTGCTCGCCGGCCCGGACCGGCTGCGCGGGGTGGCCGAGGCGCTCCGGGCGGCGCTCCCGCCCGGGTGCGCCCTCGACCTGCGCATCCACACCAACGGCGTCCTGCTGAACCGTGAATTCTGCTCCCTGTTCGCCGAGCTGGGCGTCGGGGTGGGCATCTCGCTGGACGGCGACCGGGCCGCCAACGACCGGCACCGCCGGTTCGCCGACGGGCGCAGCAGCCACCCCCAGGTGCTGCGGGCCGTGGCACTGCTGCGCGAACCGGAGTTCCAGCACCTCTACGCCGGACTGCTCTGCACCATCGATGTCGAGAACGACCCGGTGGCCGTCTACCGCGCGCTGGCCGAACTCCAGCCCCCCGCGGTCGACTTCCTGCTGCCGCACGCCACCTGGGACGATCCGCCGAAACGCCCCGCCGGCCGGGGCGAGCACCCGTACGCCGACTGGCTGCTCGCCGTGCACGACCACTGGGAGGCCGACGGGCGGCGCTTCGCCGTCCGTACCTTCGAGTCGGTGCACCGGACGCTGCGCGGGTTCACCAGCCTCACCGAGTCGCTCGGCCTGGAGCCGTCCGACCTGGTCGTGCTGGAGACCGACGGCACCTTCGAGCAGGTCGACAGCCTCAAGACCGCGTTCGACGGCGCCCCCGCGACCGGCTTCGACGTGTTCGCGCACAGCCTCGACGACGTCGCCCGGCACCCCGGCATCGTCGCCCGCCAGTCCGGCCTGGCCGGGCTCGCCGCCACCTGCCGCGGCTGTCCCGTCGTGCGCACCTGCGGAGGCGGCCTGTACGCCCACCGCTATCGGGGCCACGATGGTGGCGGCGGCTTCGACAACCCCTCCGTCTACTGCGGGGACCTCATGACGCTCATCAACGGCATCACGGCGCGGAGCGGGCCGGTCGCCCTGCCGGCCCAGGTCGCCGCACCGGTCGTGCCGGCGGCGCTCGCCCCGGCGCAGCTCGACGAACTCGCCCGCGGATACGGCGGCGCGGACACCGTGCGCGCGCTGGGCCGCTCCCAGCTCGCCCTCACCCGGGCGATGCTGGCCGCCGCCTGGGACGCCTCGGGCCAGGGGCGTCCGGAGGCGTGGGCGCTGCTGTCCGAGCTGGACGCCGCCGCTCCGGCCGCCGTCTACACCGTGCTCGCCCACCCGTACGCCCGCGCCTGGGCCGCCCGGCAGCTGGCCGGCGACCTGGGGACCGGGCTGGGCCCGCTGGCGGGCCTGGCCGCCGCCGCGGCGGTGCGGGCCGGGCGGGGCGACGCCGTCGCCGTACCGGTGCGCGGCGGGTGGCTGCACCTGCCGACGCTCGGGCGGATCGCCCTCCCCGACGGGGAGGCGGTCGTCACCGGCCGGGCCGACGGGTTCACCGTCCGGGCGGCCGACGGGTCGGTGCGCACGGCCCTGGACGAGCCGCTGCGGCGGATCCGGCTGGCCGGGGGGTGGACCGTCGCGCTGGAGGACGTCGACCCGCTGCGCGACAGCCACGACCACGCCGTGGCGGAGCGGCTGCCGGACGGCGAACTGCTCCACTGGACCGGTGCGCTGCGCGAGGCCTGGGAGCTGCTCGGGCACGACCTGCCGGGGTACGCGGACGGCATCCGGGTGGGGCTGACGGCGATCACCCCGCTGCGCCCGGGCCCGGCCGGGCGGGACGTCAGTTCGGCCGCCCGGCAGGCGTTCGGGGTGGTCGCCATCGCCCGGCCCGCCACCGCGCCGACCCTCGCCCTGCTGCTCGCGCACGAGTTCCAGCACGTGAAGCTCGGCGCGGTGCTGGACCTGCTGGACCTGTACGACCGGAACGACGACACGCTGTACCTCGCCCCCTGGCGGCCCGACCCGAGGCCGCTCGAAGGCCTCTTCCAGGGCACCTACGCCCATCTGGCCGTCACCGAGTACTGGGGCACCCGCACGCTCGCGTACGACGGCCTGCCGGGTGAGGCCGCCGACCGGGCGCGGCTGCAGTTCGCGCTCTGGCGGCAGTACACCGCGGAGGCGGTCGAACGGCTGGCCGGGTCCGGCTCGCTGACCGCGCTCGGCCTGCGCTTCGCGGACGGCATGCGGGCGGCGGTCGCCCCCTGGCTCGCGGTGGCGCTGCCCGACGCCGCCGAGCGGGCGGCCAGGCTGGCCCGGGAGGAGCGCGCGATGGCCGGCGGCTGAGCCTCCCCCCCGCCCGCGTCCACCGTCCGCCGCCCTCACCCCCGGGGAGCCGTCATCCTCACCGAACTCCGTGCCCTCACCGAGGCCCGGCTGACCGAGCACGTCACGGCCCTCGGGGTCCGCCCCGGCGCGGTCGTGCACGTCCAGGCGTCGCTGCGGTCGCTCGGCCCGGTGGCGGGCGGGGCCGCGGCGGTCGTGGCGGCGCTGCTGGCGGCGGTCGGCGACCGCGGCACCCTGGTCGGGTACACGGCCACCCCCGAGAACTCGGCCACCTCCCGCATCCACGCCACCGCCACCGCCGGCCTCTCGCCCGCCGAGGTCGCCGCCTACCGCGCCCTGATGCCGCCCTTCGACCCGGCCACCACCCCCTGCTCCCCGACCATGGGAGCCCTCTCGGAGGCGATCCGCACCCACCGGGACGCCCACCGCAGCCGCCACCCCCAGACCTCCTGGGCCGCCATCGGCCGGCACGCCCGGCGGATCACCGAACGGCACCCGTACGACTGCCACCTGGGCCCGGACTCCCCCCTCGGCCGGCTCTACGACCTCGACGCCCGGGTGCTGATGCTGGGCGTCCCGATGGCCAACTTCACCGCCTTCCACCTGGCGGACCTGCGGATGCCCGACGTCCCGCTGCGCGAGTACCGCTGCCGCGGCGCGGAGGGCTGGATCTCCTTCAAGGCCCCCGAGCTCGACGACCTCCACTTCGGCGCGCTGGGCGCACAGGTCCTCCGCGAGGCCGAGGGCGTGACCGCGGGGGAGATCGGCGGCGCGCCGTGCCGGCTCGTCCCGGTCCGCGAGGCCGTCGACCTCGCCGAGCGGATCCTCCGCCGCTCCCGCGCCTGAGCGGCGGACCTGAGCGGCGGCCCTGACCGCCGGGCGCGCCGTGGCGCGGCCCCCGGGCCGGGCCGCCGTCGCACCCGGTTCGTTTCGGTCATGTCAATTCGTGCGGGGCGAGGTGCTATTCCATTAGTCCCGCAGTCGTTCCTACACTGAAGCCCCGCGTACGGGGACTCGCGGTAAAGAGGTTGCCGGCGGGCCAGGGGGAGGCGCGTGTGAACGACCATGGCTGGGACGAGGACGCCGCCCGGCCGTACTTCTTCCTCAGTTACGCCCACACCCCGAGATCGGGGGCACGCGGTGCGGGGGATCCCAACCACTGGGTGCGGCAGCTGTACCGGGACCTCTGCGAGGCGGTGCTCCAGCTCACCACGGTGCCGGCGGGAGTCCCGGTCGGTTTCATGGACGAGTCCATGCACCAGGGGGAGTTGTGGGCCGAGCGGCTCTCCGAGGAGCTGGCCACCTGCCGGGTCTTCGTGCCGCTGTACTCGCCGCGCTACTTCAACAGCGTTCCGTGCGGCCAGGAGTGGCACTCCTTCACCCGCCGCCCCGTGTACCCGGCGAACCTCGACTCGGAGCGGACCAGCGGGATCGTCCCGGTGCTCTGGGCGCCGATGAGCCGCTACCGGCTGCCCCGGGTGGCGAGCGAACTCCAGTTCAACCACACCAGTTTCGGGCCGGACTACGCCACCGAGGGCCTCTACGCGCTGATGAAGCTCACCTACTTCCGCTCCGCCTACGAGCTCGCCGTGCACCGGCTGGCCCGGCGGATCGTGGAGGTGGCGGAGGAGACGGTGATCCCGGTCGGGCGCCGACTGGACTTCAACTCCCTGCCCAGCGCGTTCGACGTCACCGCGCCCACCAAGCAGCTGCGGATCTCCGTGCTCTCCTACCACCGGGGCGAGCTGCCGGGCGACCGCAACCCCGACTACTACGGTGCCAAGCGGACCGACTGGCACCCCTACCGGCCCGCCGCCACCCGCCCGCTCGCCGAGCACGCCGTCCGCCTCGCCCGGCAGCTGGGGTTCCAGGCCACCGTGCACGAGTTCGACGACGAGGCCGAGGCGATCATCGCGGGCAGTGAACCCAGCGCCCCCGGCCTGCTGCTGCTGGACCGCTGGGCGCTCCAGGACGAGCGGCGGCGCGAGCTGGTCCGCCGCTTCGACCGCTCCGACTCCACCTGGGTGAGCGTCCTGGAGCCGTGGAACCAGGACGACCCGGACTGCGTGGAGCGGCACCGGGAGATGGGCGAACTCAGCGACCAGATACTGCGGATCACCCACCGGTCGGCCCGGCCGAGCTTCCTCGGCGCCGTCGGCGGGACCCCCGGGCTGGGCAGTCTGGAGGAGTTCGACGACGCGCTGCCGCGGGCCGCGATGAAGGCCAAGTACGCGTTCGAGGGCCGGACCAGGACCGAGCCCGACGAACCGGCACCACCGCGGCCCAATCTGCGCGACGCCTTCCGCCAGGGACGCGGCCGGGACGGGCCGGGCCCCGCTCCCTTCGGCGACGACGACCACTCAGCCAGCGACTTAGGCGACCGCCCGGACCACGGGACGCCGCCCGGGGGAGGAATCACATGAGCGAGCGCAGCGAGCGAATCATCGGGGGCGGCGCGTCTCGTGAGGCGGCTGTCGAGTGCGGCGGGGTGGGCGTGTGAGCGAGCGCAGCGAGCGGATCATCGGGGGCGGCGCGTCTCGTGAGGCGGCTGTCGAGTGCGGCGGGGTGGGCGTGTGAGCGAGCGCAGCGAGCGGATCATCGGGGGCGGCGCG
>NZ_JBEXYD010000011.1:149037-173748 GCF_040630735.1 Kitasatospora sp. NPDC005748
GTCTCGCGAAGCGACCGCCGAGGGCGGCGGGGTGGGCGTATGAGCGAGCGCAGCGAGCGGATCATCGGGGGCGGCGCGTCTCGCGAAGCGACCGCCGAGGGCAGCGAGGTGGGCGCATGAGCGAGAACCGCACCAGGAACCTCCGCATCGGCGGCCTGACCGCGGCCGAACTCGCCGCCCAGCGCGAGGCGGAGCAGGACCGGCAGGGCCGGGTCATCACCTTCTACTCCTACAAGGGCGGCACCGGGCGCACCATGGCGCTCGCCAACACCGCCTGGATCCTGGCGGCCAACGGCTTCCGGGTGCTCACCGTGGACTGGGACCTGGAGGCGCCGGGCCTGGCCAAGTTCTTCCACCCGTTCCTCGACCCGGCGGTGCTGGCCGGCACCACCGGGATGATGGACCTGATCGCCGAGTACCGGGAGGAGGCGCTGCGGCCGGTCGAGCACGAGGAGGGCTGGCACCTCGACTTCGCCCGGGTGCACCCGCACGCGCTCTCGCTCTCCTGGCCGCTGTTCCCCGGCGGCGGGAGCCTGGACTTCCTCTCCGCCGGCCAGTTCAACCGGGACTACTCCGAGGCCGTCACCCACCTGGACTGGGACATCTTCTACGACCGCTTCGACGGCGGGCAGTTCTTCGACGCGCTCAAGGCCGACATGAGCAAGCGCTACGACTACGTACTGATCGACTCCCGTACCGGCCTGTCCGACATCGCCGAGATCTGCACCGTCCAGATGCCCGACGACCTGGTGGTCTGCTTCACCCTGAGCGACCAGTCCATCGACGGCGCCTCCCGGATCGCCCAGCACATCCACGACCGCTACCGCGAGCGCGGCATCCGGATCCTGCCGGTGCCGATGCGCATCGACGAGGGCGAGAAGGAGAAGGCGGACGCCGGCCGGGCGCTGGCCCGGATCCGCTTCGACGGCCTGCCGGCCGGTCTGTCCGGCGAGGAACTGGCCCACTACTGGGGCTCGGTGGAGATCCCGTACCGGCCGTTCTACGCCTACGAGGAGATCCTGGCGACCTTCGGTGACCAGGGCGGTACCCAGACCTCGATGCTGGCCGCCTGCGAACGGCTGACCGGCGAGATCACCAACGGCCGGGTCACCTCGCTGCCGACGGTCGACGAGGAGGTCCGGCTGCGCTACGTCGACGCCTTCACCCGGCGCCGCCCGTCCGTCCCGGCCGACCTCTACCTCTCCTACGTCCCCGAGGACCGGATGTGGGCGGACTGGATCGAGTCGGTGCTGACCCGGGCCGGCTTCCGGGTGCTGCCCCGGGACCTGAGCGCCGGCTCCGACCCGCGCCAGGAGACCGAGCGCGGCATCGACGCCGCCTACCGCACGGTCGCCGTGCTCTCGCCCGCCTACCAGCGCTCGCCGCAGGCCCGCGCGCTCTGGGAGTCGGTGGTCAGCTCCGATCCGTCCGGTACCCGGCGCCAGCTCGTCCCGGTCCGGGTCGGCGACGTCCGGCTCACCGCGCCGTTCAGCAACCGCAACCCGGTCGACCTGGTCGGACGGGACGAGACGCAGTCCGTGCAGACGCTGCTGCGCGCCCTCGGCCGGGCCGACGTGCCGCTCGCCGAGACCACCGGGACGGGCCCGCGCTTCCCCGGCAGCAAGCCGCAGGTCTGGGACGTGCCGCCGCGCAACCCCTCCTTCACCGGGCGGGCCGCCGTCCTGGAGCAGCTGCGCAACCAGCTGCGCGGCGGGATGGCCGCCGTGCTGCCCACCCCGCAGACGCTGTACGGGCTCGGCGGCGTCGGCAAGACCCAGGTGGCGCTGGAGTACGCGCACCGCTTCATGTCCGACTACGACCTGGTCTGGTGGATCGACGCGGAACAGACCGAGCTGGTCGCCCCGGCGCTGGCCGACCTGGCCCGCCGGCTGGGTCTGCGGGTCGGCGACTCGGTGACCGAGGCCGCCGAGGCGGCCCGGGAGGCGCTGCGCCGCGGGGTGCCCACCTCGCGCTGGCTGCTGATCTTCGACAACGCCGACGAACCCGCCGAGATCCGCCGGTTCTTCCCCGGCGGCTCCGGCCACATCCTGGTCACCTCCCGCAACCAGGCCTGGTCCGGGCACGCGGAGGCGCTGGAGGTCGACGTCTTCACCCGCGGCGAGAGCGTCGAGCACCTCTGCCGCCGCGCCCGCGGGCTCTCCCGCTCGGACGCCGACCGGGTGGCCGAGGCGGTCGGAGACCTGCCGCTGGCCGTCGAGGTCGCCGCCGCCTGGCTGGACACCACCGGCACGCCGGTGGACACCTACGTCATCCAGCTGCAGGCCGAGGCGGCCCGCGCGCTGGCGGGTGCCCGTCCGGCCGACTACCCGACGCCGGTCGGCGCGACCTGGAACGTCTCGATCGGCCGGCTGCGCACGCAGTCCCCGGCGGCGGTCCGGCTGCTCCAGCTCTGCGCGTTCTTCGCGCCGGAGCCGATCTCGATGAACCTGTTCTACAGCGACCAGATGATCCGCGCGCTGGTGCAGTACGACGCCGACCTCAGCGACAAGTTCATGCTGGGCAAGGTGATCCAGGCGATCGGCCGGTACGCGCTCGCCAAGGTCGACGCCGGCACCAACAGCTTCCAGGTGCACCGGCTGGTCCAGGCGGTGATCCGGGCCGAGATGACCGAGGACGAGCAGGAGGTCGCCGTCCACGAGGTGCACCGCATCCTCACCGGCGCCCGGCCCGTCCTCGGGGACACCGACGACCCGGCGAACTGGCCGGCCTTCGACGAGATCTGGCCGCACCTGTCGCCCTCCAGGGCGCACAACTGCGACGAGGCGGACACCCGGCAGCTGCTCATCGACCGCGTCCGCTACCTCTGGAAGCGCGGCGAGCTGGACCGCGCCCGGGACCTCGGCCACGCGCTGGACGCGGAGTGGACCGGCAAGCTCGGCGAGGACGACCGGCAGACCCTGCTGCTGCGCTTCCAGCTCGCCAACGTGCTCCGCTCGCAGGGCAACTACGCCGACGCGCTGGCGCTGGACGAGTCCACCCTGGAGCGCCAGCGGGCCCTGCTCGGCGAGCACCACCCCTACACCCTGATGACCGCGGGCTCGCTCGGCGCCGACCGCCGGGCCCTCGGCCGGTTCCAGGAGGCGCTCGACCTGGACCGCGAGATCCTGGACCAGTTCCGGGAGCTGTTCGGCGACGACAACCCGCGCACCCTCTCGATGGCGAACAACCTGGCCATCGACTACCGGCTGGTCGGCGACAGCGAGGCCGCCCGCGAACTCGACCAGGAGACCCTGGACCGGCGCACCGCGGTGCTCGGCCCGCGCCACCCCTACACCCTCTCCACCAAGTCCAACCTCGCCCGGGACCTGCGCGAACTCGGCGACTACCGGGGCTCGGTGGAGCTGCTCCAGGAGGTCACCAACGACCTCGGCGACGTGCTGGACCCGGACCTCCCGGAGAACCTGCGCAACGCCAAGTCGCTGGCCGTCTCGCTGCGCCGGACCGGTCAGCTGGCCGAGGCCCGGCGGATCACCAAGGAGACCTACGAGCGCTACCTGGAGCGGTACGGCGCCGACGCGCCCGACGCGCTGGCCTGCGCGCTCAACCTGGCCGCCGACCACAGCGCCTCCGGCGACAAGGAGGCCGCCCGCGACCTCTGCACCACCGTGTACGAGGGCCACCGCCGGCTGTTCGGCGAGGAGCACCCGTTCACCCTGGCCTGCGCCAACAACCTCGGCATCTACCTGCGGGGCAGCGGCGACGTCCCGGGGGCCATCGAGCGCGGCCGGGACACCGTGGACGGGCTCACCCGCTCGGTCGGCCCGGAGCACCCGTACACCCTCAACGCGATGATCAACCTGGCCAACGCCCACGGGGACGCCGGCCAGGTCGGACTCGCCGAGGAGCTGGGCCGCCGCGCCTACGCCGGACTGTGCGAGCGCTACACGCCCCGCCACCCGGACGCGGTGGCCTGCGAGGCCAACCTGGCCGTCACCCTGCGGGCCGCCGGCCGGCACGGCCAGGCCGCCGACCTGCGCGCCCGGGCGATCGCCGAGCTGATCCGCCAGTTCGGCGAGGAACACCCCAACACCGTCGCGGCCCGCGGCTGGAAGCGGATCAACCGGGACCTGGAACCGCAGCCGGTGTGACCAGAGCGCTGCTCGCTCATAAGCCCCGGAGCGTATGCTTCGGGCCCTATGAGCGAGCAGCCCCCGCCCCCGGTCCTGGTCACCCGACGCCTCGCTCCCGGGGTGATCGAGCGGCTCACCGCACGGCACACCGTGACGTGGCACGACTCGGACCTGCCGATGGCCCGCGAAGAGCTGCTGGCCGCCGTCCGCGGCCGGTCGGCGGTGATCACCACGCTGGACGACGTGGTGGACGGCGCCTTCCTGGACGCGGCCGGGCCGGGCCTGCGGATCGTCGCCAACCACGCGGTCGGCCACCACAACGTCGACCTCGCCGCCTGCGCCGAGCGGGGCGTCGCGGTCAGCAACACCCCCGGGGTGCTCACCGCCGCCACCGCCGACATGGCCTGGGCGCTGCTGCTGGCCGCCACCCGCCGGCTCGGCGAGGGCGAGCGGCTGCTGCGGTCCGGCCGGCCGTGGGCCTGGGCGCCGAACTTCCTGCTCGGCCTGGAGCTGGCCGGTACCCCGCTGGGTGTCCTCGGCATGGGCCGGATCGGGCAGGCGGTGGCCCGCCGGGCCCGCGCGTTCGACATGCCGGTCGGCTACCACAACCGCCGCGAACTGCCCCCGGAGCAGGCCGAGGGCGCCGAGTGGCTGCCGCTGGAGGAACTGCTGGCGCGGTCCACCGTGCTGGTGGTCACCTGCCCGCTCGGCCCCGCCACCCGGCACCTGCTGGACGGCCGGCGGCTGGCGCTGCTGCCGCCCGGCGCGGTGGTGGTCTCGATGACCGCCGGGGTGGTGGACGAGGAGGCGCTGGCCGCCGCGCTGGAGTCGGGCGCGCTGTTCGCCGCGGCGGTGGACAACTTCGAGCGCGAGCCGGCGGTGCCCGCCGCGCTGCTCGCCCAGGAGCGGGCGGTGCTGGCCCCGCACCTGGGCAGCGCGACCGTGCGGACCAGGCAGGCGATGGGCGGCCTGGCGGTGGAGAACGTGCTGGCGGTGCTGGCGGGCGGCGAACCGGTCACCCCGGTCGGGGTCTGAACGGCTCCGGTCTCCCGCGGGCTCCCGGGGCGCCGGGAGGCCGCGTCAGGGCCTGAGCGGGCCGCCCGGCGGCCGGCCGGCCGAGGGCAGCCCCGAGGAGGGCAGCCCGGTGGAGGGCAGCCCGGTGGAGGTCTGGCCCGCCGCCCAGGCCAGCGCGGCGGTCATCACCCGGAAGGCGCCGAAGTGCGCGGCGCCGGGCTCCAGGAAGAGCGAGGCGCCGGGGATGTGGTCGCCCAGCCAGCGCGAGTGGTCGACCGGCGAGAACTGGTCGTCGGCGCCGTGCCAGAGCCAGGTGGGCACGGTGATGTCCTCCACCTTGAAGCCCCAGTCGGCGGTGAACGCCAGCACGTCGTCGATCCAGCCGTCCGCGCCGTGCCGGAAGGCCTCGCGGTAGTTGCTCTGCAGCATCCGGCGCAGCCCGGTGTCGGCGACCACCTCGCGGTCGGTGGGCGGCAGTTCCGGCCGCAGACCCCGCAGCAGCCGGCCCGGGTCGGCCCGGATCTGCTCGGAGCGGAACCGCATGGTGTCGGCCATCCGGTTGTGCCCGCGCTCGGCCTCCCGGTACGCCCGCACGTTGGAGGGGGTCATCCCGCCGTACCAGTCCAGGCCGGTCGCGTTCCTGGGAGCGAGGCCGACCAGGACGGCCACCCGGCTGACCCGCTCGGCCAGCAGCGCCGCGCAGGCCAGCGCGTGCGGTCCGCCGCCGGAGCGGCCGAGCACCGCGAACCGGCTGAGCCCGAGGGAGTCCGCGATGGTCCGCACGTCGGCGGCGGCCGCGCTCACCCGGCGGCCGCGCAGCCGGGTGGAGTCCCCGTACCCGGGCCGGTCGTAGGAGATCAGCCGGACCCCCAGCCGGTAGAGCACGGTGCTGCGGGGGTGCGGGCCGACCCGGCTGCCGGGCATGCCGTGCATCAGGAACACCGGCCGGCCGCGCGGGTCGCCCACGGTCTCGACGGCGAGGGCACGGCCGTCGGCCGCCTTGACCATCCGTAATGACACGCGCGGCCTCCTCAGGCTCCGGTCCGGGCTCCGCTCGGGGCCCCTGTCAGTGGTCCCGGTCGGTCGTCCCGCGCACCTCGCGGCGGGCCTGCCAGGTGGTGTGCTCCCGGGACACCGCGTCCTCGGCGTCGCGGGCCAGCCGGGCCCAGATCTCCTCCGCGTCGGCCGAGGCGACGTCCAGCCCGGCCAGCTGGCGGCGGATCAGCTCCAGTTCGTCGGCGGCCAGGCGGTAGGCGGCGGCCAGCGGCCGGTACTGGCGCAGCTGGGCCCAGGCGGTGACCGAGGCGGCCACCGCGGAGACCGTGCCGAGCGCGTCGTAGCGGAACCAGCCCATCGCCCGCAGGACGGCCAGCACCAGGCCGAGCAGCGGCAGCACCACGCCCAGCACGCCGGTCCAGAAGCCGGCCCGGGCGCAGTAGCGGGCCTTGGCGCGGTACCAGCCGTGCTGCACCTGGATCCGCTGCCGCAGGTACACCTCGCGGCGCACCGCCAGCGGCTGGCCGCGCAGGCCGCGCATCGCCTCGGTGACCCCGGTGCCGTCGCCGCCGTCCGGGTCGGCGCCCCCGGCGGCCGGGCCGAGAGCGCCGCTGCCCCGGAAGGCGTTCAGCACCCGGCCGAGCTGGAACCGGTACAGGCCCTCGGCGTCCGGCAGGCTGCGCGGCGGCGGCTGGTACGCGTCGGCCCGGACGGCGAACTTCCAGGCGAGCGTCTTCACCGACTCGGCAGCGGCCCGGCCCTCGTACCAGAGGCCCTGCGGGTTCTGCCGGCTGATCACCAGGGCGAGGACGATCGCGCCGAGGTAGGCGACGGCGGCCGGCCAGGCCCAGGGCTCGCCGTCGGCCGAGCCCGCCGCGGCGGCGGCCACCAGCAGCGCCAGCTCCCAGGCGGAGAGCAGGACCGACCGCCGCTGGCCCCGCAGCGAGGCGGTGTCGGCGACCCGGAACAGCTCGGGCAGCAGGTCCTCCTCGCGCGCCCACCCCATCGGATCCGCACCCGACGCCATCCTCGGCCCCCACCCGTCGCTCCGGTCGCACCGTCCTCCTGCCCAGCCCGCCCGCCCGGCACGCCCGGCCGGGGCCGGGCCCGGCCGCATTGGCCGGGATGCCGCCGGAGGTTGTCCCATATCGTGAGGGTCCGGGGCGGCCGGGCCGGGCGGCTCAGTAGGTGTAGAAGATCCGCTCCGCGTTGTCGGCCATCTGCTTGGCGTTCCACTCGGTGCCGCCGGGCACGTTGCCGGAGCGGAACAGCGGCGGGGCGGCGCCGTCGCCGGCGGCCGCCGCGTCGGCCAGCCGGCCGACCGCCGAGGCGACCACGGCCTGCATCAGCGCGCTGGTGACGATGGTGGAGACCGGGCCGAAGGTGGTCTCGGCCGCCGGGTGGGTCAGCTCGCCGTCCCCGACCGCGATCTTGTTGTCCAGCACGACGTCGCAGTGGTCCTTCAGATAGGTGCCCGACGGGTGCGCCGACGGGACCTCGGCCGGGTACGCCAGCGAGGTCACCCCCACCACCTTCAGGCCGCGGGACCGGGCGTACTGGGCCAGCTCGACCGGCATCACCTGGCGGCCGGAGAGCGAGATGACGAACAGCAGGTCCCCGGCGGTGGCGGGGGTGAGGTCCAGGGTGGTGGTGGCCAGCCCGGAGACCCGCTCCAGCGCGCTGGCCAGCGGGGCCGGCATCACCGTCACCCCGGCCATCCCGGGGACGTCCAGCAGGTTGACCGGGACGAGTCCGCCGGCCCGGTAGACCACGTCCTGGGCGGCCAGCGAGGAGTGGCCGGAGCCGAAGGTGAAGATCCGGCGCCCCTCGCGGACCGCCCCGGCGAGCAGCTCGGCGGCCGCCTCGATGGTCCCGGCCTCCTCGGCGCGGACCCGCCGCAGGTGCTCGATCGCGGCGTCGAAGTACCGGCCGACCAGGTCGCTCATCTGTTGCCTTCGCTCTCTGCCGGTGGGGGCCGCCGGCCGGGTGGGACGGCCCGCCGACCGGGCCGCCGATGGAGAAAGCTACGGCGAGCACGGTGCTGCCTCACCGGTGCCGCTGTCAACAGGAACGAAAACCCGCCCCCGGAGCCCCTGCGCGGGCCCGGTTGCCTGCCCGGTACGTCAGAATTGGCGATGAGGACACCGAGGAACGGAGCCAGCGGCGATGTCTGGGCTGATCGACACCACTGAGATGTACCTTCGCACCATCCTGGAACTGGAGGAGGAGGGCATCACCCCGATGCGCGCCCGGATCGCCGAGCGCCTGGAGCAGAGCGGCCCCACGGTCAGCCAGACGGTCGGGCGAATGGAGCGGGACGGGCTGCTGCAGGTCGCGGGCGACCGCCACCTCGAACTCACCGAGGAGGGGCGCCGGCTCGCGGTGCGGGTGATGCGCAAGCACCGCATCGCCGAGTGCCTGCTGGTCGACGTGATCGGGCTGGAGTGGGAACAGGTGCACGAGGAGGCCTGTCGCTGGGAGCACGTGATGAGCGAGACGGTCGAGCGCAAGGTGCTCGCCATGCTCGGCCACCCCACCCAGTCCCCGTACGGGAACCCGATCCCCGGGCTGGACGAGCTGGGGGACGCCAAGGCCGAGGGCGAGGGCTTCGACGCCGCGCTCGTGCCGCTGGACTCGGTGCGGCCGGGTGACGGCGGCGCCGACGTGGTGGTCCGCCGGATCGGCGAGCCGATCCAGACCGACGGCGAGCTGATGCGCACGCTGCGCCGGGCCGGGATCCGGCCGGGCTCCACGGTTCGGGTCTCCGCCGGGGTCGGCGGGGTGCTGGTGGGCACCGGCGACAACGCGGCCGAGCTGGGCAAGGAGATCGCGGCGCACGTCTTCGTCGCGCAGCCCTGACCACGGCGCGGTGCGCGGCCGTGACGGCCTCGCCGGCCGTGCGACGCGAAGCGATGAGCAGGGCCCGGTGCTCCCGAAGCACCGGGCCCTGCTCGCCCTCCCCGTCCCTCCCGCTCCCGCGGCACCGGCCTCCCCGAACCCGGCCGGTGCCACGGCCCCTCCCGCTCCCCTCCTGTTCCCTCCCGCTCCCCTCCCGGTTCCCCTCCGCTCCCTCCCGACCGCCTCACCCGGCTTCCCCGTCCGAGCGACCCTTCCGGCGTCCCCTCACGGTGGAATTCCTCCCCTCGGCAGATCATGGCAATCCTTGAGCGTTGTCACTCGTACGAGGGGCTTTCGCCGTTGACCAGCGGGTACATCGAAGCCTTATCCGCACATGCGTCTGACGGGCCCCGCCTCCGGTGGGGGGCAAGGCCCGTCAGTCGGGCGCGGGGTGTCGCGCATCGCACGCCCTCACCCGATAGGCGTAGGGCGGCTGTCCACGGGGGGTGAATCATTCGGCCGATCACCGGCCCGATCACCGGCCCGTCCCGGCCCGGGCGCGGGTCCGGGCGGTCGGCGGGCCTCAGCGCACCGCCGCCGGCTGGGCCGGCCGGGGGCGGACCGAGGGCGCCTCGCGGCCGCACGCGTACGCCAGCGGGCTGATCAGCTCCGCGGCGTCGGGCAGCCAGCGGTTCAGCGCGGACGGCGAGCGGGCCCACTGCGCGAAGCCGCTCGGACCGACCCGGGACGGCGGGGCCACCGTCCAGTCGCCCTCGCCGCGGGCCACCAGGTCCAGCCGGCCCGGCGGCCAGCCGAGCCGGCGCAGCATCTCCGGCAGCTTGGCCGCCACCCCGGGCAGTACCAGGAAGTGCAGCCGCCGCCCGTCCCGGCCGGGCGCGGCCGGGACGGCCACCACCGGGCCGAGCTGGAGGTCCATCCGCTCCATCCGGGCCAGCGCGAGACAGCCGGCCACCTCCGGCACGTCCAGGACGTCGAACGACCGGCCGGTGGGCAGCAGGATCGAGGCGTCGGGGCGCTCGGTCCACCAGCGCCGCACCGCACCCGGACCGGCGCTCGCCTTGCGGGCCCAGTCCGCGTCGATCGGGTGCGCACCGGGCAGCGGGCAGCGGCCGTCGCCGCAGGAGCAGCGGGCCGGCCCGTCGCCGTCGATCAGCCAGGCTCCCGGGGCGACCTCCCAGTGGCGGTTCTCGGCATAGCTGACGGCTTCGATGAGCAGCGGAGGGAGGCCGGCGTTGCCGCCCTGGTCGGGGGAGTCTGGGATGTCTTCCACGCGCTGCTCAACTACCGTGCGTGAGGCTGGTTACGGCCCGGCGCGAGCGGGTCTGCCCGGCGGCACCGATTGTCACCCGAACCGGTGAGGCAACCGAGTTGGGGCGGGCGACGGTGGGCGCAGTGGGGGCGCACGGGAGCATTTACCAGGGCGCGTGGGGGGTGGGGATCGTCACCGTGGGTATCCCGGTGGCGTTGCTGATCGCTAACCTGGTGTCAGATTCCTTGG
Organism: Kitasatospora sp. NPDC005748; assembly: GCF_040630735.1. NCBI lineage: Bacteria > Bacillati > Actinomycetota > Actinomycetes > Kitasatosporales > Streptomycetaceae > Kitasatospora > Kitasatospora sp. NPDC005748. The sequence continues at coordinate 159,496 of NZ_JBEXYD010000011.1, forward strand.
ACGGTCGGACAGTCGGCAACAGATCAGCAGAATCGTCGCCCGCCGGCCGGGACCGGAGGGTGTGGGGAGGCGAAGCCAATGGCCGCGAGACCACTTGTCGCACGACAGCCCAACGAGCGTCTGCAGCAGCTGATCCAGGAGGCCAGCTGCTCGAACGCCGGCCTGGCGCGGAGGGTCAACCTCTGCGGGGCCGAACACGGCCTGGACCTGCGGTACGACAAGACCTCCGTCGCGCGCTGGCTCCGTGGCCAGCAGCCGCGCGGGCAGGCGCCGGCGGTGATCGCCGAAGCGCTCGGGCGCAAGCTCGGCCGGGGCGTGTCGGTCGAGGAGATCGGCATGGCCGACGGCAAGAACCTCAGCTCCGGGATCGGACTGCAGTTCGCGCCGACGCTCAACGCCGCGCTGGAGCAGGTCTGCGAGCTCTGGCGCAGCGACGTCGGCCGGCGGGACTTCCTGACCGGGGCGACGGTGGCGGCCTCCGCCCTGGTCGAACCCAGCCGGGACTGGCTGATCACCCCGCCCGACCCGGTGGTGGCGCGTACCGGCGGCCCGCGAGTCGGTCCGACGGACGTCGCCGCCATCAAGGCGACCACGGCGATGCTGGTCGACCTGGACCACCGGTTCGGCAGCGGGCACGTCCGCCCGGTGGTCGTCCACTACCTCAACAGCGTGGTCTCCGGCCTGCTCGGCGGCGCCTACCGGGAGGAGACCGGGCGGCAACTCTTCGCGGCGGTCGCCCGGTTGACGGAGCTGGCCGGCTACATGGCGGTGGACACCGGGCAGCCGGGGCTGGCCCAGCGCTACTACATCCAGGCCCTGCGCCTCGCCCAGGCGGCCGACGACCGCGGCTACGGCGGGTACGTGCTGGCTGCCTCGATGAGCCACCTGGCGGCGACGCTCGGCAACCCGCGGGAGATCGCCCAACTCGCCCGCGCCGCACAGGAGGGCGCCCGTTCGGTGGCCACTCCGACGGCGATGGCGATGTTCTACGCGGCCGAGGCCCGCGGCCACGCCCTGCTCGGCGACGCCCGCTCCTGCGAGGCGGTGGCCGCCAAGGCGCTGGAGGCGATGGAGCGGCGCCGTCCGGAGGACGACCCGGACTGGATCGTCCACTTCGACGACGCCTACCTGGCGGACGAGCTGGCCCACTGCCACCGGGACTTGGAGCAGGCCGGCCAGGCCGAGCACTACGCCCGCCGGGCGCTCGACCTGCACCCGCCGACCAGGGTGCGGCGCCGCGCGGTGGACCTGGTGCTGCTGGCCACGGCCCAGTTGCAGCAGCGGGACCTGGAGCGCGCCTGCGAGACGGGCGCGCAGGCGGTCCGGCTGCTGAGCGGGCTGCGGTCCAACCGGGGCGTCGAGTACCTGGACGAGTTCCGGCGGCGGCTGGAGCCGTACCGGGAGCAGCGGGTGGTCCGCGAGTTCCAGGCGCGGGCCGAGGCGGAGGCCGCCTGACCGGGGTGGGGAGCGGCGCGTGAGGGGCCGGTGAGGGATGGACCGCCCACGTGGTCACCCGGTTCGGTGAACCGGTAGCGTGGGCGCGACGTCCAAGGAACTGTGATGCCCCCAAGAACCGACGAGATGTGGTCCGCCGTCAGCGCGCGGTCGTGCACAGGTGAGGAATCGCGTTGAGCCAGCGCCGCTCGTACCCCAACTCGGGTGACTTCAACCTGGACGATCTCTTCCGTCCCGAGCCGAGTCAGCCCCCGGGGCCGGACGCCCAGGGCCAGCTGCCGCCCCCGATGCCCGGCCAGCAGCCGCCGGCCGGGCTCCAGGGGCAGCAGCAGCCGCCCGGACAGCCCTCCGGGCAGCCGGAGTACCTCGGCGGCGGTGGGCACGGGCTGCCGGCCCAGGGCGCCTCGTGGGGCGGCCAGCCGTTGCCCGCCCAGGGCGCCCCGTGGAACGGCGCTCCGCAGGCCGCCCAGGCGCCGGAGACGCAGTACCTGCCGCCCTACCCCTCGGGGGACCCGCAGGCGGTCGGCTACCCGGCGCGGCCCGGGCACCAGCAGCCCGCCCCGGGCTATCCGCAGCAGCCGGACCACGGCTACCCGGCCTACCAGCAGGCCCCGCCGGAGTACCCGGCCCCGCAGCAGGGGTACCCCGGGCAGGACTTCCCGACCCAGGCCGGCAACCGCGGCGGCGGGCGGTCGTCCGGCAAGCTGATCATCGGCGGGGTGGTGGCCGGCTGCGTGGCCGCCGGCCTCCTGGTCGTCGTGCTGATGAACGGGGACGACGACACGGCGGACCCGGGGAAGAAGGCCGCCCCGGCGGCCACCGGCAGCAGCACGGCCGGCAGCCCGCCGCCCGCGAGCGGTTCGGGGGCTGCCGTCAGCCCCGAGGTCAAGGCCCAGGCCCAGCCCCTCTCCGACCTGCTGGGCACCGCCAACGACAGCCGCCAGGCGGTGATCGGCGCGGTCGCCGCGGTGCAGAAGTGCGACAAGCTCCCCGAGTCCCAGCAGGCCCTGACCGAGGCCGCGGGCAAGCGCCGGGAGCTGCAGACCAAGCTCGCCGCGCTCAAGACGGACAAGCTGCCCGGCGGCCCGCAGCTGGTCGAGCAGCTCAACGCGGCCTGGCAGGCCTCGGCGACCGCGGACGACGAGTACGCGGCCTGGGCCGCCGACGCGCAGAGCGCCTGCGACCCCAAGAAGATCGACAACCAGCACTACAAGAACGCGGTCCAGGCCAGCGGGACCGCCACCCTCGCGAAGAAGCAGGCCTCCGGCCTGTGGAACACCATCGCCGGCCAGACCGGCCTGCCGACCCGCGGCGACGGCGACCTCTGACGGCGGCGGCCTCTGACGGCGACGGGGCCCGCGTCGGCGGGGCCCGCCCGGACATGCGGCGGGCCGGACCGGGTGACCGGTCCGGCCCCGCCGCGGGCCCCGTCGAGGCCGGTCAGGCCGGCGGCCGGCTCCCGGTGAGCACCCAGCGGACGTCCACGAAACCCGGCTGCTGCAGGGCCAGCCGGCCGCCCTTGACCACCTGGTACGTCACCCAGGTGTTGACCAGCCGGGGCGACTCGGTGCTGGCCAGCATGTTGGTGGTGCCCCAGTTCAGCGGCGGGGTGAGCCCGACGTCGATCTGCTCGCCGCCGTCCAGCAGGGCGGTCACGGTCTTGGCGGTGAGCGGGCGGCCGGCGGCGGAGAGCCGGTCGGCGACCTGCCGGAAGACCTCGTAGGCGACCCAGGTGGTCTGCACCCCGGGGTCGGAGACGTCCACGCTGCGGCCGCCGGCGGAGTCGCCGGACACCACCGAGCGCAGCGCGTCCCAGACCTTGGCCGACTCCGGCGGGTACCAGCTGGTGACGAACGCGCCGGCCAGCGGGCCGCTGTCGCCGCCGGTGGAGTCGACCACCGACTGCTGGACGCTGCCGATCACCGAGGCGACCCGGGTGTTCCTGGGGCCCAGCCGACGGTAGGAGTCCAGCAGGTTGCCGGTCGGCTCGGCGGCGAGCGCGGAGGTGATGCAGTTCCCCGGCTCGTCCTTGCCGATCGCCTTGCGGACGACCGGCGCGTAGTCGCTGGACTGCTCGGGCGCCTTGACGTCCAGCAGCTTGATCCCGGCCGGCTTCAGCGCGTTGGCCAGGTAGCCGAGCAGGTTGTCGCCGGCCGGGGTGTCCGGCCGGACCAGCGCGACGGCCTTGCAGCCGGCCTCCACCAGCTGCCGGCCGCTGCCGCCGATCAGCGCCGGCAGACCGCCGCCCACCGGGTAGGAGAGCGGGCTGCTGAACTCGGGCTGGGAGAGCCCGTACCCGCCGATCAGCGGGATGCCGGCGCGCTCCAGGACGGGCATGAAGCTGTCCCCGTACTGGCTGTAGGAGCCGAGCACGGCGACCGCCTTGGCGTCCACGGCCTGCTGCGCGCAGGCCGCGGCCCCGTCGGCGGTGTTGTGCTCGTTGCAGGTCAGGACCCGCAGCGGGCGGCCGTTCAGACCGCCCTTGGCGTTGAGGTCGCGGCCGATGGCCTCGGCGAGGGCCGTCATGCCGGGCCGGTCCGCGGTGCCGGTGCCGGACGGGGCCCAGGTCATCACGGTCAGTTCGCCCTTGCCGGTGGCGGCGTCGGCCGGTCCGCCGCACGCGGAGGCCGAGAAGAGGGTGGGGAGCAGCGCCACGGTGATGGCGGCTGCGGCGATCGGGCGGCGGTTGCGCCGTGCCACGATCGGGTTCTGAGCCTGGGACGAGCCCTTGAGGCCGGTCATCGGTCTTCCCTCCCGGGGCGCTTCTGCTGCGTACCGGCCCAGCCAAGCCCGGGCGTCGCAAGCAGAGAGGGCCGAAAAGCGAATGAACGGCAAACGCCGACGGAACTCCGGGTGGGGACGCGTGTAGATGGGGAGTGGAGCACGAACCGTCGGGGAACGTACGATCGCTGTCCATGTCCGCCAGCTCAGATTCTTCGTATCGGTCTTCCCGAAACCCTTCTCGTCCGGGCCACCGCTCCAGCACGATGGGCGGCATGCCGCTCAACGACCTGCCCTGGTGGCGCTGGCGAGCCCGACTGCGCTCGGCGCTGCACATGCTGTCCGACCCCGGGTTCCAGCAGGAGACCTGGCTCTCCGGCCGGGAGGGCTTCGGGGACGTGACCGACGCCGTCTACCGGCTGGTCGAGGACACCTGGCTGGACCGCTGGTCCGCCGAGAAGTACGTCGGCACGATCTTCCGGGACTCGGCCGAGGCGGCGGTGGTGGACGTCGCGGTGCTGCGGGTGGTCCGGATCCTGCACCAGGTCGGCGCGGACGCCCCGGCCTCCGCCTACCTGGGGCACCACGGCTGGCCGGAGGCGGTCCGGGCGGCCCGGGAGGCCCACGTCAAGCTTGCGGTCAACGACGGCGAGGACCCGGACGCCCCGCCGCGTTCGCTGGACGTGCTGCGCATCCTGACCTCGTCCTGAGCCCGTCCTGAGCCCGTTCCGGGCGCTTCGGCGCGGACCCGCGCCGGCGGCCCGGGTCCCGGCCTGCCCGCCGGTGGGCCGGAGCGTCCCGCAGTGCGGGCAGCGGAACGGTCGCTGTCCAGGATGTGACACGCTGGACCATTCACCACCGGCACGACCTCAGGACGGGATATCCCCACCGTGGAACAGCAGACGGCCAGCGCCCAGTACGTCCTCACGCTGTCCTGCCCCGACAAGCAGGGCATCGTTCACGCGGTCTCCAGCTACCTCTTCATGACCGGCTGCAACATCATCGACAGCCAGCAGTTCGGGGACGGGGACAGCGGACTGTTCTTCATGCGGGTGCACTTCACCGCGGCCGAGCCGGTGAGCGTGGACAAGCTGCGGGCCAGCTTCGCCGCGATCGGCGCGTCGTTCGGGATGGAGTGGCAGATCCACCCGACCGAGGAGCGGATGCGGATCGTCCTGATGGTCAGCAAGTTCGGGCACTGCCTGAACGACCTGCTGTTCCGCACCCGGATCGGCGCGCTGCCGGTGGAGATCGCCGCGGTGGTCTCCAACCACACCGACTTCCGCGACCTCACCGAGGGCTACGGGATCCCGTTCCACCACATCCCGGTCACCCGGGACAACAAGGCCGCGGCCGAGCAGGAACTGCTGGACTTGGTGGCCAAGGAGAACGTCGAGCTGGTCGTGCTGGCCCGCTACATGCAGGTGCTCTCGGACGAGCTCTGCACCGCGCTGTCCGGCAAGGTGATCAACATCCACCACTCCTTCCTGCCGAGCTTCAAGGGCGCCAAGCCCTACCACCAGGCCCACACCCGGGGTGTGAAGCTGATCGGCGCCACCGCGCACTACGTCACCGCCGACCTCGACGAGGGCCCGATCATCGAGCAGGAGGTGGCCCGGGTGACCCACGACATCACCCCGGACCAGCTGGTCGCGCTCGGCCGGGACGTCGAGTGCCAGGCGCTGGCGCGCGCGGTGAAGTGGCACAGCGAGCACCGGGTGCTGCTCAACGGCACCCGCACGGTGGTCTTCACCTAGAGTCCGCCCGGGTCTGCCGGCGCCGCTCGCCCGCGTCCCGTCCGCCCGCGTCCCGCCCGGCTATGGGCGGGACAGCAGCGGCGCCGCCCGGAGCACCTCGCGGATCGCCGCCCGGTCGCCGTGCTCGCCGACCGGCACCCGGTCCGGGTCGCGGTGCGCGGCGGCCAGCTGGCAGAACTCCAGCCCGTCCAGGACCATCGCGGCCACCGGCTCACCGCCGGGCGGTCCGCACTCCGGGCCGTCCAGCGGTATCAGCCACTCGCCGGCGGCCGGTCCGTCGATGACCAGCCGGATCTGCCGGCCGGTCCGGGCGGTGCCGTCGGGCGGTCCGCCCGCGGGGGTCCCGGCGTGCTCGGGCCGGGAGGCCCGCAGGCCCGCCAGCGCGGCCGGGAGCATCCGTACGGCCAGGTCGACCATCTGCCGCAGGTGCTGCGGCGCCGGTGGGGCGTACGGGTAGGCGACCGCGCGGGCCACGTCCTCGCCGTGCACGTAGCACTCGAAGGCCCGGTCGACGAAGGCGTCGCGCAGCGGGACGGTCACGAAGCCGAAGTCCACCGGGGTGTTGCCCTGCGGGGCCAGGGCAGCGGTGCGGACCAGCTCGTGGCAGTGCCGGCGCCACCGGGCCCGGACCCGCTGCGGGGGCTGCCCGGCCTGCTCGGCGGTCAGCCGGGCGGTGCGCCCGGTGATCCCGGCCCACGGCGGGCCGCTCTGCCGGGGCACCCGGGGGAGCGGGGGAGCCGCGTCCTGCGGCGGCACCCGGCGGTCGGCCGTCGCCGCGCCGCCGCCCGGGACGGGGTCGGGCAGCCCGAGGGCGAGTGCCACGTAGCCGTCCACCGCGGCGAGATGGCAGAGCACCTCGGCCGGGCGCAGGTACTCGGTACCGCCGTGCCAGGGGAGTTCGGCGACCTCCTGCCACTCCTCCGGGCCGAGGTCGCGCAGCAGTGCGTCGAGCTTGGCGGTCTCCGCGGTGTAGGGAACGCCCCAGGCGGGGACGGGCAGTTCGGCCGGCCGCCGGGTCAGGCACCAGTCGAGGACCTGCTGGCGCAGCGAGGCGGGCTGGTCGAGCGGCTCGTCGGCGGAGAGCCAGCCGGCCGCGTCCCGGAGCCGGGCGGCCTCCTCGGCGCAGCCCGGGCAGCCGCGCAGGTGCTGCTCCAACTCGGCGGCCTCGCGCCGCGGGCAGGCACCCAGGGCCCAGGCGCCGAGCAGCGAGCGCAGGGCCTCGTGCTGCTCCTCGGTGATGGTCACGTGCCCCCGCCCTCGTTCCCGTGGCGCGGTCCGTCGTGCCGGCGCCCGTCGTGCCGCTGTCCGTCGTCGTGCCGGCCTTCGTCGTGCCGGCCTTCGTGGGGCTGTCCTTCGTGGTGCCGATCGCCGTGCCGCTGCCCCGGTCCCTCGTGCGGCGCGGTGCCCTGCCGCGGCCCGCCGTCGCACCCGTCGTGCCGCCGGCAGTCGGGCGGGCCCGGCTGCCGCTGATGGGCGCGCTCCTCGGCGAGTTCGGTGGCCAGCAGCTCCAGGCCGAGCCGCATCCGCTGCTTGGCGGTCTGCTCGGTGATGCCGAGCCGGCGGGCCGTCTCCTGGTAGGTGCGGCCGTCGTAGTACGACACCTCGATGGTCTCACGCAGGCTCTGCGGGAGGGAGTCGACCACGTACTGGACGCGGGCGGCGGTGGCCACGGCCCGGATCTCCTCCTCGACGGGCCCGCCCGGCGCGCCGGTGCCGTCCGCGCCCTCGACGCCCAGCGGGGCCTCGGCGGCCCGCCGGACCCGCAGGCGGTCGACGGCGCGGCTGTGCGTCAGGGCGCCGAGCCAGGAACGGAGCGAGCCCTGGGCGGGGTCGAAGGCCTCGGGGTGCTCCCAGACGTGGGCGAATATCTCGCGGGTCAGCTGGGTGGCGGCGGCCTGGTCGGCCAGTATCCGCCCGGCCAGTCCGTGCACCATCGGCGCGAGCTGGTCGTACAGTTCGCCCAGCGCCGTCTCCTCGCCGCGGGCGAGGCGCCGTTGGAGCTGTTCGTCCCAGCGCGGGGCGCTGCCGGGGGTGGCCATCGGTAACCACCCTCCTACCGTGGGGTTCGCTGCCGTGCCCAACGGTATCCTGCGGCCTTCCGGGAGCGGGCGGATTCGGTACCGGAGGGGCCGCCCGGTTTCGGATCGTCACATCGTGGGATCTGCCGCGGCTCCCGCTGTTCGAAGGCCGTTGGACATATGTCGCACGGGTGGTTCGCGAGTGGCGGGCGGCGCGCCCGGGGTGTCCGGCGGTAGGTTCGCCACTGCATGTCCGGCCGGTCGGCCCGGGCCGGACGATCGCCGGTACGAGGCTCGCCAGAGTGAACGGGACAGTATGCACTGCCCTGTCCCCCGATCGTTGGAATATGCCCGAAGCGCTTGCTGCGGTCCGCCCGTCGAACCATCCTGAGGCGTATTCGTGTCGCAGCCGGAGCGCGACGGACGAGATGGCGCGGGCGCGACGTACCGGATGTGAACGTACGGCGGCCCGGCCTGCGGCGGCCCGGCGGGAGCCGGGACCAGCCGGCTGGACGATCCGGCCCGATCGAGACGATGGCCGAACTGCGAGTGCGGGTGGTGGAGCGGTGCAGGTTCTTCAGGTACAGCTTGCGGTGCGGGCGGACCCCGCGGAGGTCGGCCGGGCCCGCCGCTGGGTGCGCTCGCGGCTGCTCAACCACGGGGTGGACCCGGACGCTCAGATCGCCGAGACGGTCGTCCTGGTGGTCTCCGAACTGGTGACCAACGCCGTGGTGCACACCGGCTGTCCGGCCGTCCTTCGGCTCTGCTTCCCCGTCGACGACTCCCCGGCCGGGAGCGGTACTTCGGCGGCCGGCGGCTGCCCGCCGGCCGGCGGGCCGGTGGACGGGACGGGCTGCGGCGGCGCGGCGCGCGAGACGGCCGCGATCGGCCCGCTCCGGGTCGAGGTCGCCGACGCCAGCCAGGCCGCGCCGGCTCCCCGGCACGCGGGGCCGGACGCCGACGCCACCAACGGGCGGGGCCTGGAGCTGGTCGAACTGCTCTGCGACCGCTGGGGCTGGTATCCGGACGGTTCGGGCAAGCGCGTCTGGTGCGAGATCGGCGCCGGCGCGCCGCCGGTGGACCCGCTGACCGCCGTGGACTGGGCCGCACTGGCCCAGTGAGGCCCGACGATCAACGGGCCGAAACCTGACGCAACCATTCCGAATTTCGGACAACCCATTGACGTGACGTATCCGACTGATCACTCTGGGAGCAGCTCTCCGTTGCGAGGGGACGCCGAGGGAACACCCGAACGCCGCTGCGGTGCTGCTGTCCAGGGGGATCATGTCAGCAGGGGGGCCGTGGTACGCCGATCGCGCGGTGGCTCCTTGGCGAGTGCGGTGGGCTTTGCGCGGGTTCAGGGCCCGTGCTTCACGATCGGATGGCGGCGGGCCGTGCCGTGCTCGGGGTGCGTGCGGCCCGCCGCCGTCCGATCCGTGCGTTCCGCAGGGCCGGTTCCGGTCATTCGCCGCCGACTTGCCGCCGCTGAGCGGCCCGCGGGGGTGGCGCACCGTCAGTGCGACCGCTCCACCGACCGGAAGGTGCGCCGGTAGGCGCTCGGCGCGACGTCCAGCCGCCCGCGCAGCCGCAGCCGCAGCGAGGCCGCCGTCCCGAAGCCGGACTCCCGGGCCACCTGGTCGATCGTCATGTCGGTGCTCTCCAGCAACTGGCGGGCGCGCTCGGCGCGCTGGACCGTCAGCCACTGGCCCGGGCTGCTGCCCGTCTCCTCGCGGAACCGCCGCGTGAAGCTCCGCACGCTCATGCCCGCCCGGTCGGCGAGCAGGCGCAGCGGGAGCGGCTGGTCCAGGTGCTCCAGCGCCCAGGCGCGGACCGCCGCGGCGCCGGGGCCGGCGTCGACGGCCGGGCGGGGGAGTTCGACGTACTGCTTCTGGCCGCCCTCGCGCCAGGGCGGCACCAGGCAGGTGCGGGCCACCGCGTTGGCCACCGCGCTGCCGTGGTCGCGGCGCACGATGTGCAGGCAGAGGTCGATGCCGGCCGCCACCCCGCCCGAGGTGAGGACGTCCCCGTCGTCGGTGAACAGGACGTCCGGATCGAGCCGGACCTTCGGGTACAGGGCGGCGAAGAGCTCGGTGTAGCGCCAGTGGGTAGTGGCCGGGCGGCCGTCCAGCAGTCCGGCGGCCGCCAGGACGAACGAGCCGGTGCAGATCGACACCAGCCGGGTGCCGGGCCGGATCCTGGCCAGCGCGGCGACCAGGGCGGGATCGAGCCGGGCGTCGACCTCCCGGGGTCCCTGGTCCGCGGAGGCCGGGATCACCACGGTGTCCGCCCACTCCAGGAGTTCGGGCCCGTGGTCGACGGCGATCCGGAAGTCCGTGCTGGTGGGGACCGGCCGGCCGTCCACGGTGCAGGTGGCCACCTGGTAGTGCGGCACGCCGTCGGCGTCCTTGGCCGACTCGAAGATCCTTGCGGGGATGCCCAGTTCGAAGGCGATCACCCTGTCGAGTGCCAGTACCGCGATCCTGTGCGCCATCGCGCCCGCCCTTCCGTTCCCCGCCGGCGCCCGCCGCCTGTCGCCCGGGCCGGCGACCAGCGTACGCCGAACCGCTGGCCCGATCTTTGCGAAAGCTGGCAGTCAGGCCACTCGTGGTCGTTCGGGCCGTTCGGGAGACTCGGCCGGGTGAACGAACGCCACACCCCCACCCCGGGCCCGACCGCCGCGCCGGCCCGCCCCGAGGCACCGGCCCCCGCACCGGACCTCGCCCCCTCCGGGCCCCCGCGGCCGGGCCGCACCGGCCGCCCCCGGCCGCACTACGCCTGGGTGGTCGCCGCGGTCTCGCTGCTGGTGCTGCTCGGATCGGCCGGCTTCCGCTCCACGCCCAGCCTGATGATGGACGCGCTGCACAACGAGTTCGGCTGGTCGATGGGGACGATATCCAGCGCCACCTCGGTCAACCTCGCGCTCTACGGCCTCACCGCCCCCTTCGCCGCCGCGCTGATGGACCGCTTCGGCGTCCGGCTGGTGGTGGTCTGCGCGCTGCTGACCATCTCGGTCGGCGCCGGGCTCACCATGCTGATGCGCGAGCCCTGGCAACTGATCCTCTGCTGGGGCGTGTTGGTGGGCCTCGGCAGCGGCTCGATGGCCGGCGCGTTCGCCACCACCGTCACCGGCCGCTGGTTCCGGGCCCGCCAGGGCCTGGTCACCGGTGTGCTCACGGCCGCCGGCGCGGCCGGCAACCTGGTCTTCCTGCCGGTCGGCGCCTGGCTGGTGGAAGAGCACGGCTGGCGTTCGGCGGTCGTCGTCGTCTCGCTGGCGGCCAGCGCGGTCGCCGTCCCGGTGCTGCTGCTGATGCGCGAGCGCCCCGCCGACCTCGGCCTGCTCCCGTACGGCGCGACCGAGGAGCCGCCCCCGCCGGTGGCGGACAACCGGGCGCTGGCCCGCTCGCTGCGGGTGCTCCGGGACGCCTCCCGCAGCCGGGCGTTCTGGCTGCTGGCCGGCTCCTTCGCGATCTGCGGCGCGACGACGGCGGGGCTGGTCGGCACCCACTTCATCCCCGCCGCGCACGACCACGGCCTGCCGGTCACCACGGCGGCGAGCCTGCTGGCCCTGATCGGGATCTTCGACGTGATCGGCACCATCGCCAGCGGCTGGTTCACCGACCGCTTCGACTCCCGGCTGCTGCTGGTCGTCTACTACGCGCTGCGCGGGTTCTCGCTGTTCCTGCTGCCGCAGCTGTTCGCGGGTTCGCTGGAGCCGCCGATCCTGGCCTTCGTGATCTTCTACGGCCTGGACTGGGTGGCCACCGTCCCGCCGACCGTCGCGCTCTGCCGACGGCACTTCGGCGACGACGCGCCGATCGTCTTCGGCTGGGTGCTCGCCTGCCACCAGCTCGGCGCGGCCGCGGTGGCCGGGCTGGCCGGCCTCGCCCGGGACGCGCTCGGCACCTACGACCTCGCCTGGTACGCGGCCGGCGGGCTCTGCGCGGTCGCCGTGCTGCTCTGCCTGGCCCTGCGGGCGGACCGGCCGGGGGCGGGGGCGCCCGCGCCGAGCCTGTCGTGAGCGGACACTAGGCTCACCGTCATGACGCTCGCCTTCACCCTCGACCCCGAGCCCGGTCCGGACCTGCGCGCCGACATCGTCCGGCTCTGGACCGACGTCACCAACGCCGGCGGCGCGGTCGGCTTCGTGGCGCCGGTGACGGAGGACGAGGTCTGGAAGACCGCCGACCCGCACTTCGCCGGCCTCGCGCCCGCCGGGCCGGACCGGCTGCTGATCGCCCACGAGCGGGAGAGCGGCCGGCTGGCCGCCCTGCTCTTCCTCGACTCCATGCGGTTCGGCCTGATGGACCACTGGCGGCTGCTCAAGCGCGTCATGGTGCACCCCGACTTCCAGGGCCGCGGCTACGGCGCCGAGCTGATGGCCGAGGCCGAGCGGGTGGCCCGGGCCTGGGGGCTGGAGGGACTGCGGCTGACCCTGCGCGGCGGTCTCGGGCTGGAGGCCTTCTACGCCCGCTGCGGCTACACCGAGGTCGGCCGGGTCCCCGCCGCGATCCGGGTGGCCCCCGGGGACGACCGCGACGACGTCACGATGTGGCTGGACCTGCGCTGACGGACGGCCGCGCGGGGGCCGGGCGACCCGTGCCCCGCGCGGCGCGTCGGGCATGCTTCACTGGGATACCGGTCCGGTCCCCGCGCAGAGAAGGATGTGTCCCCCGTGAGCAGCAAGGTGAGCGACAAGTCCCACGCCACGCTCCGTTACACCTCCATGCGGGTCAGCATCTTCCTCGGCTGCCTGCTGGTCGCCCTGCTGCTGGGCCACTTCCAGGTCATCCCGGTCAAGGGGCAGACCGGCGCGATCTTCCTGTTCCTGGTGGCCGCCGTGGTCTCGGCGCCGCTCAGCTACGTGCTGCTGAGCCGGCAGCGCGACGCGATGTCGGCCCAGATCTCCGGCAGGGTCGACGGCCTCCGCAGCCGGACGGCCGCGCGGATCGCCGACCAGAACGCCGAGGAGGACGCGGCCGACGACGCCGCGCGCGCGACCGCCCTGCAGGGCTGATCCGCGTCACCGCCGTGCCCGCCCCCGACCCCGAGCCGCCGGCCGACCTCGAGCCGCCGGCCGAACCGGTGTCCGAGCCGTTGAGCGGGCCGCTCTCCGAGCCGCTGCCCGGGCCCGCCGCGCCGCAGGGCGGGAGCGTCAGCGGCACCTGGCCGGCTCCGGTCCGCAAGCCCACCGGGCGGGACGTGGCACGGCTCGCCGGGGTCTCGCAGGCCACCGTCTCGCTGGTGTTCTCCGGCCCCGAGGCGGGCCGCCGGGTCTCCGACGCCACCCGGGAACGCGTCCGGGAGGCGGCCCGCAGCCTCGGCTACCGCCCGCAGGCGGCCGGCCGGCAACTGCGGCTCGGCCGCAGCGGCATGATCCTGCTGGCCGTGCCGAACATCCTCGGCCCGTTCTTCGGCCGGGTGCTGGAGGGCGTCCACGAGGAGGCCGGCCGGCACGGCCTGGCCGTCGTGGTCAGCTCCGGCTGGGGGAGCGCCACCCTCGCCGACGCGGCCACCACCAGCCGGTTCGACGGCCTGCTGATCTGCTCCCCGGACGACAGCCAGCTCGGTGCGCTGCCCGCCGACACCCCCGCGGTCTTCCTGGACGCCGACCCCGGCACCGACCGGGCCCGGCCGACCGTCGAGCTGGACGTGGCCGGCGGCATGCGCGCCGCCGTCGAACACCTGGCCGGGCTGGGCCACCGGCGGATCGGCCGGCTGCGCTCCACCCACGCCGCGTACACCTTCCGGGTCCGCCAGGCCGCCTTCGAGCAGGCCGCCGCGGAACTCGGCCTGGACGTGGTCGAGCTGGGCGTCAGCCTCAACGAGGGCCAGCCCGCCGCCCGCGGCGCCGCCCGCCGGATGCTGGCGGGCCCCGACCGCCCGCACGCGGTGATCTGCGACGACGACGTGGTGGCCTCCGGGGTCTACCAGGCGGCCGCCGAACTCGGTCTGCGGGTGCCCGCGGACCTCTCGGTGGTCGGCATCGACAACATCCCGGTGGCCGAGCTGCTCACCCCGCCGCTCACCACCGTGGACCTGCCCGGCGAGGAGCTGGGCCGGGCAGGGGTCGCGGCCCTCGCGGACCTGCTCCGCGGCGAGCCGGTCGCGCCGGTGCCGCCGCTGGCGACCTCGCTGGTGCTGCGCTCCTCGACCGCGACCGGGACCGCCGCGACCGGGACCGCCGCGACCGGGACCGGCCGTTCGGCTTAGGGCACGTATTCGGTCGTGATCAATGGGTTCGAGTGAGGTCCTTGATCCAGATCATCGCGCCACGGAGGTGGAGGCCGGCGAGGTAGCTTTCC
>NZ_JBEXYD010000012.1:0-165017 GCF_040630735.1 Kitasatospora sp. NPDC005748
ACGAGACCAACCACAAAAAGTTGATTTACGCAGGCCTTCTGTAAATCCCGTCCGCCGTCCACCGGTGGACGGCGGACGAACGCGGGGCGACCGGTCGGCGTCATACTCCTGAGCGGTTCCGAGCCGTATCATGGTGCGGGTGACCAAGGTTGACCTGTCACCACGACCGGTGGAGGCGATGTCTCCACGTCAGCTCGAACGCCGCGAGTCCCTGATCGCGGCCGCGCTCGCCCTGGTGAACGAGATCGGTGTCGAGCGGCTGCAGATGAAACAGGTCTGCGAGCGGTCCGGAGTCGCCCTCGGGACGGCGTACCGCTACTTCTCCTCCAAGGACCACCTGCTGGCCGCGGCCATCGCCGAATGGCACCGGCTGCTGCTGGCCGACCTGGTGGCGGAGCTGCGCGGACCGCGGGCCGGGCTGGGGGCCACCGACCGGGTGGTGCGCTTCGTACGCGGAGGCATGCGCGCCTACCAGCGCCAGCCCGAACTGGCCCGGCTCCGGGTGGCCGTCGCCGCCTCCACCGACCCCTTCGCCAGCGAGGCGCTGCAGGGCATGGCCCGGGCCGACAGCACCGCGCTCCAGGCGGTGATGGCCGAGGTGCCGGCCGCCGCGAGCGACCTGGTGCGGCACATCGTCGGCCATGCCTGGCAGGGCGAGCTGACCGCCTGGGTGACCGGCCGCACCACGCTCGGCGACGCCCGGCGGCGGCTGGAGGACGTGGTGCGGCTGGTGCTGACCCCGTACGAGACGCCGTACGAGGCGCCGTACGAGGCCAGCCCCACCGGCTGAGCTGCGTCAGGCGACCGTCACCGGGTGGACCACCACCGCGTCGAACAGGTAGCCCTCGCGGTTGAACACGGACGTCGCGGGCTGGGTGTTGCCGCGGCGGTCGGTCGCGCGCGCCCGCAGCTCGTACGGGCCGGTCCGGTCCGGGCGCCAGTCGAGGCTCCAGCGCGTCCAGTTGTCGGCGCGCGGCTCGTCCCGCAGCTCGGCGCGGTGCCAGCGCCGGCCGCCGTCGGTGCTCACCTCGACCCGGCGGACCGGCGCCGCGCCCGACCACGAGCGTCCGTACAGGCGGTGCTCGCGGCCCGCCGCCAGCACCGCGTCACGGGCGAGTTCGAAGGCGCTCTTCACCACCTGGGTGGTGACCGGCGCACTTCCGCCGGCCGGGTAGTCAGGACCGAACATCCGGTAGAAGTCGGTGTTCCAGGGCGAGTACAGCGGCTGGTCGGCGACCTCGATCGAGCCGACCCACTTGATCGAGGCGATCCCGATCCAGCCCGGCACCACCAGCCGCAGGGGCGCGCCGTGGTCGGGCGTCAGCGGTTCGCCGTTCATCTCGTAGGCGAGCAGCACGTCGTCCAGCGCCTTCGCGACCGGCAGCGGGCGGCGCACCCGGCCGAAGTCGACGCCACCGCTCACGTACGCGGGGTCGAGGCCGCTGGGCAGCACGTCCACCGCGTCCCGGGTCAGCCCGGCCCGGTGCAGCACCTCGGACAGCCGCACGCCGCGCCACTGGGCGGAGCCGACCCCGCCGAGCGTCCAGGGGGTGCCGGGCACGGGCTGGTTCTGCTGGGTGGCGTAGAAGCTGCGGCCGTTGCCGGCGCACTCGATCAGGGCGCTGATCCTGGTCGAGGGAAGGGCGCGCAGGTCCGCCAGGCCGAACTCGACCGGCCGCCCGGCGTCCGGGCCGCCGCGCAGGCCGCTGCCGAAGAGCCGCAGCCGCCAGCTGTCGGCGTCGATGACCGGGGTACTGGTGTGGTTGCGGACGAAGAAGCGCTCCACCGGGACGTGCCGGCCGATCGCGCCCTCCGCGTCGCGCAGCGCGTCCCAGCGCATCTCGGCGTTGGTCCCGCGCGGGAGGAACCACTCGGCGGGCAGCGGCTTCACGATGCCGGGCACGGGGGACACCGTACCCGCGAGGGCCGTGGGCGGCTCGGCAAGCGCTCCCGGCGCGGCGGTCGCGGTCCGCGCCCGGGCGCGGTCCGGGACGACCAGCCCGCCGGCGGCGGGTGCGGCGAGCACCCCGGCGGCGGTGAGCATCCGCAGCAGGGTCCGGCGCTCGACGCCGTCGGCGCGGGCCTCGCCGGCCGACCACTGCCGGCGGCGGAGCCGGTCGTAGGCGGCCTCGCCGGGGATCGGGCTCGCGGGGGTGGTCCGAAGGGGGTTCGCGGTGGGCACGGGCACACTTCCGTTCGGTTGCGGCGGACGGTCGGGCGGGCCGCGCGGCCGGGCGGGCGGGGACGGGGGCGCCGACGGCGCGGGTCCGCTCCGGCCCGGCGCGGGGCGCGCGGGCGGGGCTCAGCGACAGCGGTCGGTGCGTCTGGCGCGGCGGGCGACGGCCCGGCGGGCAGCGGCGCTCCGGACCGGGGCGGCGGTCCGCCCGGTCGGTCTCGCGGCGCTCGGGCCTCCGGTCACGCCCGGATCATACGATCGCGAACCGTGTCGCGTCCGCCGATCCCGCCGATCGACGCCGCGCGGACGGTTCGGCCCGCACCGGTCTTGACCTTCACACCGGTGTGAACTCCTAGCGTGCCGGTCACCGAGCCATCCAGGTGAACAGGAGCCCCGCCATGACCGAGCCGTCCCCCGCCACCCCGCCCGCGCTGGCCCGGATCGTCCGGGGCTCCGGCCCGGGCCTGCTGCTCGCGCACGGCGCCGGCGGCAGCGCCCGGGACAACTGGGGGCCGCTGCTGGACGACCTCGCCGCCCTCCGCACCGTCGTCGCACCCGACTTCCCCGGCTCCGGCGACACCCCGTTCGAGCCGGCCGGGCCCTCGCTCGACGAGCTGGCGGACCGGCTGGTCGCCACCGCCGTCGAGGAGGGCCTGGAGAGCTTCGACCTGGCCGGGTACTCGCTCGGGGCCGCCGTCGCCGTCCGCGCCGCCACCCGGCACCCGGCCCGGGTCCGCTCGCTGCTGCTGCTCGCCGGGGTGGCCGGCGGCGACCACCGGCTCCGGCTCACCGCCGAGCTGGCGGCCGGCCTGGCCGACCACCCGGAGCTGCTGGCCCGTTTCGTGCTCGCGGTCGCCTTCGGCGAGACCTGGGTCGACGCGCTCACCGCCGAGCAGCTCGCGGACCTGCGCGCCGTGCTTCTCGCCCCCGTCCCGGCGGGCTACCGCCAGCAGTTCGGCCTGGCCGGCCGGGTGGACGTGCGCGGCGACCTGGCCCGGGTCACCGTGCCGACGCTGGTGATCAGCACCACCGAGGACATGCTGGTCGCGCCGAGCCAGCACCGCGCCCTGGCCGAGGGCATCCCGGGCGCCCGGCTGGTCGAACTCGCCAGTGGCCACCTCCCGGTGGTCGAGCGCCTGCCCGAACTGCGCGCGCTGCTGCTGGACTTCGTGACCGGTCGGCCGGCGTAGCGACGGCCCCGCCGCGTCCGGGCCGGGAACAGCCCGGCCCGGACGGGCGTTCGCCCGGTCATGCGCATCGGAGAACTCGCCCGCCTGACCGGGGTGTCCACCCGCCTGCTGCGGTACTACGGGGAGCAGGGGCTGCTCGAACCGGACCGGTCGGCCGCCGGCTACCGCGAGTACCGCGAGGGAGACCAGATCCGGGTGCGGCAGATCCGCGGCCTGCTCGCGGCGGGCCTGTCCACCCGGGTGATCGCCGAGATCCTGCCGTGCGCGAGCGGCCCCGTCCCGGCCCTGGAGGCCTGCCCCGACCTGCTCGCCACCCTCCGCGGCGAGCTGGCCGAACTCGACACCCGGATCGCCGAGCTGACCCGCAGCCGGCAGGCCCTGGCCGGGTACCTGGACACCGCCGCCCCGACCACCGGGCCCTCCGCCCGCGCGTACGCGGCCGCCTGACGACCCGCGGCCCGGTGCGCCGATCCTCGCCCTGACGGCCCGTCCGGTCGCCTCTCCCCGGCGTGCCCTCCCCCCGGCACCCCCGAGGACTGGACATAGTACGACATGTATCTATTTTCCGATCGTGTCGCCGACCGTCCAGTACGCCAGGAGAGGGACCTTCATGAGCAGCCAGCCACCAGGCCCGGACGAACCCGCCGCGACCCTCCCCGTCGACCGGACGGTGTTCGGCGTCAGTGCCGTGCTGGTGCTGGGGGTGGTCGCCTGGGGCGTCTTCGCCGAGGACTCGCTCGGCCGGACGTCCGACACCGCGCTCGGCTGGGTGCTGCACAACTTCGGCTGGCTGTTCGTGGTCGCCGCCGACGTCTTCCTGGTGCTCACCGTCCTGCTCGCGTTCAGCCGCTTCGGCCGGATCCGGCTCGGCCGCGACGACGACGAGCCGGAGTTCTCCACCCTCGCCTGGGTCGCGATGATGTTCAGCGCCGGCATGGGCATCGGCCTCATGTTCTACGGCGTCGGCGAACCGCTCCAGCTCTACGCCGCGCCGCAGCCCGGCTCCGGCCTGGAGCCGCAGAGCCCGGCCGCCGCCCAGCAGGCGCTGGAGTTCTCGCTCTTCCACTGGACCCTGCACCCCTGGGCGATCTACGCGGTCGGCGGCCTGGCACTCGCCTACACCACCTTCCGCAAGGGCCGGGGCAACCGGATCTCCGCCGCCTTCGTCCCGCTGATCGGCGAACGCGGCGCGAACGGCTGGCCCGGCCGGGCGATCGACCTGCTGGCGGTGTTCGCGACCGTCTTCGGCTCGGCGACCAGCCTCGGCCTGGGCGCCCTCCAGGTGGCGGACGGCCTCGGCTTCATCTCCTCCGTCGAGAACACCGAACGCACCCAACTGGTCATCATCGGCTCGCTGACCGCCGCCTTCGTCCTCTCCGCCTTCTCCGGCGTGCACAAGGGCGTCAAGTGGCTCTCCACCTCGAACGTCGTGCTGGCCTCGCTGATCATGCTCTTCGTCTTCGTGTTCGGCCCGTCGGTCTTCGTCCTGGACGCGATCCCGTCCACCGTCGGCGGCTACCTCTCCGACCTGGTCGCCATGTCGACCCAGACCGGCGCCTTCACCGACGAGAGCTGGCTCGGCTCCTGGACGATCTTCTACTGGGCCTGGTGGCTCTCCTGGGCGCCGTTCGTCGGCACCTTCATCGCCCGCATCTCGCGCGGCCGGACCATCCGGCAGTTCCTCACCGGCGTGCTGCTGGTCCCCAGTGGGGCGACGGTGGTCTGGTTCTGCGTGATGGGCGGGACGGCGATCCGGCTGAACTCCACCGGCGAGGCCGACCTGGTGGCCACCATCCCCCAGGGCGCCGAGGCCTCGCTGTTCGAGATGCTGCGCTCGCTCCCGCTCGGCTCGGTGACCAGCGTGATCGCGGTCCTGCTGGTGATGACCTTCTTCATCACCAGTGCCGACTCCGCCTCGCTCGTGCTCGGCTCGCTCTCCAGCCGGGGCTCGCTGCACCCGCGCACCTGGCTGGTGGTGGTCTGGGGCGTGCTGATGGGCGGGGTCGCCGCCGCGCTACTGCTGGCCGGCGGGCTCACCGCGCTGCAGAACGCCACCATCCTGGTCGCGCTGCCGTTCGTGGTGGTGATGCTGCTGCTCTGCGTCGCCCTGGTGAAGGAGCTGCGCGAGGATCCGGCGGCCGGGCCCTCGCGGTTCCACGCCGCGCACGGTCTGCGGGACGCCGTCCGGGTGGCCGTCGGCGAGGCGATGGCCGACGCCCGGCGGGGGCCGCGACCGCCGTCCCGGTGACCGCCCCGGATCTGCCCCGCCCCGGGGCGGGGCGGGGCGGGGCGGGGCGGATCCGGCACGAACCGACGCTTGGCCCCCATCCGGACTTCACCCGCGCGTACCGCTCGTTCACGCCGCCCTGGAACGCTCCCTGTCATGAACGCCAACCCTCCGGCGACCCTCCAGGATCCGCGCTTCCCGCTCCCGCAGCGCCACCGCCGCTTCCTGGCCTGTACCGCCGTTCTCGCCTCCATCGCCCTCGGCACGCTCGGTGTGGGAGCCACCGTCGAAGCCGCCCAGCACGGCCCGCTCACGGCGGCCACCGCCCGACGATGACCCGCTGATCCCGCCGCCCTCCGCGCCCGACCCCAGGCACCGCCGTCCGGCCCACCGGCCACGGACGCGGTGCTTCTGTCGTTCCCGGCGCGCGACCCGCTCGACGGCGGGCCGGTGCGCTCAGGCCCGCTGCTCCGCCCGGGGGCCTGACGGGACCCCCACCGGGGTCTCCCGGCGGGAGTGCCGGCCCGTCCCCGGGGCCGGCCGCAGATCGGGCGCCGGAGCGAAGCGGGCGGCGGGGGCGCGCAGCAGCCAGCCCGGCGGCCGGGTGCCGCGCGGCGCGGGGGTGATCAGGCCCATCCGGTGCAGCAGGTCGAGGGCGTCGCGGCGCAGCGCGGTGCGGTCGGCGAGGTAGTCGCGCCGCCAGCCGGCCGGCAGCCCGTACTCGTCGGCGATGTCCCCGAGGACGCCGTCTATCAGCGCGTCCGGGATCGGGACGTCCGCGCCGGTGGCCTCGCCGGGGAGCGGCCGGACCTCCTCGACCAGGCGCTCGACCAACAGCAGGGCGGCCTGGGCGAGGGTACCGGCCCCGGGCAGGGCGAGGTCGGTGAGTTCGTCGGCGGGGTCGAGCAGGGCGACCCCCTCGGCCCGCAGTTCGGCCTCCAGGCCGAGGAACTCGGCGAGCGCCGCCGGGCCGGTCCGGCGGTGGAGGTCGAGCCAGTCGCGCTGGTCCGCGGGCAGGTCGGCGGCGAGCACGGCGGGGGTCTCGGCGAGGCGGCGGCGCACGGCGGTGCCAGGCTCGGCCCCGGCGGCGCGGCGGATCAGGTCGGCGGCGTCGTCGGCGAGGGCGGGCGGACCCGCGGGTACGGCGCGGGCCAGCTCCCGGTCGACCGTCAGGACGACGCCGTCCGCGCTCCGGTCGGCGGGTATCTCGCCGAGCACCTGCCAGTCGGCCAGTGCGGCGAGCGCCATCGCGAGGTCGGCGGGCGTGGCGGCCCGACCGGGCGCGGCGTCCCGCATCGCCGCCAGCAGGGGACCGAGCGGGAGCCGTTCGGGGGCGTCCACCAGCAGGGACAGCGCGAGGGCGAGCTGGGCGTAGCCGCCGGGGGTGAACGGCGCGCCGGTGCCGGGGTGTTCGAGCCGGCGGGCGGCGCCGGGGCCGAGCCCGGCCTTGTAGAGGCGGGCGTGCCAGGGGCCGACCACCAGGCGGTAGCCGAGCAGGGTGTCGAACTGGCCGGTCAGCCAGTCGCGGTGACGCCGGATCAGCGGGAACCCGTCGGCGTGCGGCCCGGAGGCGGTGACCAGCGGGTGGGCGAGCAGCAGCCGGGCGGCGATCCGGCGCTCGGCGGCGGCGGAACGGTCCTGCGCGCCGGCGGCCGAGCGGGTCGGCTCGGGCTTGCGGTGCTTTCCGGGCAGACCCGGCTTGGCTCCTGAGCGGACGACGGGCAGCGCCCCCTCGTCCCGCCGGGCCCGGCGCTGGCGGCGCGCCGGCCGCGGCTCGCGCACCCGCAGCGCGGCGGGGGCGTGCGCGGTGGGACCGTGCCACCAGCTGACGGCGTCACCGGCCGCCGCCTCCGGACCGGTCACCGGCTCGGCCGGGACGCCGAAGTGGCGGGCCGGGTAGAGGCCGAAGGTGGCGACGCAGAGGTCGTCGGCGGTCCCGGGATCGGCCTCGGCGAACCAGTGCGCCAGCCGGAGCAGCCCCGGATCGGGCGAGAGGACAGCCCCTCCGGTCTCCTGCGGAGCGTCAGGACCGGCTTCGCGTACGGCGACGACGGCGACGGTGGTGCCCTGCCCCGCCCCGCCCGTGCGCCCGTCCGACGTGCCGCCGGCCACCCGCGTGGTGCCGGCCGCGTACTCCTGCTGCTCCATGTCGTGGACCAGACTAGACGGTGGGCGCGGCCGCCGGTGGCCCCAACCGGAGCTCGCGGCGAATTGGTCCGCGCGTACCCCGCCGGAGCGGCCCCGGCCGTCGGCGCGCGCCGGCCTACGCCCGGGTAGTACTCGCGGGTAACCCGGCCTTCCCCGGACGGACCCGGTCGCCTAGGGTGCGGACGAACGGGCCGCCCGCCCCCACCCACCGGAGGACACCGCCGCATGAGCATCCGCACGACAACCCGCGCCGTCCTCGGCGGGCGCCTGCGCTCCGCCACCGGGCTGCTCACCGGCTTCGCCGCCACCTCGGCGGCCCACCTGGGCGCGCTGCTCACCGACACGCCCGCCCTGCGGCACGCCACCAAGCCGACGCTGATGCCGCTGCTGGCCGCGCACAGCGTCACGGCCGCCACCGCGGCCGGGCGGGAGGCGCCGAAGCTGCTGGCGCCCGCGCTGCTGCTCAGCGGCGGCGGGGACGTCCTGCTCCAGCTCGGCGACGACACCGCGTTCCTGGCCGGGATGGGCTCCTTCGCGGCGGCGCACGTCTGCTACGTGACGATGTTCGTCCGGCAGGGGGCGCTGACGGACCGGCGGCGTGCGCTGATCGTCACGGCCGCGTACGCGACGGCCTGGGCCGTGATGGTGGGCCGGCTCTGGCCGGACCTCGGCAGCCTCCGGGCGCCGGTGGCCGGGTACAGCCTGCTGCTCGCCTCGACCGCCGTCACCTCGGCCGGGCTGGGGTGGCGCACCGGCCTCGGCGGGGCGCTCTTCCTGCTCTCCGACACCCTGATCGCCACCAAGCTCGCGAAGTGGCGCGAGCTGCCCGGGCACCAGTTCTGGATCATGGCGACGTACCTCCTGGCCCAGTACCTGCTGGCCTCCGGCCTCCTGCGGGCCGCGGAGGCGCCGGAGACCCCGCGGGCTCCCCGGGCGTCCACGGCGGCCGGGGTCACCGGGGGCTCCGCGGCCCGGGCCGCGACGGCCTGAGACGGGCCGGTGCCGCCGGACCGACCGGTCCGGCGGCACCGTGGGGCGGGCCCGAGGGCCCCCGGGTGCGGGGCGCGCCTTCAGGCGGACCCGGCGCCGCCGCGTCGCCGCAACAGCCAGAATCCGCCGATACCACCGACCACCAGCGCCGCGCCGCCCGCCAGCTCGGCGGGGTCGGCCGCGACCGAGCCGCCGAGACCGGTCTGCACGGCGCCGTGCGGAGCGACCTGCTGGCTGCCCGCACCGGACTGGCCGAGCGAGCCGGCCCACTCCCCGGCCGCCTTGCCCCACTCGCCGAGGCTCTGGCCGGGCGAGGAGGAGGCTCCGGAGGACGCGGCGACGGTGGTCACCGTGACGCTGGTCGAGAAGGCGGCGCCGTCGGGGCAGGTGCCGTCGACCTTGCTGTCGCCGCCGGCCTTGCCCGCCAGCCGCGCGGAGCCGGTGTGCCGGCCGTCCGATCCCAGGGTGAGGGTGGCCGGGCCGCCCTCGAAGGCCTGGGAGCTCGCGGTGATGGTCTTGGCGTCGGGCTTGTCGGACTTCTCGCAGGAGACCGTGACCGTCACGGTCTGGCCCGGTGCGGCCTGGGACGGGCTGACCGTGGCGGCGCCGTCCTTGGCCAGCGCGAGGGGGGCCGTCAGGCCGGTCAGCACCGTCGCGCCGATCAGGGCGGCGGCGGCCGTACGCGTGGGGCGCATACCGGAACCTCCGGGATTCTCGGGCGCGGCCGGGGACTCCGAAGTCCACGTGATCGAACAACCACACCCAGTCATTCACCGACGGTAGGCACACACCCGGCGCCCGGCCACCGCTCTGGCCCGTTCGGGCGAGCCGCCGCTACGGGGCGTGACGCCGGGCCCGGCCGGGCTCAGAGGTCCAGGTCGACCACGACCGGGGCGTGGTCCGACGTCCCCTTGCCCTTGCGGGCCTCGCGGTCCACATAGCTGTCCGTGACGGCGTCGGCGAAGGGCTTGTTGGCGTAGGTGAGGTCGATCCGCATGCCCCGGTTCTTCGGGAAGGCCAGCTGGCGGTAGTCCCAGTAGGTGTACGGGCGGTCGTACTTCAGCGGGCGGGGCACGACGTCCTGCAGACCGGCCTCGCCCAGGGCGGCGAGGGCGGCGCGCTCGGCGGGTGTGACGTGCGTCAGGCCCTCGAAGGCCGCCACGTCGAAGACGTCCTCGTCGGTCGGGGCGATGTTGAAGTCCCCGAGGACGGCGAAGGGGCGCTCCCCCGCGGCGTCCTCCAGCGAGGCCAGGCGCAGGGCCTCCAGCCACTCCAGCTTGTAGCGGTAGTGGGCGTGGTCCACCTCGCGGCCGTTGGGCACGTAGACCGACCAGACCCGGACCGGGCCGCAGGTGGCGGCGATGGCCCGCGGCTCGGTGTCGGGCAGCAGGGCGCCGTCGGCGAGGAAGCCGGGCTGGCCGGGGAGGTCTCGCACCACGTCCTCCAGACCGATCCGGGAGACGACGGCCACGCCGTTCCACCGGCCGGTGCCGTACGCGGCGGTCTCGTAACCGAGCTCGCGGACCGGCTCGTACGGGAAGGCGTCGGTGGAGCACTTGAGCTCCTGGAGGCAGAGCACGTCCGGCTTGGCGCTCTCCAGCCATTCCAGCAGCTTGGGCAGCCGCGCGGTGACGGAGTTGATGTTCCAGGTGGCGATGCGGACGGTCACGGCGGGCGGCCTTCCCGGTGGTACGGACGAGGGTGGGCGCCCGGCAGGACGCCCACCCCGAATCTACCGCCCGGCACCGACAGGCCCGTGGGCCCGCGGGCCCAGGGGCCACCGCCGTCAGGCGTCGGGCGTCAGGGCGCGGGGCGCACCACCGCCGCCGCGCCGCCGCCGCGCCGCACCGGCTCGGCGGCCGCCACCCAGCGGCCGTCCGGCAGGCGCTCGACGCCGGTCGCGGCGCCGATCTCGGGCGTGCTGGTGAACACGTGGCCGAGCGCCTCCAGCCGGGCCCGCTCGGGCAGGTCCAGGAAGGCCGGCTCGGCCTGGGTGGCGGCCGTGTTGCGCTGGCTGGCCCGCGGCGCGGCGATCGCCTGCTCCAGGCCGAGGCCCCGGTCCAGGCGTCCGAGCAGGACCTGGAGGGTGGTGGTGATGATGGTCGCGCCGCCGGGCGAGCCGGCCGCCAGCACCGGCTCGCCGTCGCGCAGCACGATGGTCGGCGAGAGCGAGGAGCGCGGGCGCTTGCCCGGCCCGGCGAGGTTCGGGTCCGGCACCCCGGGGGTCAGCGGGGTGAAGTTGAAGTCGGTCAGCTCGTTGTTGAGCAGGAAGCCCCGGCCGGGGACGGTGATGCCGCTGCCGCCGGTCTGCTCCAGCGTGAGGGTGTAGGAGACGACGTTGCCCCAGCGGTCGGCCACGGTCAGGTGACTGGTGCTCAGGCCCTCGTAGGGCTCGGGCTGGGCCGCGCCGGTGTTCGCGCAGTCGGCCGGGTGGCGCGGGTCGCCGGGGGCGAGCGGGCTGGTGAGCGCCCGGTCGGGGCTGATCAGGCAGGCCCGCGAGGCGACGTACCGGGGGGAGAGCAGCTCCTTGGCCGGGACGTCGGAGAAGGCCGGGTCGCCGACCCAGCGGTTGCGGTCGGCGAAGGAGATCCGGGAGGCCTCCAGGAAGTGGTGGTAGTACTGCGTGTCGTCGTACCGGCCGACGTCGCCGTCCTCCAGGATGCCGAGCGCCTCGCCGACGGTGGTGCCGCCGGAGCTGGACGGGGCGATCGAGTAGAGGTCGTAGTCGCGGTAGGCCACGTGGGTGGGCTGCTGGCGGCGCACCTGGTACGCGGCCAGGTCGGCGGCGTCCACCTTGCCGGGGCGGGCGTTGCGCCCGGAGGCCGGGTCCACCGGCGGGTGCTGGATGGTCCGGACGATGTCGGCGCCGAGGTCGCCCCGGTAGAGCGCCGCGGTGCCCTGCTCGCCCAGCTGGCGGTAGGTGGCGGCGAGCTCGGGGTTGCGGAACGTGGAGCCGACCGCGGGGAGCTTGCCGCCGGGCAGGAAGAGCTTCGCGGTGGCGGGGAAGTCCTTGAACCGGTCCTGGTTGAGCGCGGTCTGGTCCTGGAAGGTCTGGTCGACGGTGAAGCCCTGCTCGGCGATCCGCCGGGCCGGCTTCAGCGCGTCGGCGAAGGAGCGCTTGCCCCACTGCCGCACGGCCGTCTCCCAGGTCGCCGGGGAGCCGGGCACGCCGACCGACAGCCCGCTGGTGACGGCGTCCGCGAAGGCCAGCGGCTTGCCGCCCTCCAGGAAGAGCGACGCGTCGGCCGTCCGGGAGGCCGTCTCGCGGCCGTCGATGGTGGACACCCGGCCGCTGTCGTGGTCGTAGTAGACGAAGTACCCGCCGCCGCCGATGCCGGCCGAGTACGGCTCGGTGACACCGAGCGCCGCCGCGACGGCGACGGCGGCGTCCACCGCGTTGCCGCCCTTGCGCAGCACCTCGATGCCGGCCGCCGTGGCGTCGGCGTCCACGCTGGCCACCGCGCCGCCCCAGCCCACCGCCTCGGGCACCTTCGGCGGCGGGGCTGCCGCCCCGGCCGGCCCGGCGGCGGAACAGACCAGGGCGGTGGCAAGCAGGAGCGGCGGGGCGATTCGGGCCAGAGCTCTCATCCGGAGGCCTCCTGAGTAGACGTCAACTCCGTTGTTTCACAGGAGGCATGGCCCGGACAACAGGGCGCCGCGACTACCGGCGGGTAGTCCGGCGCTACAGCACGCTGCGCTCCACCCGGCGCCGCTTGATGGTGCGGAAGCGGCGGGCGACCTGGCGGGCGAGGTCGGCGGCGCCGACCAGGCCCGCCTCGTTGCCCAGGGCCGCGTGCGCGATGGTCGCCTCCGGCCGGAAGCCGCGCCCGGTGAGGGTGCGACGGAAGGCGTCCCGGGCCGGGGCGAGGAGGAGGTCGCCGGCCTCGGAGACGCCGCCGCCGACCACGAAGCGGCCCGGGTCCAGGGCGGCCGCGAGGTTCGCGATGCCGACCCCGAGCCAGGTGCCGACCTCGTAGAGCAGCTCGACGGCGGTCGCGTCACCGGCCCGGGCGGCCTCGGTGACCAGCGGGCCGGTGATGCCCTCGACCGCGCCGCCGGCCCTGGCCAGCAGCAGCTGGACCACCGGCGACTCCTCGGCGACCAGCTCGCGCGCGTCGCGCACCAGGGCGTTCCCGGAGGAGTACTGCTCCCAGCAGCCCCGGTTGCCGCACGGGCAGCGGTGGCCGCCGGGCACCACCTGCATGTGCCCGAACTCCCCCGCCAGCCCGTACTTGCCCCGGTCGACGTAGCCGTCGCGGACCACCGCGCCGCCGATGCCGGTGCCGAGGGTGAGCATCACCATGAGGTCCTCGCCGCGCCCGGCGCCGAACCGCCATTCGGCCCAGGCCGCCGCGTTGGCGTCGTTCTCGACGATCACCGGGAACCGCAGCCGCTCGCTGAGCGCCTGCTGGAGCGGTTCGTTGCGCCAGTTCAGGTGCGGGGCGAAGAGCACCCGGGAGCGCTCGGCGTCCACCCAGCCGGCCGCGCCGATGCCCACCGCGTGGACGTCGTGGCGGTCGGCGAGTTCGAGCACCAGCTCGACGATGACGTCCTCGACGACCCGGGGGCTCTTGCTCTTGTCGGGGGTGTCGGTGCGCAGCTTCTCCAGCACCTTGCCCTCGCCGTCCACCACACCCGCGACCACCTTGGTGCCGCCGATGTCGACGCCGATGGTGGGCAGCCGCAGGAGGCCGGCGGGCAGGGCCCGGCGGCGGCGCTCGGCCCGCGGGCCGAGGCCGAGCAGGCTGGGCAGGACCGGTGGCCGGGAGGCGGCGTTGGGGGTGGTCACGGCTGCGGACGCTCCTCACGGGGATCACGGGAGTCACGGGAGTCACGGGGTTCACGGGTGTCGGTGCCCGGCCGGGCCAGCTCGTGCGAGAGCTCCTCCAGGTCGGAGCCGCCGGCCATCTCGGTGGTGAGCTCCTCCAGGCCGATCTCCGCCCGCGGGTGGCTGCCGGCCATCCGGCCCCGCTTGAGCAGGGTGAAGTGGTCGCCGACCAGGTAGGCGTGGTGCGGGTTGTGGGTGATGAGCACCACCCCGAGGCCGGCGTCGCGGGCGGCGGTGACGTACTTGAGCACCACCCCCGACTGCTTGACGCCGAGCGCGGCGGTCGGCTCGTCCAGGATCAGCGCCTCGGCGCCGAAGTGGACGGCCCGGGCGATCGCCACGCACTGGCGCTGGCCGCCGGAGAGGGTGCCGATCGGGCGGTCGACGTCGTGCAGGTCGATGCCCATCCGGGCGAGCGCCTCCCGGGTGGTGGCGCGCATCCCGTCGGCGTCCAGGCGCAGTCCGCCCCAGCGCCGCAGGCCCCGTTCGGAGCCGAGGAAGAAGTTCCGCCAGACGGGCATCAGCGGGACGACCGCGAGGTCCTGGTAGACGGTGGCGATGCCGCGGTCCAGCGCCTCGCGCGGGGAGCCGAAGCGGACCTCCTCGCCGCCGACGGTGAAACGGCCCTCGTCGTGCCGGTGCAGCCCGGCGATGATCTTGATCAGGGTGGACTTGCCGGCGCCGTTGTCGCCGAGCACGCAGCTGATCTCGCCGGCCCGCAGGGTGAGCGAGACGTCCTGGAGCGCCCGGACGGACCCGTAGGTCTTGCCGACGCCTTCGAGGCGGAGCAGCTCGGTCATCGCGGTCCCCGTTCGGCGCGGCGCTTGACGAAGGTGTTCAACAGGGCGGCGAGCAGCAGCATCGCACCCAGGAAGAACTTGAACCAGTCGGGGTTCCACTGGGCGTAGATGATGCCCTTGCTCGCCATGCCGAAGATCAGCGCGCCGAGCGCCGAGCCGACCACCGAGCCGTAACCGCCGGTGATCAGGCAGCCGCCGATGACGGCCGCCACGATGTAGATCAGCTCGTTGCCGACGCCCTCGCCGGACTGCACGGTGTCGAAGGAGAACAGCAGGTGCTGGCCGAGCACCCAGGCGCCGAAGCCGACGCCGAGGTAGAGCACCGTCTTGGTCCGGGCGACGGGCACGCCAACCGCCCGCGCCGCGGCCGCGTCGCCGCCGACCGCGAAGATCCAGTTGCCGAAGCGGGTCCGCAGCAGCACCCAGCTGCCGACCAGCAGCAGGCCGAGCCACCACCAGACGGTGGCCTTGATCGTCAGCCCGCCGACGGTGACCTCGGAGGCGAACAGCCAACGGCAGGCGCCGAAGCCCTCCATGTCGGAGATCGGCTTGGTCGAGACGGTGCCGGAGACCAGCTTGGTGACGCCGAGGTTGGCGCCGGTGAGCATCAGGAAGGTGCCCAGGGTGACGATGAAACTGGGCAGCTTCGTCCGGCTGAGCATCCAGCCGTTGAAGCCGCCGACCGCCAGCGTCACCAGCAGCGAGACCAGCACGCCGACCCAGGTCACCGCGGTGAGCTGGTAGGACACCATCGACGAGGTCAGCGCGGCGGTGGTGACCAGCACGCCGGCCGACAGGTCGAACTCGCCGCCGATCATCAGCAGCGAGACCGGGACGGCCATGATCCCGATGGTGGAGGCCGCGTACAGCACGGTGCCCAGCGAGGAGACCCGCAGGAACGGTTCGGCGACCGCGGCGAAGACCAGGAAGACCGCGGCGGCGGCGATCAGCGCCCCCAGTTCGGGGCGGGCGAGCACCCGCCGCAGCGCCGCCGGGCGGTCCTGGACGAGGAGGTCGGTGGTGCTCAACGCGTCCCCCTCGCGACGTACTCGGCGAGGGCGTCGGCGTCGTCGCGGGTGAGGATCTGCGGCCCGGTCAGCACGGGCTTGCCGCCGCCGAGCATGTCCAGGTTGGAGCGGTAGAGCCAGAGCAGGTCGACGCCCTCGTAGCCCTGGAGGTAGGGCTGCTGGTCGACGGCGAAGCCGACCGAGCCGGACTTGAGGCCGGCCACCACCTGGGTGCCCAGGTCGAAGGTGTCGAGCTCGACGGGGCGGCGGGCGTCCTGGATCGCCTGCAGTCCGGTGGCGGCCATCGGCCCGGAGAGGGTCAGCACGGTGTCGATGGCCGGGTCGGCCTGCAGCTTGGCGGAGACGGCGGCCCGGGCGTCGGGCATGTTGACGCCGTCCACGTAGAGCACCTGGAAGGCCCCGCCGGCCTTGGACTGGGCGCCGGAGCAGCGCTGCTCCTGGCCGACGTTGCCCTGCTCGTGGATCACGCAGAGGACGTTCTTGCGGCCCCGGCCGGCGAGCTCGGTGCCGGCCGCCTGGCCGGCGGTGGACTCGTCCTGGCCGATGTGGGTCAGCGCGCCGAACCGGGCGGAGTACTCCTGGCCGGAGTTCACGGTGATCACCGGGATGCCGGCCGCCTTGGCCTTGCCGAGCACGTCGCCGAGCGCGTCGCCCTTGGCGAGGGTGACCAGCAGGCCGTCGACCTTCTGGTCGATGGCGGCCTGGACCAGCTGGACCTGGTTCTGGGTCTGGGCGTCGTTGGAGTACAGGAAGGTGATGTTGTCCTTGGCGGCGGCCTGCTCGGCGCCCTTGCGCACGGTGTCCCAGAAGGCGTCGCCGGCGCCGGCGTGGGTCACCATGGCGATCTTCCAGCGCGGGGTGGTGACGGCACTGCCACCGGCGGCCGCGGCCTGGCTGCGGGCGTGCTCGGCGCGGAGGCCTCCGGTACTGCTGCAGCCGGCCACGGCGGCCAGCACGGCGAGGACGGCGCAGGCGGGCCGGAACCGGCGGAAGGGGCGAAAGCGGGTTGTGCTCATCCCCATAGTCTCGCTGCCCGCCGCGCGCGGCATCGCACCGCCTCGCCCGCCGCCCGGATCCGCCCGGGCGGTATCGTGCCCCCGGTGGCGTTCCTGGGAGTCCGCTGGGTGCAGCGTCCGGGTGCGGGCCGTCAGGGTGGCAGACTGGTGCGGGCCCCAAGAGGGAACAGCGCCGAAACGTGATGTTCCTCTCAGGTTCCTTACAGATTCGGACGGCAACCGATCCCGCGTTCCCGACCGTCTGATGCCATTGGAGCGCGTTCCGGGCGAGTGGGGCCCCGGACGGCTTTGAACCCGGATACGAGAATTTGATGCAACTGACAGGCACGCCATTCCTCATCTGCACGATCGTCCTCGTGCCGATCTCCATCGCGGCGGCCCTGCTGCTCTGGGGAAAGGTGCGCGGGCCGAGGCCGGTGCAGGTCCTTTCCAGGCTTGCCATGATCGTCTTTTGCCAGATCACCGCCGTGACGACGGTCTTCGTCATGGTCAACAACGCCAACCTGATCTACGGCAACTGGGACGACCTGCTGGGCACCGGCAACCACGTCCGGGCCGTGCCCTCCGTCCCCCCGGCCGAGGCGGGCGCCGGCGGGGCCCAGGCCGGCGGCGACGCCGCCAAGCAGCCGCCCAAGGTCCACCAGCAGTTCCGCAGCGTGGACGACCCCAAGGTGCCGAACGACGTCCAGAAGACCGACCTCAAGGGCCAGCTGTCCGGCGTGGACGGCGAGGTGCTGGTCTGGCTGCCGCCGCAGTACCACGACCCGGCGTTCAAGGACAAGAAGTTCCCGGTCGTCGAGCTGATCCCGGGCTTCCCCGGCTCCTCCTCCACCTGGTACGGCACGCTCAAGGTCTCCGAGCAGCTCAAGCCGCTGATGCAGGAGGGCAAGGTGGCGCCGTTCATCCTGGTCTCGCCGCGCACCCTGCTGCTGGGCAACAGCACCGACGCCGGCTGCACCGACGTGCCCGGCAAGGTCAACGCGGACACCTGGCTGACCCGCGACGTCCCCCAGATGGTGCTGGACAACTTCCGTGCCGAGCCGTCGGCCGACCGCTGGGCGGTGGCCGGCTACTCGGCCGGTGCCCACTGCGCCGCCAAGCTCTCGCTGGCCCACCCCAACCGCTACCGGGCCGGCATCAGCCTCTCGGGCTACAACGACCCGGCGGTCGAGAAGTCCTCACTGGTCGGCAAGGACGCCCAGCTGCGCGAGGCGAACAACCCGGTCACCATCGTGAAGACCGCCGCCCAGCCGCCGAAGGTCGCCCTGTACATCAGCGGCAACAAGGGCGACGGCTACGAGGACGGCCAGGCGATCGCGGCCGTCGCGAAGGCGCCGACCACCGTCCAGGTCCAGGAGACCACCGGGCCGCACTCCAGCGACGTCTGGAAGAACATGGTGCCGGGCGTCTTCCAGTGGCTCACCTCGATCATCCCCGTGCAGCCGTAGTCACGCGGAAGGGTCCGCCCCGCACACCGACGGTGTGCGGGGCGGACCCTTTCCGTGCGGGCTCAGGCCAGTTCGAGGGCCAGGTAGAAGTCCACCCGGTCCTCCAGCCGGGAGAGGTCACGGCCGGTCAGCTCCTCGATCCGGCCGATCCGGTAGCGCAGCGTGTTGACGTGCACGTGCAGCTGGGCGGCGCAGCGGGTCCACGAGCCGTCCGAGCGCAGGAACGCCTCCAGGGTGCGGACCAGGTCCGCCTGGTGCTCGATGTCGTAGGCGATCACCTTGTCCAGCAGCCGGCTGCGGAACGCCCGGCGGACCTCGTCGGGCACCGCGGCCAGCAGCAGCACGTGCGAGGCCAGCTCCTCCGGGCCGGCCACGCAGACCCGGCCGACCCGGGCGGCGGCGATCCGGCGGGCGTGCCGGGCCTCCTCCAGCGCGCCGCGCAGGCCGCCCGCCTCGGAGGCGGGGGCCGACACGCCGAGGGTGATCCGGCCCTCCGAGCCGAGGCCCGCCTCCAGCGGGGCGAGCAGCTCCCGCAGGGTGTCGGCGGGCACCGCGCTGTCCAGCGCGGGCAGCACCACCACCGCGCCGGTGCCCGCCCCCGCGACCAGGGCGCGGTCGGTGGTGCCGTTGAGAGCTTCCTCCAGGATCAGCCGCACCGCGCCCTCGGGCAGGCCGGTGCCCTCGGCGCTGAGCACCAGCCAGGAGCCGTCCGGCGACTGCGGCTTGGGCTCGGGGTTCTCGTACCGGGCGGCCATCGCCGAGGAGGCGTACAGGGTGCGGCTGATCTCGCCCGGGTCGGCGTCGCGCTGGAGCAGCGTCAGCACCTCGTCGGCGAGGCGGCGGCGCAGCCGGCGGCCCTCGTCGCGGCGGTGCCGCTCGGCGGCGACCAGCCGGGCCAGGTTCTCGGCGAGCTGCTGGCGCTTGGTGGTCCATTCGGTGACGTCGCCGGCCACCGCGAGCACCCAGTCGGCGAGCGGCGCCTGGACGTCGTCGAGGGCCGGGGCGGGCAGCAGCGAGTAGGAGCCGTTGGCCAGCCGGGCCCGGTGCGGGGGGCGGCGGCGCTGGCGCTGGGCGCCGAGGTGGGCGCGGACCAGCTGGTCGCGGTCCTCGGCGGAGAGCCGGTCGGCCGGGCCGGCGATCACCGCGCCGGTGGGCGTGAGCACCCAGCAGTCGAGGTCGAGGTCGCCGCCGAGGAGGTCGAGGACGGCGTCCAGTCCGCCGCCGCCGGCCGCGGAGACCAGCAGCCGGTGGCGGTCGACCAGGGCGGCCAGGTCGGCGGCGCGGTCGGCGGAGACCTGTCGGCCGATGAACTCGGTGACGGTGCCGAAAGCGATGTCGTCGGGTACCGCCAACAGGGGCATCCGGTGCCGGCGACACGCGTCGACGAGGTCCTCGGGGACGGGGCCGACCTCGGCCTCGCCGGCCGCGAGGGCGACCGCGCCACCGGCCACGATGGTCCGCACGAAGCGTTCGGAGTCGGCCGGCCCGGTGCGCCAGAGCATGCCGGTGAGCACCAGCTCGCCGCCGTGCAGGTAGCGGCCCGGGTCGTGCAGGTCCGTGGTCATCACGCCGCTGACCTGCCGGTCGAGCTCTTCCTCGGCCGCGAGCAGGCGCAGTCTCGGGGCTCCGGGGGCGAGCAGGTCGCGGACACGCATCCGGGACTCCTTACGGGCTTGGGGTGGGGGTGAGGGGGCCCGAGCGCGCGGTCCGGGGGTCACAGTGTGCCCGAACATCCGTGCTCGGTGTTACGTCCCAACGGACGCCCGGATCACGGGGTCATAGCTTGGGAATCACGGCCGGATTACGGTCGTAGGCAGCACCCGGAAATCAGCTGGGCTGCGAGATTCTCGTCCTTAGAGGAACGTACAGGATGCCGGGCGGGACCACAGCCGGGGCTTCATGCCATCGGTGACTGCCAGTGGGCCCCGTCACAGAGGTTCACTGGCCACACGCCGCCGGACACACCCCGGTGACCAGGACCCGACGCGGAGGCGACGAAGCGGACAGCGCGGTCCGAACACCGAGTTCCGGGCACTGTGCCCACCCGTCCGGCCGGCAACGACTTGAGGAGACACCCGCATGGAGTTCCTTCGGCCCGCTACCTGGGACGAGGCACTCGCGGCGAAGGCTGAGTACCCGACCGCGCTGCCCATCTCGGGCGGTACGGACGTCATGGTCGAGATGAACTTCGACGTGCACCGGCCATCCGCGATTCTCGACCTGAACCGCATCACCGAGCTCACCGAATGGTCGAACGACGGCGACGTCGTCCGGCTCGGCGCCTCCGTCCCCTACTCCCGGATCATCGACGAGCTGTCCGGTCCGCTGCCCGGCCTCGCGCTGGCGGCCCACACCGTCGGCTCGCCGCAGATCCGCAACCGCGGCGGCGTCGGCGGCAACCTCGGCGGTGCCTCCCCGGCCGGCGACGCGCACCCCGCGCTGCTGGCCGCCGGCCGCGACGTGTTCGTCGAGGCGGACTCCGTGCGCGGCACCCGGATGATCCCGATCGACGAGTTCTACGTCGGCGTCAAGCGCAACAGCCTGGCGGCCGACGAGCTGATCAGGGCCGTGCACATCCCCGTCGCGGACGGCCCGCAGCAGTTCTCCAAGATCGGCACCCGCAACGCCATGGTGATCGCGGTCTGCGCCTTCGGCTTCGCGCTGCACCCGAAGAACGGCACCGTCGGCACCGGGATCGGCTCGGCCGCCCCCACGCCGCGCCGCGCCGTCGAGGCCGAGGAGTACCTGCGGGGCGTGCTCGCCGAGCGCGGCCTGTGGGAGTCCGGCGAGCTGCTGGGCGCCGAGGTGATCCAGCGGTTCGGCGAACTGGTGAAGTCCGCCGCCTCGCCCATCGACGACGTCCGCGGCACCGCCGACTACCGGCGGCACTCGCTGGCCGTGATGGCGCGCCGCACGCTCACCTGGACGTGGAACGACTACAGCAAGCAGATCAGGAGCGCGGCATGAGGGTCACTTTCACCGCCAACGGCAAGCCGGTCGAGGCCGACGACGTCTGGGAGGGCGAGAGCCTGCTCTACGTGCTGCGCGAGCGGGTCGGCCTCCCGGGCTCGAAGAACGCCTGCGAGCAGGGCGAGTGCGGCTCCTGCACGGTCTACCTGGACGGCGTCCCGGTCTGTTCGTGTCTGGTCGCGGCCGGCCAGGTGCAGGACCGCGAGGTCCGCACCGTCGAGGGCCTGAGCGACGAGCAGGGCGAGCTGAGCCTGGTCCAGCAGGCCTTCATCGACGCCGGCGCCGTCCAGTGCGGCTTCTGCACGCCCGGCCTGCTGGTGCAGACCGACGCGCTGCTGGCGAAGGACGCCCAGCCGAGTGACAACGACATCCGTGAGGCGCTGTCGGGCAACCTCTGCCGCTGCACCGGCTACGAGAAGATCATGGACGCGGTGCGGCTGGCTTCCGCCCGCACGTGCGAGAGGGCGACGTCGGAATGAGTACTCGCACCATCCAGGGTCAGAAGAACCTGCAGAACATCAACCAGGCCAGCAAGGACGGCATCGGCGGCTCGCCGCTGCGCCCGGACGGCAACCTGAAGGTCAAGGGCGAGTTCGCCTACTCGTCCGACCTGTGGCACGAGGACATGCTCTGGGGTATGGCGCTGCGCTCGCCGCACCCCCGGGCGAACATCCTCTCGGTGGACATCGCCGACGCGCTGAAGGTCCCCGGCGTGTACGCCGTCCTCACGCACGAGGACATCCCCGGCACCAAGTACTACGGCCTGGAGATCCAGGACCAGCCGGCCCTGGCGATCGACAAGGTCCGCTACCACGGTGAGGCCATCGCGCTGGTCGCGGCCGACCACCCGGAGACGGCCCGCCGCGCGGTGAAGAAGATCAAGGTCGAGTACGAGGTGCTCACCCCGATCACCACCGAGGAGCAGTGCCTCGACCCGGAGACCCACGGCTACGTGCACGAGCCGCACGAGTTCAAGTCGCACGGCTACGGCAACATCTGCCACGAGCAGAAGCTGGTCTCCGGCCTCGGCGTGACCGACGAGGTGCGGGCCCTGGCGGACGTCATCGTCAAGGGCAGCTACGAGGTCGGCATGCAGGACCAGGCCTTCCTCGGCCCGGAGTCCGGCCTGGCCGTGCCGGCCGAGGACGGCGGCATCGACCTCTACATCGCCACCCAGTGGCTGCACGTGGACCGCCAGCAGATGGCCCCCGTGCTGGCCCTGCCGGAGGAGAAGGTCCGCCTCACGCTGGCCGGTGTCGGCGGCGCCTTCGGCGGCCGCGAGGACATCTCGATGCAGATCCACGCCTGCCTGCTCGCCCAGCACACCGGCAAGCCGGTCAAGATCGTCTACGCCCGTGACGAGTCCTTCTACGGCCACGTGCACCGCCACCCGGCGAGGATGACCTACGAGCACGGCGCCACCCGGGACGGCAAGCTGGTCTTCGCCGACTGCCGGATCGTGCTGGACGGCGGCGCGTACGCCTCCGCCTCGCCGGCCGTGGTCGGCAACGCGGCCTCACTCGGCCACGGGCCGTACGTGATCCCGAACGTCAAGATGCACGCCATCGCGCTGTACAGCAACAACCCGTCCTGCGGGGCGATGCGCGGCTTCGGCGCGGTCCAGGCCGCGTTCGGCTACGAGACCCAGATGGACCGGCTCGCCGCCGAGCTGGGCATGGACCCGGTCGAGCTGCGCCAGCTGAACGCGATGTCGGAGGGCGACTTCATGCCCACCGGCCAGCAGATCGACTCGCCCGCCCCCGTCGCCGAACTCCTGCGCCGGGTCAAGGACATGCCGCTCCCGCCGCCGCTGGACACCGAACAGCTGGACGTCCGCCAGCTGCCCGGCGCGCTCTCCAACACCTCGCACGGCGAGGGCATCGTGCGCGGCGTCGGCTACTCGGTCGGCATCAAGAACGTCGGCTTCTCCGAGGGCTTCGACGACTACTCCACCGCCCGGGTGCGCCTGGAGGTGATCGGCGGCGAGCCGGTCGCCATGGTGCACACCGCGATGGCCGAGGTCGGCCAGGGCGGCGTCACCGTGCACGCCCAGATCGCGCGCACCGAGCTGGGCGTCGAGCAGGTCACCATCCACCCGGCCAACACCGAGGTCGGCTCGGCCGGTTCGACCTCGGCCTCCCGGCAGACCTACATGACGGGCGGTGCGGTGAAGCTCGCCGCCGAGGCCGTCAAGCAGGCGCTGATCGAGAAGGGCCGCCGGCGCTACGGCTGGACCCAGCACGACCTGACGCTGGCCGGCGGCAAGGTGGTCTCGCCGTCGACGGGCGCCCTGGTCTCCATGGTCGACCTGCTCGGCGACGAGGCGATCGACCTCACCCGCGAGCACCACCACCGCCCGACCGTCCCGTTCGACAAGGAGACCGGGCAGGGCTTCGGCCACGTCCAGTACACCTTCTGCGCCAACCGCGCCGTGGTCGACGTGGACGTCGAGCTGGGCCTGGTCAAGGTGGTCGAGCTGACCGCCGTCCAGGACGTCGGCAAGGCGCTCAACCCGCTCTCGGTGGTGGGCCAGATCCAGGGCGGCTGCACCCAGGCGCTCGGCCTGGCCGTGATGGAGGAGATCATCGTCAAGGACGGGAAGGTCCGCAACGCGTCCTTCACCGACTACCTGATCCCCACCATCCTGGACACCCCGCCGATCCCGGTGGAGATCCTCGAACTCCCCGACCCGCACGCCCCGTACGGGCTGCGCGGGGTGGGCGAGGCCCCGACCGTCTCCGCGACGCCGTCGATCGTGGCCGCCATCCGCAACGCCACCGGTCTGGCGCTCAACCGGATCCCCGTCCGGCCCGAGCACCTGACCACCGAGGCCCCCGGACCGACGTAGCCACCGGGTCTCCCCCGCACCTCCCCGGGGCGGCGACCGTCTTCCCCGCCGCCCCGGGGCAGTTCCACCCCGAAGTACGGGCACCACACATGCACCAGCCGAAGCAAAGCGAACGCATCCTCCCGCTGCCTCTCCCACGCCGGGGTTCTGCAGCGGTGCGCACCACCCACCCCCGGCCGACGGCCGGTGGAACGCACTGCACCGCAGCACTGCCACAGAGTGCGCCCAGTGAGTCGAATCGTCCCCCTGTGCCAACTTCGTTGACTGGCTGTCAGGTCGGCTCGCCCACCCCAACCCCCTTTGACACTTGGGAGTGGACATGACCAGGATCCCCACGGAGCCCGGCACCACTGAAGACAGACCCACCGAGGACGACACCCCCACGTCGGCCCCGGTCACACCGCCGAAGAACGCCATGGACGCGTACTTCAAGATCACGGCCCGGGGATCGACCTTCGGCAACGAGATCCGCGGTGGCCTCACCACCTTCATGGCGATGGCCTACATCGTCCTGCTCAACCCGATCATCCTGAGCGGCGCCGACGTCAACGGCCTCAAGCTGGACCACGCCCAGCTCACGACCGCCACCGCGCTCGCCGCCGCCGTCACCACGATCCTGATGGGCGTGGTCGGCAACGTCCCCCTCGCGGTCGCCGCCGGCCTCTCCGTCTCCGGCGTGATATCCGCCCTGGTGGTACCGCACACCACCTGGCCCCAGGCGATGGGCCTCTGCGTCGTCTACGGCCTGCTGATCGTCCTGCTGGTGGTCTCCGGACTGCGCGAGAAGATCATGAACGGCATCCCCCTGCCGCTCAAGCACGCCATCACCATCGGCATCGGCCTCTTCGTCTCGCTGATCGGCCTGGTCAAGGCCGGCTTCGTGCACACCGGCGGTCCCACCCCGCTCGCGCTCGGCCCCTTCGGCGAACTCGCCGGCTGGCCCGTGCTGGTCTTCTGCCTCACGGTGCTGACGATCTTCGTCCTGCTGGCCCGCAACGTCCGCGGCGCGATCCTGATCGGCATCGCCGGCGGCACCGTGGTGGCCTTCGTCATCAACGCGGTCGCCGACCTCCCGGCGAAGACCTGGGTCAGCTCCGCCCCGGTGTGGCCGAGCGGCGGCCCGGTCTCCGCACCCGACTTCGGCCTCTTCGGTCACATCGACGTCTTCGGGGCCTTCGGCAGCCACGGCCTCGGCGCGATCAGCGCCTCGGTCGCCGTCTTCACCCTGGTCCTGGCCGGCTTCTTCGACGCGATGGCCACCATCATCGGCGTCGGCACCGAGGCGGGCCTGGCCGACAAGCAGGGCCGGATGCCCGGCCTGTCCAAGGCGCTGTTCATCGACGGCGCCGGCGGTGCCATCGGCGGTGTCGCGGGCTCCTCCGGCCAGACCGTGTTCGTCGAGTC
The DNA here is from genome assembly GCF_040630735.1 of Kitasatospora sp. NPDC005748. NCBI lineage: Bacteria > Bacillati > Actinomycetota > Actinomycetes > Kitasatosporales > Streptomycetaceae > Kitasatospora > Kitasatospora sp. NPDC005748. The sequence continues at coordinate 25,074 of NZ_JBEXYD010000012.1, forward strand.
GGCCACCGGCGTCGGTGACGGCGCCCGGACCGGCCTCGCCTCGACCGTCACCGGCGGCGTGTTCGCCCTCATGCTGTTCTTCTCGCCGCTCGCCGCGATCGTCCCCACCGAGGTCGCCTCCGCGGCCCTGGTCGTCATCGGCTCGATGATGATGAGCCAGGCCCGGCACATCGACTGGTCGGACCGCGAGGTCGCCATCCCGGCCTTCCTCACCTGCACCCTGATGCCGTTCACCTACAGCATCACCGCCGGTGTCGCCGCGGGCGTCATCTCGTACACCGTCATCAAGGCCGGCACCGGCAAGTGGCGCGAGCCCGGCCCGCTGATGTGGATCCTCACCGGCGTGTTCGTGGTCTACTTCGCGCTCACTCCGATCAAGTCCTGGCTGGGCGTCCACTAGCAGCACCGCCGCCGTACGGGAATCGTTTCCCGTACGGCGGCACCTCCCGTTCCGTCTTCCGAGGTGTTAAGGAGCTCCCCGACATGCACGACATCGCCGAGCAGCTGCAGGCCTGGCACGCGTCCGGGCGTTCCTTCGCCGTGGCCACGGTGGTCGGGGTCTCCGGCAGCGCGCCGCGCGACCCGGGTGCCGCGCTCGCCGTCGACGCGGCCGGCGAGGCGATCGGCAGCGTCTCCGGCGGCTGCGTCGAGGGAGCCGTCTACGAGCTCTGCCAGGCCGCCATCGAGTCCGGCCGGCCGGTGCTGGAACGCTTCGGCTACAGCGACGAGGACGCCTTCGCGGTCGGCCTGACCTGCGGCGGCGTGCTGGACGTCTTCGTCCAGCCGGTCGTCCCCGGCACCGACCCCGCACTCGACGCCGGCATCACCTACCTCGCCTCCGGCACCCCGGTCGCCCTGGCCCGGGTGATCGACGGCCCCGCCGCGCTGGTCGGCGCCACCGTCGCCGTCACCGCCGACACCCACCACGGGGCTCTCTCCCCCGCGCCCACCACCGTGGCCCCGCTGGAGCGCGCCGTGGTCGCCGAGGCCCGCGCCATGCTGGACGCCGGGCGCACCGGCCGCCTGGTCCTCGCCCTCGACGGACGCCCCTGCGACGACCGGGAGCAGGGCACCGTCACCTTCTTCGTCGAGTCCTACGTCCCCGCGCCGCGGATGATCGTCTTCGGGGCGATCGACTTCGCCGCCGCCGTGGTGCGGATCGGCAAGTTCCTCGGCTACCACGTCACCGTCTGCGACGCCCGGCCGGTCTTCGCCACCGAGCGGCGCTTCCCCGAGGCCGACCAGGTGGTGGTCGACTGGCCGCACCGCTACCTGGACTCCCAGCTGGACCGGATCGACGGGCGGACGGTGCTCTGCGTCCTCACCCACGACGCCAAGTTCGACATCCCCCTGCTGGAGCGCGCGCTGCGGCTGCCGGTCGGCTACATCGGCGCGATGGGCTCGCGCCGCACCCACCGGGACCGCAACACCCGGCTGCGCGAGGTCGGCCTGACCGACGCCGAGATCGGCCGGCTGCGCTCGCCGATCGGCCTGGACCTCGGTGCCCGGACCCCCGAGGAGACCGCCGTCTCGGTCGCCGCCGAGATCGTCGCCCACCGGCGCGGCGGCAGCTGCCTGCCGTTGAGCCGCGGCGAGGGGCCGATCCACCACGACCTGGCGCGGGCGGCCGGTCCGGCCACCGGGGACGCGCGGTCCCACGCGGCCTGACCGCGGCGCGGCCCGGCCCCGCCGTCACCGCACGACGTCGTGGACCTCGCGGATCAGCGGCGGTGCGGCCGGGATGCCGACCTCCTGGAGGATCGGCAGCAGCACCGCCGAGAAGTGCTCGAAGGCCTCCCGGGACTCCCACACTTCGGTGACGTGCCAGCCGCCGCCCGGCGTCGGACCGGACACGTGCAGGACCAGCCCGCGCACCGGCCAGTCCGAGGGCGCGTTCAGCCCGGTGCCGCCGGTCAGCCGGTCCACCGCCTCCTCGTACTGGTCCCGGGTGGTACCGGGGAATTCGAACATCACGATGATGGCCATGCGCTGCTCCCGTCGGATGGGCTCCGTCGCCTCCCATGCAGCCCCGCCCCCGCCCGCCCGGCCATCCGGCGCCACCACCCGGGTGACGTCGGGCAGCGCGCCGGGCGGGCTACTCCGAGAGCGCCAGCCGCACCCCGAAGCCCACCACCACCGCACCCGTCACCCGGTCCAGCAGCCGGCGCGCGGCGGGCCGACTCAGCCAGCCGCGCACCGCCCTGGCGAAGCCCACCAGCACGGCCGACCAGAGCAGCCCCTCCACGACGTGGACGCAGGTCAGGGCCACCCCGGCGGCGAAGTGCGGGGCCCCCGCGGGGATGAACTGCGGCAGCACGGCGACGTAGAAGACGCCGACCTTGGGATTGAGCAGATTGGTGAGCGTGCCGCGCCGCCAGCCGGACCGGACCCCGCCGCCGGTCGGCAGCCGCTCCGGTTCGGCCCCGCCGCCCCGGTTGCGCAGCAGGCCGATCCCCATCCAGACCAGGTACGCGGCCCCGGTCCAGCGCAGGACCTCGTACGCCAGGTGGGAGGCGGTCAGCAGGGCGGTCACCCCGGCCGAGGTGAGGGTGCCCCAGATCAGGGTCCCGGTCTGGATGCCGAGCACCACGCCCCAGGCCTGCCGGCGCTCCCCCAGGGCGGAGGTGCGCAGCACCAGCGCGGTGTCGATCCCGGGCGTGAGCGTGAGCAGTCCCACCACGAGGGCGAAGGACCACAGGGCGGTCGTCATCTCCATGGGCCTTGATCGTAGGGCCTCGGCCGGCCGGAGCGGGCCGACCGCGGGTCAGAGCGGGCGCACCCGCTCGGCCACCCAGCGCCCCTCCTGCTCCATCGGCTCGTACTCCACCCGCCGCCCCTCGGTGAGGACGCGGTCGCCCTCGGCCAGGATCGAGTCGAAGTAGACGTAGAGGGCGGGGCCGTCCTCGTCGGGGGTGATCAGGCCGTAGCCGTGGTCGGCGTGGTAGGACTGCACGGTGCCGGTGGCCATGGGGGTTCCCTCGCTTCCGCTGGGTGATGGAACTCCTGGGTACCAAATGCCCGGCCCGGAGCGGCCACGGCGCGCCCGGCCGCGCGCCGCGGCCTCGCTCAGCGGTAGCCGGCCGGGTCCAGCGGGCCGTCCGCCGTCTCCTGGTCGACCAGGTAGCGCCAGGCGTCCGGGCGGCTGCCGTCCAGGTCGGTGAAGCCGTACTCCTTCGCCAGGGCGCCGCTGGAGAGCGAGCTGCCGTTGAAGCGCGCCACCCCGGGGTCGCAGGCCAGCGCCACCACGGCGCGGCCGACGTAGCCGGGCGACTCCGAGACGCCGAAACCGGGCTGCTTCGCGGTCGCGTCGCGCCAGTTCTCCTCGGTGACGCCGAAGTGCTCCAGCATCATCTCGGAGCGCATCCAGCCGGGGGTCAGCGCGACCGCCGTCGCCCCGCGCGGGGCCAGCTCGTGGCCCAGCGCGAAGGCCATCCGCAGCACCGCGGACTTGGCGAGGTCGTAGCAGAGCGAGTTCCGGTAACGGGTGGCGTTGTAGTCGGCGGTGCCGTCGGTCATCTCCACCACCAGACCGCCCGGGCGGCGCAGCAACAGCGGCAGCAGGTGGTGGTTGGTGATCACGTGCGTCTCGACGGCCAGGCGCAGCAGGCGCAGCCCGTTGTCCAGGTCGTGCTCCCAGACCGGGCTCTCCCACTCGAAGAGGTTCTCGCCGCCCCAGATGTCGTTCACCAGGACGTCGAGCCCGCCCTGCTCGGCCTCGATCCGCCGCGCCACGGCCTCGACCTCGGCGGGGACGAGGTGGTCCGCGCGGACCGCGATCCCCCGGCCGCCGGCCGCGGTGACCAGTGCCGCCGTCTCCTCCAGGGTCTCCGCCCGCCCGTACTCCGAGCGGTGCCCGCCGGCACTGCGCCCGGTCGCGTAGACCGTCGCCCCGGCGGCCCCCAGCTGCACCGCGATCCCCCGCCCGGCCCCCCGGGTCGCCCCGGCGACCAGGGCGACCTTGCCCGTGAGCGGCTGTGCCATGTCCCGTCCTTCGCTCGTGCTTCCTCCGACACCATGGATGCTGCCCCGGGAATCCGGGACTTACCGCGCCGTGCCGTCGGGCGGCGGCATCATGTCTTCGCCGCCGGCCCGTCGATGCGGCCACCCGCGACGACGTACGAGCGCACGCGGCAGGCTCCCGGCGCCGCGGGGGGCGGGTCAGTCGGCCGTACCCGGCGGAACGACCCAGCGGGTGGATTGACCGGTCACGGCGGCGATCATGTCGTAGTCACCGTCGTAGTGCAGGACGGTCGCGCCGTGACGCTCGGCCGTGGCGGCGATGACGAGGTCCGCGACCGACAGGGCCCGCCAGTTGCCGGCGGCCGTCAGTCGTGCCTGCACCTCGATCGCCCGGTCCCAGACCTCGTCCGGCGTCGGAAGCCAGTCGAAGCCGCGCATTCCTTCGCGAATGCGCTCGGCATCGGCCTTCGAGCGGGCGCTGTGCATGACCTCCAGCTCGACGGCCCCGCAGACGGCGAGGAGTCCGGCGTTGTGCAGCGGCTCGATCGCGGCGCGGACGGCAGGTTTCGGGTACCGGGCGAAGGCCGACTTGTCGATCAGGAAGCGCTTACTCACCCGGGTGCGCCTGGCCGGTGAGGTCGGGCAGTCCGCCCTCGGAGAGCCAGGTGAAGAAGGACTCGCGCTTGCGGCGCTTGATCGCGTCCTCCAGGGCCGCGTTGACCGTGGCGACCTTGGTGGTCGTCCCGAAGATCTCCGCGGCCTCGGCGAGGAGCGTGTCGTTGACGTCTATCACGGTGCGAGCCATGGCGGGCCTCCCGAGCGAGCTGGGCCTGTGATATCGATTTCCAGCCTACCCGATATCACAGGCCCACCGGCCGGTCCCTCAGGTCACGTTGAGGCGGGCCGCCAGGCGCAGCAGGCCCGGGGAGAGGCGGCTGAGGAAGCGGGCGGCCTTGGCCTCGGGGGTGACCGGGACGACCGGCTTGCCGGTGCGGACGGCGTGCAGGATCGCGGTGGCGACCTTCTCCGGCGGAAAGCCCCGGCGGGCGTAGAGCTTCGCGGCGCGGGCCTGCTTGGCCGCCTGCTGGTCGGCGCTGGTGGCGGAGAAGGTGGAGGTGCGGGTGATGTTGGTGTTGACGATGCCGGGGCAGATGGTCGAGACGCCGATGCCGTGCCCGGCGAGTTCGGCGCGCAGGCAGTCGGAGAGCATGAACACGGCCGCCTTGCTGGTGGCGTAGGCGGTGAGCGCCTTGGACGGCAGGTAGGCGGCGGCCGAGGCGAGGTTGACGATGTGCCCGCCCCGGCCGCGGTCGGCCATCAGCGAGCCGAAGGCGCGGCAGCCGTGGATCACGCCCCAGAGGTTGACGTCCAGGACGCGCTGCCACTCCTTCTCGGTGGTCTCCAGGAACGTCCCGGAGTGGCCGATGCCCGCGTTGTTGACCACCACGTCGGGGACGCCGTGCGCGGCGGCGACCGCCTCGGCGAAGGCGTCGACGGCGGCACCGTCGCTGACGTCGACCCGGTAGGCGTGCGCCTGGGGGCCGAGCAGGGAGGCGAGTTCGGCGGTGCGCCGGGCGGCGTCGTGGTCGAGGTCGCAGACCACCACCCGGGCGCCCTCCTCGGCGAAGGCGAGCGCGGTGGCCCGGCCGATGCCGCTGCCGCCGCCGGTGATGACGACCAGCGGGCCGTCGCCGGCCGGGTCGGGGGCCTGTCCGGCGTCGACACCGGCGGTGAACTCGCGGACCATCCCGGCCACGGCGGTTCCCTTCTCCAGGAGGGCGGACCAGTGGGTGGCGTGCAGGGAGCGGCGGGTCAGCCTGGGCACCCAGCGCTCCAGCCCCTCGGAGAGGTACTCGCCGACGTAGTGGTCCCGGGTGAGGGTGATCAGCTGGACCGGCACCTCAGTGGGCCGCTCGCGCGGATTGCGCAGGGTGGGGCGCATGTTGGCCCGGTAGAGCTCGATGCCGCGCACCGCGTCCCGCCGCAGGGTGGGCTGCGGGTGGCCGGGCCGCGGGGTGACGGCCTCCAGGTCGCGCAGCACCCGGGGCCAGGCGCGGGCCAGGCCGAGCCGCCAGATGCCAGGGGCGAGGTAGGGCAGGTGGAAGGCCGTGATGTACCAGGAGTGCACGCCCTGCGCGAGCAGTTGCCGCAGGTGGCGCGGGGTGGGGCGGCGGTAGCGCTCGCGCATCCAGTGGCCGATGTGGTCCAGGCAGGGGCCGGACATCGTGGTGTAGGAGGCGAGCCGCCGCTCGGCGCCGGGCGAGGTGACGGCCTCCCAGGACTGCAGCGAGCCCCAGTCGTGGGCGACCACGTGCACCGGGCGGTCCGGGCTGACCGCGTCGGCGACCGCGAAGAGGTCGGCGGCCAGGTGCTCCAGCCGGTAGCCCTCGCGCGAGGCGGGCGCTCCGGACTCGCCGGCGCCGCGTACGTCGTAGCGGACCACGTGGTGGTCGCGGGCGAGGTCGGCGGCGATGTCGTCCCAGACCACGTGGGTGTCCGGGTAGCCGTGCACCAGCAGGACGGTGGGCGCGTCGGGGTCGCCGTCCTCGAAGACGGCGAGCGGCAGCCCGCCGGAGTGGACGGTGCGGCGGCGGGTGGTGGTCATCGGGTCGCCTCCTGGGCGGTCGCCTCGGCGTGGGCAGCGGTCCAGCGCCGCACGTGCGGCAGGTCGTCGTCGAGCCAGTACGCGTCGTCCGCGGTGACCACCAGCAGCTCCTCGAACTTGATGCCCACCGCGCGGAACCCGATGTGCGGCTCCACCGCCCACAGGCCCGGGGTCGGCGCGTGCCGGGAGGACCGGCCGTCCGCCCAGAGCGGGGAGCGGCCCTGGAGGCGCTCGCCGATCAGCTCGCGGCCGAGCGTCTGGAGTGTACGCACCCCGAAGCCGAGGACGTTCACCCCGGCCGGGCCGCGGCTGGTGGTCCGGGTGACCTGGTGGCCGATCACCCGGCCCGGGTAGACCCGGTGGCGGTTGTCGTAGCCGTGCGCGGCGATCTGCGCGTCCACCGCCGCGTACACCTCGTCGAGCGGGCGGCGGGCGCGGACCTCGGTGAGGATCAGCTCGCGGTAGACCCGGAGGTCGGCGGCCAGCCGGTCCCAGACCGGGTTCTCGCCGACCTTGCCGCCGTAGCCGATGTCGGCGGTGTAGCCGTCCACGATCGGCGCGCAGTCCAGGACGTACGGCATGCCGTCCTCCAGCCGGCGGTCGCCGGCGAAGAACTGCAGCGGGGTGCGGAAGTGCCGGAAGGCGGTGCGGTCGCCGAACCAGGCGAAGGGGACGTGGAAGAAGTCCTGCACGCCGGCGGCGACCAGGCACCGGCGCAGCTCGGCGGTGGCCTGCCGCTCGGTCACCCCCGGTTCGATCCAGGCGGCGACCTGTTCGGCGCAGTGGTAGGCGAGTTGCTGGACCTCGCGGAAGCGGTCCAGGTCGTGGTCGGTGAACGGGAAGGCCGGGGTGCGGGGCACGGCCGGGGGGCGAAGCAGCACGGCGGGCTCCAGTGCTAGAGGTCCAGGACGAGGGTCTCGCCCCCGGCGGCCCGGGAGACGCAGGGCAGCAGGGCGCCGGCGGCGCGCTGCTCGGGGGTGAGGCGGCGGTCGCGGTGGTCCGCGGCGCCGGCCACCAGCCGGACCTCGCAGGTGCCGCAGAAGCCCTGGTGGCAGGAGTACGGCAGGTCCGGACGGGCCTCGCGGAGCACGTCCAGGGCCGACCGGTCGGCGGGGACGTCCAGCACCGGGCCGTCCGTGCCGAGCTGGACGGCGAACGGCTCGCCGCCGGTGACCGGGGCGGCGCCGAACCGCTCGAAGTGCAGGGCCCGGGCCGGCGATCCGTCCAGCGCGCGCTGGACGGCGGTCAGCATGGGGGCCGGGCCGCAGCAGTAGACGGCGGCGCCGCGCGGGGCGTGGGCCAGCAGCTCGGCGCCGGTGGGCACCCCGCCGTGCTCGTCGTCGGTGCGCAGGTGGACCCGGCCCGGGTCGAGGCCGCGCAGCAGCTCCGCGTAGGGGAGGGTGTCGGCGCTGCGGCCGACGTGGACGAGGTGCCAGTCCAGGCCGTGCCGCCGGGCCTCGTGGACCATCGGCAGCAGCGGGGTGATCCCGATGCCGCCGGCCAGCAGCAGGACGGCCGGCTCGGCGCAGAAGGCGAAGCCGTTGCGCGGGCGGCGGGCGGTCAGCCGGGTGCCGGGGTGCAGCTCGCGGTGGATCTCCTCCGACCCGCCGCCTCCCCCGGGCAGCCGGCGGACCGCGATCCGGTAGGCCCGCCGGTCGCCCGGGTCGCCGCAGAGCGAGTAGTGCCGCTCGCGGCCCGAGGGCAGCGCGAGGCGCAGGTGCGCGCCGGGCTGCCAGGGCGGGAGCGCCCCGCCGGAGGGGTCGCCGAGCAGCAGCTCGACGACGTCGGTGGCGATCGTCCGACGGGCGGTCACCACCAGCTGCAGCGCCGGGGTGGGGCGGCCGAACGGGCGCCGGGGGCTGCGGCGCAGCAGCGGGCCGCCCAGCGCGGGGGTGTAGCGGTCGCCGAAGGCGGTCAGGCCTCGCATGAACCGGTCCGCGCGGGGGCGGCCGTAGAGGTCCGGGGGCGGGTTGTGCAGGTCCATCCGGGCGACTCTCCTGGCGTCAGTGGGCGGCGGCGCGGGCGGCCGGGGAGGTGGCGAGGTAGCCGAGGGCCTGGCTGGAGGAGCCCTCCTGGGTGGGGTGGTAGCCGGGACGCAGGTAGCGCAGGCCGGAGCGGAGCGAGCGGACCGGGTCGGGCAGCAGGCCGCGCCGGGCGAGCCGCCGGGCCTCCCGCCAGCTGGGCCGGATCCGGCCGTCCAGGGTGGGGTCGGCGGCCAGCAGGAAGCGGGCGCCGCGCACCCAGAGGTGGACCAGCAGCGGCCCGGAGACGGCCATGCCGCGGATCCGGCGGGCGTAGCCGGGGTCGAGGTGGACCATCAGGTCGTAGGCGACGCTGCGGTGCTCGACCTCCTCGGCGCCGTGCCAGCGCAGCAGGTCCAGCATCGTCGGGTCGGCCTTCGCCCGGTCCAGGCCGGGGGAGTTGAGCGCCCAGTCGCCGAGGAAGGCGGTGAAGTGCTCGATCGCGGCGACGAAGGCGACCCGCTCGACGATGTTCTCGCGCCGCCGGACGGGCGGGAGGCCGGGCTTGTCCCCGAGGACGCGCTGGAACAGCCAGGTGACCTGGCGGACGTAGGGACGCGGGTCGAGGCCCTGGCCGAGCAGGTGGTCCAGCACCTCCTGGTGGGCCTCGGCGTGGATGGCCTCCTGGCCGATGAAGCCCAGCACCTCCTCGCGCAGCCGGTCGTCCCGGATCAGCGGCAGCGCCTCCTTGAACACCTTGACGAACCAGCGCTCGCCCTCCGGGAGCAGCAGGTGCAGGACGTTGATGACGTGGGTGGCCATCGGCTCGTCGGGGATCCAGTGCAGCGGCAGCCCGGACCAGTCGAAGCGGACGTCCCGGGGCTCCAGGACGAGGCTGTCGTGGACCCGGGCGGCCGGGGCGGCGACGGCGGGAACGGGTGTGGTGGTGCGGGGCATGGAGGCCCTCCTGACCTGGGGGCGGGGCGGCTCGGCTCGCGCGGCACCAGGCAACTTACTCGCGGGTAGCGCCTGCTACAAGGGTTTCGGCAGCCCTTATCGACATCGAGTCTAATAGGTGATGTGCACCGGACGGCGGCCCTGGAAACACGCGAGCCCCGCCGGGGTCCGGCGGGGCTCGTGGACGGGGGCGGCCCCGAAGGGTCAGACCGCCATCGCGAGCATCAGCGGCGCGGCCCGGGCGGCCAGCAGCTCGGCGGCCGCCTTGAGCCGGTGCACGTTGTCGAGCGGCATCGAGGTGGCCAGGCAGCCGACCGTGCTCCCCGCCGTCACCGGCACGGCGGCGCAGACGGTGCCGAGCGCGTACTCCTGGATGTCCAGCACCGGCACGGTGGCCGGCTGGCGCTCCAGCCGGTGCATCAACTGGTCGGCGTCGACGACGGTCCGCGAGGTGAGCCGGGCCACCGGGTGGCGGGACAGGTGGTCCCGGCGGGCGTCGTGGTCGAGCTGGCTGAGCAGGCACTTGCCGATCGCGCTGGCGTGCGCGGTGGCCCGGAAGTCCACCCACTCCTGCACCGCCGGGGCGTGCTCGGCGGCCGCCACCGCCTCGACCGACAGCTCGCCGTCGTGGTACCGGGTGAAGTACACCGCCGCGCCCAACTCGTCCCGCAGCTCCGCGAGTTTGCGGTCCAGCCGGGCCCGGACCAGCTGCTCCCGGTTGTACTGCCCGAGCAGCGCGAAGGTGCCGCCGAGCACCCAAGCGCCGTCCTGGCACTGGAGGTAGCCCTCGACCTCCAGGATCTCGGCCAGCCGGCGGACGGTGGGCAGGGCCAGGGACGTCTCCCGGGCGAGGGAGACCAGGGTGGCACCGCCGGGGTGCCGGTCGACGGCCTCCAGCAGTCTGAGGGCGTGCTGCAGGGAGGTGAACGGACCGGGCACGCCCTCGTCCAGCATGGCGTGGCGACCCGGGGCTGGTGTCGACATGTCGTCCCCTTCCGATGTCCCCCAGGGAGTTACCCGCGGGTGTTCTCCAGCCTAACCACCCGGGGACGTCGGCCGGTGCCGCTCCGCGGATATTCGTGCAGGTACGGTAAAGAACTTGACCGGCGCCGGTGTCGGGTGCTCTGTGCGGACAGCACAACGGCCCCTCCCCCACTGCCCTGGGGGGAGAGGCTCGGTGTGCGGCCGCCGGGGTGCGGGCCCCGGCGGCCGGTGAGGGTGGTTCACAGCGGACCGGAGGGACGCCGGGTCAGCCCTCGTCGCCGGCGCGGAGCTTGGCCACGGCGGCCTCCAGCCGGCTGCCGTACTCCTCGTCGGCCGCGTGGAAGTGGGCGAGGTTCTTCTCGACGATGTCGTCGCGCGTCACCTGCGCCAGGAAGCCCGCGATGTTGTCGATCAGGCGGGTCTTCTCGCCGGCCGACATCAGCCGGTAGAGCTCACCGGCCTGGAAGAAGTCGTCGTCCTTGGTGTGCGCCGGCGTGGTGTAGGTGCCGGTGTGGCCGTTCAGCGCGACCGGCGCGGCGAGCGCGTTGTCGGTCTGGGCCGGGCCGTCGTACGAGTTGGGCTCGTAGTTCTTGCCGCGGCCGGACTTGTTGACGGCGGCGAAGCCGTCGCGGCCGTAGTTGTTCGCCTCGGTCGCCCGGGGGGCGTTGACGGCGAGCAGCGTGTGGTTGACGCCGAGGCGGTAGCGCTGGGCGTCCGCGTAGGCGAACAGCCGGCCCTGGAGCATCTTGTCCGGGGACGGGCCGATGCCGGGCACGAAGTTGTTCGGCGAGAACGCCGACTGCTCGACCTCGGCGAAGACGTTCTCCGGGTTCTTGTTCAGCACCAGGCGGCCGACCTTGACCAGCGGGTAGTCGGCGTGCGGCCACACCTTGGTCAGGTCGAAGGGGTTGAAGCGGTAGTCCGCGGCCTCGGCGACCGGCATCAGCTGGACGTACAGCGTCCAGCTCGGGAACACGCCGCGCTCGATGGCCTGGTGCAGGTCGCGCTGGTGGCTGTCGGCGTCGGCGCCGAGCACCTCGGCGGACTGGCCGCCGTCCAGCGAGCGGATGCCCTGGTTGGTCTTGAAGTGGTACTTCACCCAGAAGGCGTCGCCCTGCTCGTTGACCCACTGGTAGGTGTGCGAGCCGTAGCCGTTCATGTGGCGGTACGAGGCCGGGATGCCGCGGTCGCCGAAGAGCCAGGTGATCTGGTGGGTGGAGGCCGGCGAGTGGGCCCAGAAGTCCCAGACGTTGTCGGCCTCCTGGACGCCCGTGTACGGGTCGCGCTTCTGCGAGTGGATGAAGTCCGGGAACTTGATCGGGTCCTTGATGAAGAACACCGGGGTGTTGTTGCCGACGAGGTCGTAGTTGCCCTCCTCGGTGTAGAACTTCACCGCGAAGCCGCGCGGGTCGCGCACCGCGTCGCTGGCACCCAGGTTGCCCGCCACGGTGGAGAAGCGCAGGAACAGTTCGGTGCGCTTGCCGACCTCGGAGAGGAAGGCCGCCCGGGTGTACTGCGACACCTCGTCGGTGACCTCGAAGTACCCGTAGGCGCCGGAGCCCCGGGCGTGCACGACGCGCTCCGGGATGCGCTCGCGGTTGAACCGGGCCAGCTTCTCCAGGAGCTGCTGGTCCTGGATGAGCAGCGGGCCGTACTCGCCGGCCGAGGCCGAGTTCTGGTTGTCGGCGACGGGCGCGCCCGACTCCGTGGTCAGGATCTTGGACATGGAGGGTCCTTCAGGGTCGACAAAGACGTGCGTGGAGAGGAGGTTGACGGCGTCTCAGACGCCGAGCAGGCGCCAGACGGCCGAGCGGCGGCGGGAGGAGTGCTCGCCGTCCGGGCCGTCACCCGGCCGCAGCGCGGCGACGGCGGCGGTGGCCGCGGCCCGGTCCGCCAGCGGGCGGGCGGCGGCCAGGTCGGCGGCCTCCGCGCCGGTGAGACCGGCCTCGGTGAGCGCGGCGGCGGCCTCGGCGGCGGGAACGGCGTTGAACCAGCGCAGGGCGAGGGCCGCACGGCCCGACTCGGTCAGCCGGCCGGTGAGGCGCAGCCGGGCGAGGCCGCCGTCCGGGTACACGTTGATCCGGACGTGGGTCGCCGGGCGGCCGACGTCGAGCCGCAGGCGGTGCCGGGTGTCGGGCTGGAGGCGGGTGCGGGGCAGGATCTCGAACCAGCCGTCGGGGTCGGTGGCCGGGTCCCCGCCGTCGGTGGCGTCGTAGCCGGTCAGGTCGGCCCAGCCGGGGGCGTTGGCGACGAAGTGGGTGGTATCCACCTCGGCGGCAAGGACCTCGCCGCCCCCGGCCAGGGCGATCTGCACCCAGTCGTTGGCCTTGTCGCGCCGACGCCGGGTCTCCCAGCCCTCGCCCATGACGGTGGCGCGGCCGGGAGCGTTCAGGTTGTGCGGGGAGGAGAAGTAGCGGTCGGACGCCGCCTCGGCCACGCCGCCGAACTCCTGGGCGGCCAGGTCGAAGGTGAGGCCGTCCAGCTCGCGCGGGTCGGGCAGCACCTCGCCGTGCACCCGCAGCCGGGCGACCCCGCCGTCCGGGAAGATGTTGAGGCGTACGTGGGTGTAGCGGGTGCCGTCGGCTATCGCGAACTCGTGCGCGGTGTCGCCCCGGAGCGGGGTGCGCGGCAGCAGTTCGACCCACTCGGCGGCCGCGAGCTCCGCCGGCGACGGGTGCCCGGGAACGGCGGCGGCCTCGACCGAGGCGCTCTCCGGGTAGTTGCCGGTGAAGTGGGCGGTGTCCACGACGAGGCCGCGGATCACTCCGCCGACGCCGAGCCGGACGACCGCCCAGTCGTGGTCCTCGTCGGTGGGGTGCGGCTGCTCGGGGCCGGCGCCGCGGCGGCGCCTGGACTCCCAGCCGTCCATGATCTGGCCCTTGTGGCCGAAGGTGTGCGCGCGGAACTCCGCGGGCTTGGCGACCAGCAGGTTCTCCGCGTCCGCGAAGGTGTCCTCGTTGGTGGCGACGACGCCCGCGCCGAGCCGCCGGGAGGCCAGGTCGACCAGCTCGGTGAACGGAGCGCTCGGGGTGTTGACGGTGCTCACTGGGTCTCCTGGTGACGGGTGATCCGGCGGCCGAAGGGCTCGGCGGCGGTGTCGACCACCCGGCCGCGCAGCCAGGTGGTGCGGACGGCGCCGGTCAGCGTGCGGCCCGCGTAGGGGGTGACGGGATTGCGGTGGTGCAGCTCGGCGGCGTGCACCGCGAACGCGCCGTCCGGGTCGAAGGCCACCAGGTCGGCGTCGTGGCCGACGGCGATGGCGCCCTTGGTGCCGGTGAGGCCGACCAGGGCGGCCGGCCCGCTCGCCATCCAGCGGACCACGTCGGACAGCGTGTGGCCGCGGCGGCGGGCCTCGGTCCAGATCGCCGGCAGGCCGAGCTGGAGGGAGGCGATGCCGCCCCAGGCCGCCGCGAAGTCGCCGCTGCCGCCGAACTCGGGCAGCAGCTTGAGGTCCGGGGTGGACGGCGAGTGGTCGGAGACGATCGCGATGAACTCGCCGGCGGCCAGCGCGGCCCAGAGCGCGTCGCGGTTGGCCTCGTCGCGGATCGGCGGACAGCACTTGAACGCGGTGTCGCCGTCCGGCACCTCCTCGGCGGCCAGCGTGAGGTAGTGCGGGCAGGTCTCGGCGGTCACCCGGACGCCGTCCGCGCGGGCCTGCCGCAGCAGCGGCAGCACCGCGGCGGAGGAGACGTGCAGGATGTGCACCCGGGCGCCGGTCCGGCGGGCGGTGTCGAGCAGCCGGGCGACGGCCGCGGTCTCCGCGTCGGCGGGCCGGGAGGCGAGGAAGTCGCGGTAGTGCACGCCGGGTTGCTGCGGGGCCGCGGCGAGCACGGCCGGGTCCTCGGCGTGGATGATGGCCAGCGCGCCGATCCGGGCCTGCTCGGCCAGCGCGGCCTCCAGGTCGGCCTGCTCGACGTGCGGGAACTCGTCCACGCCGGACGGCGCCAGGAAGCTCTTGAAGCCGAACACGCCCGCGCGGTGCAGCGGTTCGAGGTCCGGCACGTTGCCGGGGACGGCCCCGCCCCAGAACCCGAGGTCGACCCAGGCCTGGCCCTCGGCGGTCTTCCGCTTGGCCTCCAGGCCGTCCACCGTGGTGGTGGGCGGGATGGAGTTGAGCGGCATGTCGATGATCGTGGTGACCCCGCCGGCGGCGGCGGCCCGGGTGGCGGTGGCGAACCCCTCCCACTCGGTCCGGCCGGGCTCGTTGACGTGCACGTGGGTGTCGACCAGACCGGGGAGCAGGGCGGTGTCGCCGAGGTCGGTGAGTCCGCCGCCGCCGGCCGTGAGCGCGCCGTGCCCGGCGATCCGCTCGATCGTGCCGTTGCGGATCAGCACGTCAGCGGGACGTTCGCCGTCCGGCAGCACGACCCGGCGGGAGCGGATCACCGCCGTCTCGCTGAAGGACGCCTCGCTGGGGGGCATGGGGGACCTCCGAAAACCTGGGTACGAGTGGGGTGTGCCGAAGGAATGCCCGGAGCCTAGGGCCGCCTTCAACAAAACGTCAATGTAGGAAGGTACGAGAGCCGGACGGCCCGCTCAGCCGCGCAGCAGCGCCCTCGCGAGGCGCTCCCCCGCGACCTCGGCCAGCTCCCCGGCCCGGGTCATGCTGTCCCCCGGCTGTTCCGCCAGGTCCGTGAGCGCGTAGGCCGCGGTGAAGCCGGCCGCCCGCCACTCGCGCTCCGACAGCTCCAGCCGTCCGGCCACAGCGGCCACCCGAACCCCCGCCCGGGCGGCCGCCGCGGCAACTCCGGCGGGCGCCTTGCCGTGGAGCGTCTGAGCGTCCAGGCAGCCCTCGCCGGTCACGACGAGGCGTGCCCCACGCACGGCCTCGTCGAAACCCAGCAGTTCGAGCATCAACTCGATGCCGGGTCGCATGGTGGCGCCGAGCAGGGCGAGGGCGGCGAAGCCCACCCCGCCCGCGGCCCCGGCGCCGGGAGCCTCCCGGACGTCGCGGCCGACCGCTTCGCCGACCACGTCGGCGAAGCGGGTCAGCCCCTCCTCCAGTACGACCAGGTCGTCACCGTCGGCGCCCTTCTGCGGCCCGTAGACGGCGGTCGCGCCGCGCGGGCCGAGCAGTGGGTTGTCCACGTCGCAGGCCACCACGACCTCGACGCCGGTGAGCACGTCGGCCAGCGGTCCGAGGTCGAGCCGGGCCAGCTTGCGCAGTGCGGCGCCGCCCGGCGGCAGTTCGGCGCCGTCGGCGTCCCGCAGCCCGGCGCCGAGCGCCTGGACCATGCCCGCGCCGCCGTCGGTGCAGGCGCTGCCGCCCAGGCCGAGCACGATCCGCTTGGCCCCCAGGCTCACCGCCCGGCCGATCAGCTGGCCGACCCCGTAGGAGCCGGCCGCGAGCGGGGCGGTCCGGCCGCCGGGGAGCCTGGCGAGCCCGGAGGACTGCGCCAGCTCGACCACGGCGGTGTCGCCCCGGACGGCGAGCGCGGCGTCCACCGGCAGGCCGGTGGGGCCGGCCACCTTGGCCGGGATCCTGCTGAACCCGGCGGCCAGCGCGGCGGCCAGGGTGCCCTCGCCGCCGTCGGCGACGGGCAGTTCGCGGACCTCGACACCGGGCGCGGCACGGCGGATGCCGGCGGCGATCCGGGCGGCGACCTCGGCGCCCTCCAGGGTGCCCTTGAACTTGTCGGGAGCTACGACCACATGGCCCTGGGTGGGGGTGGCGGGCATGGTGCGGGCCTCACTTCCGGACGGTTCTGGCGCTGGTTCGTCAAGCATGTGCCCCGGGAGGCCGGGACGCGGGGTGCGGCCCCCTCCCCGCCGTTCCCCTCGTCCCGCTTCCGACGTACGAGGGGCTCCCCTCGGCGAGGGAGGGGGCCGGGCGGCGCGCGGGCACGACCGAAGTGCCCCCGACAGGGAGTGCGCGCCGCCGGTTTGGTCGATCGGCAGGAGGCGGATGAGCCCCGGCCCGCCTGCCGATCGGGTCTGGCCTCCTGGTGGCGCGGGCACGACCGGTGAGGTACACGCCACCAGGAGGAGTCTCAGAGGTACCGCGGGGGTACCGCCGGTCCCGCGAGCGTCACGCGAGCTCGCGGCCGGAGAGCCGCTCGACGCCGCGCAGCAGCGCCGAGTGGTCCAGCGAACCGTCGCCGTTGGCGCGGGCGGAGGCGACCAGCTGGGCCACCACCGCACCGACCGGCAGCGCGGCACCCACGGCGCGGGCGGCGTCGGTGACGATGCCCATGTCCTTGTGGTGCAGGTCGATCCGGAAGCCCGGCGCGAACTCGCGGTTCAGCATGTTCGCCTTCTTGCGGTTCAGCACCGTCGAGCCGGCCAGGCCGCCGCCGAGCACGTCCAGCGCGGCCGCGAGGTCGACGCCGGCGTTCTCCAGGAACACCACGGCCTCGGCCAGCACCTGGATGTTGACGGCGACGATGAGCTGGTTGGCGGCCTTGACGGTCTGGCCGGCGCCGGCCGGGCCGACGTGGACGACCGTGGTGCCCAGCACGTCGAACAGCGGCTTCGCCTCGGCGAAGTCCTCGGCCGCGCCGCCGACCATGATCGACAGCACCGCCTCGACGGCCCCGGCCTCGCCGCCGGAGACCGGCGCGTCCAGGGTGCGGACGCCCTTCTCCTTGGCGGCGGCCTCGACCTTGATCGAGGTCTGCGGGGTGATGCTCGACATGTCGATGACGAGCGTGCCGGGCCGCACGTTCTCCAGCACCCCGCCCTCGCCCAGGACGGCCTGCTCGACGTGCGGGTCGGCCGGGACCATGGTGATGACGACCTCGGCGTCCTTCACCGCGTCCGCGATGCTGCTCGCACCGTGGCCGCCGACCGCGACCAGCGCGTCGATCTGCGGCTGGGTGAGGTTGTAGCCGGTGACGTGGTGGCCGGCCTTGACGAGGTTGGCGGCCATCGGGCTGCCCATGATGCCGAGGCCGATGAAGGCGATCTTGCGGCTCATCGCGTCGTTCCTTTGTCCGTGGTGGGGTGGGGTGCGGTGGCTGCCGGAGCGCGGTGCGCTAGCCGGCGCGGTGCTCGCGCGGGAGCCACTCGAAGCTGTCGGCGCTGACGCCGCCCGCCGGGCGGTACTCCAGGCCGATCCGGCCGGTGTAGCCGGCGGCGGTCAGCCGGGCGAAGAGGTCCTCGAAGTCCAGCCCGCCGGTGCCCGGCTCGTTGCGGCCGGGGTTGTCGGCGATCTGCACGTGGCCGAAGCGGTCGGCGTAGGTGTCGATCACGGCCGCCAGGTCCTCGCCGTTCATGGCCAGGTGGTAGAGGTCGCAGAGGAACTTGGCGTTGCCCAGGCCGGTCGCGGCGTTGACCTTGTCGACCACCTCGACCGCGGCGGCCGCGGAGACCAGCGGGTAGTCCGGGGACTCGGGCTTGTTCAGCGCCTCGATCAGCAGGACGGCGCCGATCTCGTGGGCGGCCCGCGCGGCGACGACGAGGTTCTCCAGCGCGAGCGCGTCCTGCTCGGCCGGGTCCACGCCCTCGATCCGGTTGCCGTAGAGCGCGTTGAGCGCCGTGGTGCCGAGCGAGGCGGCCAGCCCGGCGGCGACCGGCACGTTGGCCCGGAAGCGCTCCTTCTCGGCCGGGACCGAGACGGTGCCGCGGGCGCCCTTGCTGAGGTCGTCCAGGAAGTTGAGACCGGTCAGCCGCACGCCGGCGTCGCCGAAGGCCTTGCGGAGCGCGTCCAGCTCGGCCTCGGACGGGGCGTGCTCCGCGCCGAACGGCCACCACAGCTCGGCGGCGGTGAAGCCGGCGGCGGCGGCAGCGGCCGGGCGCTCCAGGAGCGGGAGCTCGCCGAACAGGATCGACAGGTTGACGGTGAAGCTGTGCGCGGAGGCGGCAGTCACGTCAATCACCTCTCATCTCTCTTCCGTCTATCCGCAACTTCCACGATCCGGAAGAGGGATTCTGCTTGGTGGAAGCATGTCCGCCGCGCCGAGCGAGTGTCAAGACCGTCGCAACAATTTGTTGAAGAGGCCGAAACCGATCCCCCACCCCGGGCCCGCGCTGTTCGATCGACCAGCCGCCCCCCGGCGGCCCACCGCCCGATGACCGGCCGCGCTCCCGCTCGCTACAGTGAGCGGGTGCGATTGATGGTGGAGTTCACGACAGAACCGTTCGAACTGGACACGTTCCCGGAGCACGCCGTGGCGGCCCGGAAGGTGGTCGACGAGGCCGGCCTGGCCGTCGCGGTCGGCCCCTTCGGAACCGGCGCGGAGGGCGAGGCCGACCAGGTCCTGGCCGCCGTGACCAAGCTGCTCCGGGAGACCCTGGACGCCGGCGCGACCCGGATCTCGGTCCAGGTCAGCGTGCTGGGCGAGGAGGGCGGTACGCCGTGACCGAGCACGTGGACCACCCCCTCGCCGCCGCGATAAAGCCGCTGCTGGAGGCCGTCGGCGCGACGCCCGTGCCGCTGGCGGAGGCGAAGGCCGAGGACGTCCTGCTGGAGTGGGAGGGCACCCCGGCCCTGGCCGTCCGGCTGCCCCACCTGAGCAGTGCGCTGGACCGGCTGCTGACCGAGATGGCCCGCCAGTTCGACGGCCGGCCGCTGGCCGAGCTGGACCGCTGGGAGAAGCAGCGCGTGGTCGCCCTCCTGGAGGAGCGGGGCGCCTTCACCGTCCGCCACGGGGTGGAGACGGTCGCCTCGGCGCTCGGCGTGAGCCGCTTCACCGTGTACAACTACCTCAACCGCCAGGACGGCACGAAGTCCGGCTGAGCCTGCGACACCCCGGTCGGCCGCGTCGGCCGACCGGGTGTGCCCCGCCGGCCCGGCCAGTCTTCATCAGCCCCCGGCGGGGCACACTTGTCTCATCGCACACGAAACGGCCCGGCAACCGGGGCCGGTTCAAAACGTAACCACCAACCGTTCAACAAAGTGTTGACGGCCCGGTTGGGTGGATCTAGCTTGTGCGGGTGGCACCACTCTTCAGGAGGTCCACCCGTGACCAACCACCCCCACACCCTTGACGCCCTTGCGGCGGCCGACGCCGCCGAGCTGAGAGAGCTCCTGCTGGAGGTCTGCTCCAGCCCCACCTGGGCCGACGCCGTGGCATCGGCCCGGCCCTGGCCGGACCGCGCGGCCCTGCTCGACGCCAACGCGGCGGCCATGGCCGCACTGACGGCCGCCGACCTGCACGACGCGATGGCCGGCCACGCCCGGATCGGCACGCCCAAGGCGGGTGACGCCACCTCCGAGCGCGAACAGGCCGGCATCCGGGGAGTGGACACCGCACTCCTCGACGAACTGCACCGGGCCAACACCGCCTACGAGGCCAAGTTCGGCCATGTGTTCCTGATCTGCGCGACCGGCCGCACCGCGGACACCATGCTCGCCGCCCTGCGGGAGCGCTTCCCGAACGACGCCGCCACCGAGGCGGAGATCGTCCGGGGCGAGCTTCGCAAGATCAACGACATTCGGATCAACCGACTGCTCGACGAGAACTGACCCGTCGTCAGTTACCTTCGACGTACCGACGTACCGACTTAACGACGTACCGTCACATCTGCCATCAGTAAGGTCACTTCACCCATGACTGGCATCTCCACCCACGTGCTCGACACCAGCCTCGGCCGCCCGGCCGAGGGTGTCCCGGTCGAGCTCGCACTGCACACCGAGGGTGGCTGGAAGGTGCTCGGCACCTCCGCCACGGACTCCGACGGCCGGGCCAAGGACCTGCCGGCCGCGGAGGCGGGCTCGGTCGTCCGGCTGCTCTTCGACACCGCCGCGTACTACGCGCGCACCTCCGCGGAGCCGCCGTTCTTCCCCGAGGTCGCGATCGTCTTCACGGTCGCACCCGCGCAGCACCACTACCACGTGCCGCTGCTGCTGAACCCGTTCGGATACTCGGTCTACCGCGGAAGCTAGACCGCTTGATTGATTGGGAGCCTGTCATGGCCCACGTGCTCGGTCAGAACCAGTACGGCAAGGCGGAGAACCGCATCGTCCGCGTCTACCGTGACAGCACCCGTCACGAGATCAAGGACCTGAACGTCTCGGTCGCCCTCTCCGGCGACCTCGACGACGTCCACCTCACCGGCTCCAACGCCAACTGCCTGCCCACCGACACCACCAAGAACACCGTCTTCGCCTTCGCGAAGGAGTACGGGATCGAGTCCGCGGAGCAGTTCGGCATCACGCTGGCGAAGCACTTCGTGGACAACAACGAGCCGATCCACCGGGCCCGGATCCGGATCGAGGAGTACACCTGGGACCGGATCAAGACCCCGGACAACTCCGCCCGCTTCATCGGCTCGGAGGAAGTCGGCCACTCGTTCGTCCGCAACGGCGGCGAGACCCGCACCTGCGAGGTCGTCTACGACGGTGAGACCGTCCAGGTGATCTCGGGCCTCAAGGACCTCGTGGTGATGAACTCCACCAACTCGGAGTTCTGGGGCTACATCAAGGACAAGTACACCACCCTCCAGGAGGCGTACGACCGGATCCTCGCCACCCAGGTGACGGCCCGCTGGAAGTACGGCTTCGACGGCCGGGACGAGGAGCCCCAGCCCAACTGGAACCGCTCCTACACCCATGTGCGGCGCCACCTCCTGGAGGCCTTCGCCGAGACCTACTCCTACTCGCTGCAGCAGACCCTGCACTCGATGGGCACCCGGGTCCTGAACAACCGCGCCGAGGTGGACGAGGTCCGCCTGGAGCTGCCCAACAAGCACCACTTCCTGGTCGACCTGGAGCCGTTCGGCCTCAAGAACGACAACGAGGTCTACTACGCCGCCGACCGGATGTACGGCCTGATCGAGGGCACCGTGCACCGCGAGGGCGTCGTCCCGGTGATCCCGGTCGCCTGACCGTTCCCCACCCATGGACCCCGCCCGGCACCACCGCACCCCCCGGCCTCCCACGGCCGGCCGGCACCGGGCGGTTCGCAGTACCCGCAACTCCTGCACCAGCAGTTTCTCCACCCCCCACCCACCGGAGATCGTGCCCGCCTCACGGCGGCCGGCCCGGGGTACTGGAGAAGCGTCCCGAGGGATCCTTGCTCCGCCGTCCCGCCCTCGGGGGATCTCCAGCGCCGCGGGCGCGCCGAGAGCCAGGGCACAAGAGGGGCTCGACATGGCACTCCGTTCCACCCGCACCACAGACGGCGGTTCCACCCCAGAAAGACCACCCGGTCCGGACGGTGTGTCAACCCACCTCCCCGACACCCCTTCCGGGCCGGGAGTCCACCCCGTGGACGAGATGCTGCCGACGGTGAAGCTGGTCTCCACCGGTCTGCAGCACGTCGCCGCGATGTACGCGGGAGTCGTAGCTCCTCCACTCATCGTCGGCGCCGGCGTGGGGCTCTCCCCCACCGAACTCGCCCTGCTCATCTCGGCCAGCCTGTTCACCGCCGGACTGGCCACCCTCCTGCAGACCCTCGGCATCTGGAAGATCGGCGCGCGGCTCCCGTTCGTGAACGGCGTGTCGTTCGCGGGCGTCGCGCCCATGATCGCCATAGCCAAGGAGCACGGACCGAAGGACGCCCTCCCGGTGATCTTCGGAGCGGTGATCGTCGCGGGGCTCCTGTGCTTCCTCGCGGCGCCGTACTTCTGCAAGCTGATCAGGTTCTTCCCACCGGTCGTCCAGGGCACCGTGATCACCCTCATCGGGGTGTCCCTGCTGCCGGTGGCGGTGAACTGGGCGCGCGGCGGATCGCCGGGCGCCCCGGGATTCGGTTCCATGCGGGCCATCGGCCTCGCCGCGGTCACCCTCCTCGCGGTGGTGCTCTGCAACCGGCTGCTGCGCGGCTTCTGGCAGCAGCTCTCGCTGCTCGTCGGACTGGCGTTCGGCACCCTGCTCGCCTTCCCGCTGGGCCTGGCCGACTTCGGCGCGGTACAGGACGCGAAGGTCTTCGCGCTCCCCTCCCCGTTCCACTTCGGCGCCCCCGTGTTCGACGCGGCCGCGATCGTCTCGCTCTGCATCGTCATGGTGGTCTCGATGACCGAGTCCACCGCCGACATGCTGGCGCTCGGCAAGATCGTCGACCGTCAGGCCGACGAGGCCACCCTCGCCGCCGGCCTGCGGGCGGACGGCCTGGCCACCGCGCTGAGCCCGGTCTTCAACGGCTTCGCCGCCAGTGCCTTCGCCCAGAACATCGGGCTGGTGGCGCTGACGAAGATCCGCAGCCGCTTCGTGGTCGCGGCCGGCGGCGGGATCCTGATCCTTCTCGGGCTCTTCCCGGTGCTCGGGTCGGTCGTCTCGCTGGTGCCGCAGCCCGTCCTGGGCGGCGCCGGGATCGTGCTCTTCGGCACGGTCGCGGCGAGCGGCATCCGCACCCTCGCGGAGGCCGGCATGGAGTCCAGCTCGAACACCATCCTGGTGTCGGTCGCGCTCGGGGTCGGGATCATACCGATCGCGGTACCGACCTTCTACGACGCTTTCCCGGAGGCCGTCCGCACCCTGCTGCACTCCGGGATATCGGCCGGCAGCGTGATGGCCGTCCTGCTCAACCTGCTCTTCCACCACGTCGGGGTCGCCCGCCGGTCGCCGGCCGACGGGAACCCCGCCACGACGGTGCCGACGGCGACACCGTCCTGACCGGTTGACGGGGGGCGCGTGCCGCTCATCGCGCGCTCCTCGTCAACCCTCCCCCCATAGGAGTAACACCATGGCAGTCCAGCCCCCACCCGCCGACCAGCGGATCGTGATCGAGAACGTCGCGATCGCGACGGTCGACGCCAACGACACCGAGTACGCCCGCGGCCACGTGGTCGTCCTCGGCAACAGGATCGAGTCGGTCGGCGACGGCCCCGCCCCGCAGTGGCTGGACAACGTGGTACGCCGGATCAACGGCGAGGGCCACCTCGTCACCCCCGGACTGGTCAACACCCACCACCACTTCTACCAGTGGATCACCCGCGGGCTCGCCCAGGACAACATCCTCTTCGACTGGCTGGTCGCCCTCTACCCGACCTGGGCCCGGATCGACGACAAGCTCGTGCACGCCGCCGCCCAGGGCTCGGCCGCCGCACTGCTCAAGTCCGGCTGCACCACCGCCGCCGACCACCACTACGTCTTCCCGAAGGACGGCGGCGACATCCTCGGCGCCGAGATCGAGGCCGTCCAGGAGCTCGGCATGCGCTTCACCGCGCTGCGCGGCTCCATGGACCGCAGCAAGAAGGACGGCGGCCTGCCGCCGGACCACGCGGTCGAGAACACCGAGGAGATCCTGATCGCCTCCGAGGCGGCCGTGGACAAGTACCACGACGCCTCCTCCGACGCGATGCTGCAGATCGCCATCGCGCCCTGCTCGCCCTTCTCGGTCTCCACCGAGCTGATGCGCGAGGCCGCCCTGCTGGCCCGCCGCAAGGGCGTCCGGCTGCACACCCACGGCTCCGAGACCGCCGAGGAGGAGGCGTTCTGCAAGGAGCTGTTCGGGATGGGCCCGACCGACTACTTCGAGTCGGTGGGCTGGCTCGGCGAGGACGTCTGGATGGCGCACTGCGTCCACATGAACGACTCGGACATCGCCAAGTTCGCCGAGACCGGCACCGGTGTCGCGCACTGCCCGTCCTCCAACGCCCGCCTCGCCGCCGGCATCGCCCGGGTCCCCGACATGCTGAAGGCCGGCGTCCCGGTCGGCCTCGGGGTGGACGGCACCGCCTCCAACGAGTCCGGCGAGCTGGGCACCGAGCTGCGCAACGCCCTGCTGATCAACCGCCTGCACGGCTACCCGACCGCGCTCACCGGCCGCCAGGCGCTACGCCTCGGCACCATGGGCGGCGCCCGGGTGCTCGGCCGGCAGAACGAGATCGGCTCGATCGAGGCCGGCAAGCTGGCCGACCTCGCGCTGTGGAAGATCGACGGCATCATGCATTCCTCGATCGCCGACCCGGTCGCCGCGCTCACCCTCGGCGCCCTGCCGCCGCTGGCCGCCCTCTTCGTCAACGGCAACGCCGTCGTGGAGAAGGGGCAGCTGACCACGGTGAACGAGGACCGGATCGCGCAGGCCTGCGCCCGCGCCGCCAAGGAGCTCGCCGCCCGCCCCGTGTAACCCCCCTGAACTCCGGGCCGCCCAGGGACGGTGCGTCACCCGGACTCCGTGCGCCACCGCTCAGGACGGCGCACGGACCCCAGCCCCGGACCCACGGCGAGGGTCCGGGGCTGTGGCGTGCCCGGGCGGAGGCGGCCCCTCCGCGTCGGCGGCCCGGCCCGATCGGGATCCGGACACGACGGAGGGCCTGCGCCGGTCGGCGCAGGCCCTCCGGGCGTGGTGGGGTGTCAGGCCGTGCGGCCCAGGGTGGCGAGGTAGCGGCGCCAGCCGCCGTAGCGGGTGATCTCGCGGTGGACGCCGCGGTCGGCCTCGCCGCGGGCGAGCAGCATGGAGAGGCAGGGCGAGCCGTCGGCCAGCGTGATGACGCCGAGTTCGAGCTCACGGGGCTCGCCGGGGAGGATCACGTCACGCAGGTGTTCGAGGGTGATGTCGTACAGCTCGCCCTCGATGGCGGTGTCGACGGACGGGTCGGCGAGCAGTCCGGGGCAGACGTCCCCGATGGAGAAGAAGCGGTAGCCCGGCGCGGTGCGGACCGGGCCGACCAGCGCGTCGGCCACCGAGGGGTGGAAGGGGCCGCCGACCATGGCCTGGCCGTTGAAGAAGATGCGTGCCACGGGGATCGATGCCTCCGGAAACGGCCGTTCCGCACGGCGACGAAGAGGACAGCTGGATTCGTCGCCGTACGGAACGGAGCAATGGGGCGCGGCGACTGCTACAAGCCGGCAGGCGGCAGCGGGCACACGCGCGGATAGATTGGACTCAGCCCAGCAGGGGCAGCGCGGGCAGGGTCAGGAAGTCCGCGAACTCCTCGGCCAGGGCGACCTGTTCGAAGAGCTTGGCGGCCTCGCGCCAGCGCCCACCGGCGTAGGCCTCGTCGCCCAGCTCGGCCCGGAGCGCGGCGAGCTCCTCGGCCACCAGACGGCGCACCAGGTCGGCGGTGGCCTTCTCGCCCGTGTCGGAGAGCACCACGCCGTTGTGGATCCACTGCCAGATCTGCGAGCGGGAGATCTCGGCGGTGGCGGCGTCCTCCATCATGTTGAAGATGGCGACGGCACCGAGGCCGCGCAGCCACGCCTCGATGTAGCGGACCCCGACCTGGACGGCGTTGTGCAGGCCGGCGTGGGTGCAGTGGCCGCCGGCGCCGGCGATGTCGAGCAGCTGGGCGGGCGTGACGGGCTCGGCCGGGCCCGGGTCGTCCTTCTGGTTCGGGCGCTCGCCGAGGACGGCGTCGAAGCAGGCACGGGCGACCGGGACGAGGTCCGGGTGGGCGACCCAGGAGCCGTCGAAGCCGTTGCCGGCCTCGCGGTCCTTGTCGGCCCTGACCTTCTCCAGGGCGGCCGCGTTGACCTCGGGGTCGCGGCGGCTGGGGATGAAGGCGGCCATCCCGCCGATCGCGTGCGCGCCGCGCCGGTGGCAGGTCCGCACCAGCAGCCGGGTGTAGGCGGCCATGAACGGGGAGGCCATGGTGACGGAGTTGCGGTCCGGCAGGATGTAGTGCTCGCCGGCGTCGCGGAAGTTCTTGACGATCGAGAACAGGTAGTCCCAGCGGCCGGCGTTGAGCCCGGCGGCGTGGTCCCGCAGCTCGTAGAGGATCTCCTCCATCTCGAACGCCGCGGTGATGGTCTCGATCAGCACGGTGGCCCGGACGGTGCCGTGCGGGATGCCGAGCGCCGCCTGGGCGTGGGTGAAGACGTCGTTCCAGAGCCGGGCCTCCAGGTGGCTCTCCGTCTTCGGGAGGTAGAAGTAGGGGCCGGAGTTCGGGTCCTCCGCGCCGCGCGCGAGCAGCCGCGCCGCGTTGTGGAAGAAGTAGAGGCCGAAGTCGAGGAAGGCCCCGGCGACCGGCCGGCCGTCGACCAGCAGGTGGTTCTCGTCCAGGTGCCAGCCGCGCGGGCGGACCACCACGGTGGCCAGCTCGGCGGCCGGCCTGAGGGTGTAGGCCTTGCCGGCCGAGGAGGTGAAGTCGATCCGGCCCTCGAAGGCGTCGATCAGGTTGATCTGGCCGCCGACCACGTTCTCCCAGGTCGGCGAGGTGGCGTCCTCGAAGTCCGCCAGCCAGACCCGGGCGCCGGAGTTGAGGGCGTTGATGACCATCTTGCGGTCGGTGGGGCCGGTGATCTCGACCCGGCGGTCCTGGAGGGCGCGGGGGGCCTCGGCCACCGTCCAGTCGCCCGCCCGCACGGCGGCCGTCTCGGGGAGGAAGTCCAGGGTGCCGGCCTCGGCGATCTCGGCACGGCGGGTCCTGCGGCGTACCAGGAGCTCCTGCCGGCGGTCCTCGAACGCGCGGTGGAGGCCGACGACGAAGGCGACCGCCTCCGGAGTGAGCACCTCCTCGGCCCGGTGGACTCGCGGACCGGCGACAGTGACGACCGGAGCGGCGGGGGAGGCGCCGGCGGGTCCCTGATCTGTAGCCATGAGCAGGACACTCCTAAGACGGTTGAGCATGGCGAAGGCAGTTCCGGTGGGAACGTCCTTGATCTGAACCGAGGGGAAACCCCACCTGTCGGAGGGTTCGATTCTGTAAGGTGGAGACTAGTTTCCGCGATACAGAATTTCAACGGTTTGTTGAGGTGATCGCTGGGACTCTACTCCTCCCCCGACAGCGAAGGGAACGCCGGTGGTTGCGACCCCCGACACAGCATCGACGACGGGTCCGGACCGCGCGAGCGGCGGCGTGCAGTCCGTCGAGCGCGCCTTCCTGCTGCTGGAGGCGCTGGCCGACTCCGGCGGCGTGGCGACGCTCAGTGAGCTCTCCACCTCCTCCGGGCTGCCGATGCCCACCATCCACCGCCTGGTTCGTACCCTCGTGCAGCAGGGCTATGTCCGCCAGGACACCGCGCGCCGCTACACCCTGGGCCCCCGGCTGATCCGGCTCGGTGAGACGGCCGGGCGACTGCTCGGCAGCTGGGCCCGCCCCTACCTGGCCGAACTGATGGAGGCCACCGGCGAGACGGCGAACCTGGCCGTGCTGGAGGGCGGCGAGGTGGTGTACGTCGGACAGGTGCAGTCGCGGCGCTCGATGCGGATGTTCACCGAGGTCGGCCGCCGGGTGCAGCCGCACTGCACGGGCGTCGGCAAGGCGCTGCTGGCCCAGCTGCCCGAGGAGGAGGCGCGGGCCGTGCTCGGCCCGAACCCGCTGCCGGCGCACACCTCCTACACCGTGACCGACCCGCAGGAGCTGCTGGTCCAGTTGGCGCAGGCGCGTGAGCGCGGCTACGTGGTGGACGACCAGGAGCAGGAGATCGGGGTGCGCTGCATTGCGCTCGCGGTGCCCGGCGCGCCGACCCCGACGGCGCTCTCCGTCTCCGGCCCGGAGGCCCGGATCCGGGCACTGGAGGAGCAGGCCGGCGCGGCCTCGCTCGTCCCCGTGATGCACCAGATCGCGGCCCGGCTGGGGCAGGTCCTCGCCCCCTGACGCGGCGTCATCACCACCGCCCCGCAAGGGACACCGGCGCGGCTCGCCCGGAGTTCGCCCGTTCGGGCGGCCCGAGGGCGGGTCGGACCTGCCTGGGAGGACCGATCGCTCACGCTGAGTCCGTGCGCGCCCCGCGACGGTGCGGGGCGCCGGAAGACAAGGGCAGGGTGAGCGCGATGTCGCGTAGTACGTCCGTACGGGGAATTCTGGGCAGGTCACTGACGGTGGGATGCGCCCTGGTGGCGATGGTCGGCGGGACCGCCCTGGCGTGTCCGACCGACGACCCCGCACCGAGCGCCGAACCGGCGGTCGCGGCGGCGAAGCCGTCCGACTCCGACCTGGAGGTGATCCGGCTGGACCCGGACCCCGTCGCGCCCGGCGGTACCACGACGCTGCACGCCTTCATCGCCAACGACGGGCCGGACCGGACCGCCTCCGCGTTCACCGTGGTGATCACCCTGCCGGAGGGCGTGACGGCCGAGGCCCCGTTCTTCCCGGACAACTGCTACGAGTTCCAGAACGGCCACCGGGTGCGCTGCACCTTCCCGGCCGGGCTGAAGCGATACCGGACCGCGACCGCACTGATCCCGCTCCGGGTGGCCTCCACCGTCCCCCTCGGCGATCTGGACGGCGGCTACGTGGCGGTGCGCAGCGACGACGACCGGAACGAGGCGAACAACCGCCAGCCGTTCACGGTCCACGTCGTGGAGAGCACCCGCGGCTGAGCGGGGCCACCGGAGCCGCGTGGGGGTCGCCCGGATCCCGTCCAGGCGGCCCCCGCGCGTGGCTTCCTAACGGTAGACCCGGACGTAGTCCGCGGCGAAGGTGATCGGAGTCGTGCCCGTCGGCGCGGCGTGGTACTGCCCGGCGCTCAGGGACAGGTTGAGGATCAGGTACGCGGACCAGTTGGCGCCGACGCCCTTGCCGTCCGAGAACACCTTCGTACCGTTGACGTACCAGTCGACCGAGGTGGCGCCGTAGTGGGTGCCGATGGTGACCCAGCCGTCCTTCGCGATCGCCTTGGCGTCGGTGTAGTACAGGTGGCCCGGGTTGACGTGGTTGGTCAGCTCCAGCAGGTTCGGGTTGTCGGGGTGGTACTCGAAGGAGTCGATCTCCCCGTTGCCGTTCTTCCAGGTCCACAGGGCCGGCCAGGCCCCCGTGCCGGCCGGGAGCTTGACCCGGGTCTCGGCGTAGTCGCCGGTCTTCACCTGGAAGCCCTCGCTGGAGTACTCGGTGGTGAGCAGCCCGGTGTCCCAGGACTTCTTGCCGTTCTCCAGCGTGTTGGCGCCCGGCTTGGCGGTGAACGTGGCGACGCCGTCGGCCACCGAGACGTTGTTCTTGTTCAGCCAGTCCAGCTTGTTGTCGTCCGGGTTGTGGTTGCCGTAGTGGTAGGCGCTGCTCTTGTCACCCGTCCAGCGCGAGCCGTAGGCGATCGGGCCGTTGAACTCGTCCGACCAGGTCAGCGACTTCCCGGCGACCGGGGCGCCGGTCGCCGGCGCGGTGGGGGCCGGGGCGGTGGGCGACGGCGTGGCGGTCGCGGTGGGCGACGGCGTCGGGGTGGGCTTGGGGGTGGCGGTCGGGTTCGGGGCGGGGGCGACGGTCGCGTCGGAGACCGCGAGCTGGCGCGAGGGCAGGTTGTGCCAGGCACCGCCGAGGTCCTGCCAGAAGCCGAACTGGGTGTACGTCCCGGCGGGCAGGGTGCGGGCACCGGTGGTGATCGACAGGCCGCTGGGGCAGATCTGCGCGTTGGAGACGTTGCCGGGGAAGTCGAGGTTGCGCCCGGCCGCGTCGCGGACGCCGACGCCGACGGTCTTGGCCGTGAAGCAGGACGAGGAGTGGACGGTCAGCGCGGCCGTGGTGGCCTTGCCCGCGACCATGGTGGCCGGGGCGAGCCTGTCCTGGGTGACGGTCGGCGCGGTGGCCGCCTGGGCGCCGGTGAGCGCCGGGACGCCGAGCAGGCCGGCGCCGCTGATGGCGAGCGCTCCGGTGGCGGCGAAGGCGGCCTTGCGGCCTCGGTGGGAGGGGCGGGCGTGGCGCGGGGTCGCGCGCCGGGCAGGCTTCTGCATGGCGGAGTCCTCTGTAGACGCCTGCGAGGTGAGCTGTCGGGTTCGGGCTGAGGTTGCCCGGCCGCCTGTGGGAGCGGCTTCACCCCTAGCCTCGGTCCGCACGCGCGAGCGCGTGGGCCGGGCACTGACCTGGGTCCCCCGCTCCCGTCCGCTGCGGTGCTCGACTGCCGACCGGCGGGTGGACAGGACTCGGCGTCCCGACGGCGGGGTCCGCGAAGGCGGACTCGTGCAGGCTAGGCAGGCCGCTCGAATGTCGACAAGCCGACGGGGGGTGTTGTCGCGCAGCTCACAGTGCGAGCCGTCCGGAGTGGATCAAGTCACCGGGGAAGTTGATCAGTTGGAGACGGGGCGGGCGCGGGGCGGCCGACGGGGCCGGCGGCGGGTCGGCGAGCGGGTGGCGGAGGTCCGGCCGGGCGGGCGCGGCGCCGGGGCGGTGTCCGCTCCGGGGCCGGGTGCCCGCATGTCCGCCGCGAAGGTCGGCCGGTCGGATAGGTTGGGAGTCCAGCCCTACCGCACAGACGAGAGACGAGGACCCGCTCCGCCATGACCGCGCCCCTGCCCGCCTTCGCCGGCCGTACCTACCTCTTCCAGGTCGACAACGGCGCGGCCTTCCGCAACGCCTACTCGCCCGACGGCAAGCGGCTGCGCTGGGAGGGCCTCGGCGAGTCGGCGGGCCAGTGGGAGGACGTCGCGCTGCACGTCGCCGAGATCGGGCCGGAGCTGTACTTCGTCAGCTGGACCGAGCAGAGCGGCATCACCGTCAGCCACGTGATGGACCTCGGCAGGCTGACGGTGCGCGCGTTCTGGACGTACGAGGGCGAGGGCGGCCGGGTCGGCGAGCTGCACACCGGGACGCTGGAGCCGGTGGCCTGAGACCGGTCCGGGGCGCCGGTGTCCTGGCGTCCTGGTGACCGGGCGCGCTGGTATCCGGGCGTTCTGGCCGGGCGGGCGGGCCCGGCGGTGGTCAGACCGTGTGGCTCGGCACCTTGAGGTGCTGGGAGAGCCACTCCAGCGAGGACGGCAGTAGCCTGCTCCAGGTCTCGAAGTTGTGGCCGCCGGTCTTCATCATGCTGTAGGAGACCTTCATGGGCGCGTGCGCGGCGGCCACGAAGGCCTCGGTGTCCCGGCGGTAGTCGCCGTCGCCCTCCCTGGTCCCGGCCAGCAGGACGGACACCTCGGGCTGCGGCAGGTTCTTCAGCCGCCACATCAGGTCCGCCTCGTTGCGACGCTGCTGGCTGCCCCGGAAGAGGTCCCCGGTGGTCGGGTCGTCGGCGGCCTGGTAGTAGCCGGAGAGCGAGACGGCGGTCGGGAAGACCTCCGGGTGCCGCATGGCGAGCTTGAGGGCGCAGTAGCCGCCGGTCGAGTTGCCCATGAAGCCCCAGGCCTGCGGATCCGAGGAGACCCGGTAGGTCGCCTGGATCGCGGCCGGGACGTCCTTGGTGAAGTACGTCTCCGACTGCGCGCCGCCCGGGATGTCCTCGCACTCGGTGTCCTGCGGGAGGGCGGGCGACGGGCGCATCAGCACCATCACGGTCGGCTGCATCCGACCCTCCTGGAGCAGCTTGAGCGCCGCGCCCGGGTAGTTCAGCCGGGTCACCAGGTTCTTGGCGATCCCGGGGAACCCGGTGCTCACGATCACCGCCGGGAACTGCCTCTGCGCGTACTCCGGCTGGAAGTACTGCGGCGGCAGGTAGACGTACCCGTCGGTGGAGAGCCGGGTGCCGGCGCCGTCGATCCGGACCTCGCGGATCTCGCCGGACTGCTTGGGGTCGCGACCGAGCGCCCCGCCGCCCTGGACCGACGCGTGCCCGATGGTCTCCACCTGGAGGCGCCCGGAGGCGTCCGCCTTGTTCTGGATGACGACCGGGCCGTTGTCGCCGGTGCCGAGCAGATCGTCCCAGCTGCTGTAGAAGGCGAAGTAGTTGTTGGCCACCAGGCCCAGCGCGGCGAGCACGGTGAGCTGGGTGGCGAGCAGCGCGCCGATCCGGCCGAGCACCGCCTGCCAGGTCGTCTTCGACAGTCTCGGCCACAGCCAGACCGTGCCGGCCATCATCACGACGGCGATCAATACGGTCAGCGCCAGCACCTTGTGGCTCGTCAGACCCATGTCCTACTTGCTCCCACGCCTCGAACTCCCCCGTCCCCGTTGTCAGGACAACTGTCAGGACAACCGGAACGGCCGCCCCGGTTCCCCCGTCCACCACGGAAGCCACCACCGAGGCGCGATCAACAACCCTAGCGGCCCGCCGGGCCCCCGTGGACCCGCCGACCAGCGGGTATGGCGGCCGGGGCGCTGCCGGGACCGCGGAAGAGCGGGCTGGCACGAGCGGAGTGACGGGCAGTGTGACGAGCGGGGTGGCGGGCGGTGTGGCGGGCGATGCGACGGGCGGCCCGGGCTGACCTCGCGTCAGCTGACGCTGCTCCAGAGGCGCAGGCCGGCCGTCAGTTCGCGCATGCACCGGGCGCCCAGCTCCTGGGGCGAGCCCGGCCCGGCGGCGGGGGCGTCGGAGAAGGCCCACTCCTCCAGGGCCACCCGGATGGCGGTGGTCGCGGCGGCGGCCGCGAGCCGGATCTCCAGCTCGTCGGTACCCCGGGGGCAGCGGGCGGTGAGCACCGCGCGCAGCCGCTCCTCCGAGTCGGCGTGCACGCGCTGCCAGACCGAGTCGAGCCGGGGATCGCGAAGCAGGTCGCGGGTCCAGTGCATGGCCTCCACGCCCGGGGTGTCGGTGGGCGTCAGCGACTCGACCGCCGAACGCTCCAGCGCCTCGCGGACCGGCAGATCGGCCGAGCTCTCCGCGAAGAGCAGCACCCACCGCCGGCCGCCGGCCGCCAGCAGCGGGGCGACGGCGTCCTCCTTCACGGAGAAGTAGCGGTAGAAGGTGCGCACCGAGATGCCGGAGGCGAGCGCGATCTCCTCGGCGGTGGTCGCCTCGGCCCCGCGCTCGGCGAACAGCGCGGCGGCGGTACGGGCGATCTCCAGCCGGGTGGTGTCACGGCGGCGTTGGTTCAGGGTGGGGCGTCCGATCACAGCACTCAGCGTACGCGGACCGACGCACGCGGTGGCGCGATATGCCGGGGTGGCGCGTTGTGCCGGGATGGCGTGTTGTGCCGGGGTGGCGTGTTGTGCCGGGGTGGCGCGACACGCCCGGGTGGCGCGGCGTGCCTCGGCGGCGTTCCGCGCCGGGCGGGCGTCAGCGGTATGACGTCCAACCGAATCTGTATGGCACATCGTGCCACTTTGGCCCGACGCGACTTATTGGCACGATGTGCCACTTCGTCGTACCGTGTCAATCGAGGTCGCGAGACCACGAACGAACGGAGAACCACCATGGAGCGCTTCAGCGGGCGGAACGTCCTGATCACCGGCGGCGGCTCGGGGATCGGCCAGGCCACCGTGCACCGGATCCTCGCCGAGGGCGGGCGGGTCGTCGCGGTCGACGTCAATGAGGACGGCCTGAAGGCCACCCTGGACCGGGCGACCGGTGACGGGACCGCCGACCGGCTGACGACCTCGGTCGTGGACATCTCGGACGAGGACGCCGTCCGCGCGGGCGTGGCCGAGGCGGTGGCCGGACTCGGCGGGCTCGACGTCCTGGTCAACGCGGCCGGGATCCTGCGCTCCTCGCACACCCACGAGACCAGCCTGGAGTTCTGGAACACGCTGATCGCGGTCAACCTGACCGGCACCTTTCTGATGACCCGCGAGGCGCTGCCGGCCCTGCTCGCCGACGGGCGGGGCGTGGTGGTGAACTTCAGCTCCACCTCCGCGACCTTCGCGCACCCCTACATGGCCGCGTACGCCGCGACCAAGGGCGGCATCCAGTCGTTCACCCACGCGATCGCCTCGGAGTACGCCAAGCGGGGACTGCGCGCGGTCTGCGTCGCCCCGGGCAGCATCGACAGCGGCATGACCAACAACCCGGGCCTGCCCGCCGACGCCGACTTCAGCCTGCTCGCCAAGCTCTCCCCCGCGCTCGGCCAGGGCTTCGCCGGGCCGGAGACGGTGGCCGGCGTGATCGCCATGCTGGCCTCGGACGATGGCGCCTTCGTCACCGGCACCGAGATCCGGATCGACGGCGGCACCCACATGTGACCCCGACCGGGCGGCTGGCCGACCCGGTGGGCCCCGGGGGCTGTCCCGGGGCGCCGAGGTGGCCTTTACTGGAGGTGAGGGCACCCGAGCCGGCGGACGGACGCCGCACCGTGTCGCCGCCGCCGGTGGTTCAGCAGCCCGCCCGGCAGGAGGCCGTGCCATGAGCTCACCGTCGCGGGAACAAGCCTTACCCCGTCTGGTCGTCGACACCCCCGGCCGGCTCCGGGGCGAGGTCTTCGAACTGACCGACCGGCCGCTGCTCGTCGGCCGGGACGCCACCTGCCAGATCCGGGTGGGCGAGCCCGGCGTCAGCCGGCGCCACGCCGTGGTGCAGCGGTCGGCCGGTCACACCACCGTCGAGGACCTGGCCTCCACCAACGGCACCCGGCTCAACGGCCACCCGGTGCACGGACAGGAGGAGCTGCACGCCGGGGACGTCCTGGACTTCGGCCCCTTCGAGGTGCACTACGAGGACCCCTGGGAGGCCGCCACCGCCATCCTTCCCGGCCCCGGCACGGGGGACCCGGCGCAGAGCCCGGCGGAGCGGCCCGCCGATGTCACCCGGACCGCCGCGCTGCCGCTCCAGCCGGAGCCGTCGGAGCGCCACGAGTACCAGGAACGCCAGGAGTACCGGCAACCGCAGGAGCAGCCGCGCGGGCTGCGGGGTCCGCTCGTGCCGCCGTCGGCGCCGCAGCAGCAGCAGTACCCACCACAGCAGTACCCTCCGCCGCCGCAGTACCCGTCGGCGCGGCCGCCACCGCCAGGCCACCGCCCGCCACCGCCCGGGCCGCCCGACCGCCCGGCGGCACCGCCGTACGGGGCGGAGCGCAGGTTCGAGGTGGGGCAGCAGCAGGCGGGCAACCTCAGCAACGTCGCGGGCGACCAGTACAACTACGTCACGCAGGCCCGGCGGGAGAGCTTCTTCCGCGAGATCGCGGCCACCCGGACCAGGGCGCGGCACCTGGTGGTGGCGGGCTTCCTGCTCTTCGTGGTCGGCGGCGCGGTCTACGGCTGGGCGATCATCCGCTTCATCGCCGAGACCAACGACGCGGCCAACACCGACAGCCCCGACCTGACCGTGCCCAATGTCCTCGGCCCGGAGATCGGCGGTATGCCGGTGGGCGCCATCGGCTTCGGGGTGGCCGCGATCGGCAGTGTTCTGATCCTCGTCGGAATCGTCCTGCACATCGTGGTCACCTCCCGTCGCCGGCGCTTCGAGTCGGCGGAAGCGCAGCGGCTCCAGGCGCCACCGCCCCGCTGAGACTCCCCAGCGTCCAAGGACCGACTCCCCGGAGGGACGCCATGGTCTTCAACATCGGCAACCAGCAGGGCGGCGTGATCAACAACGTCGCCGGTGACCAGACGGTCCGGGGCGGCCAGACGGGCCACTTCACGGCGGCCGGGCAGGACGTCCGCGCGCTGGTCGGCGAACTCCGCTCCGCCGCCGAGCGGGCGCAGCTTCCCCCGGCGGTCGCCCCCGAGGTCCGGACCGAGCTCGACGCGCTGGACACGGAGGTCGCGCGACCGGAGCCCGACCGCGAGGCGGTCGCGGGCCGGCTCACCAGGATCACCCGCCTGCTCGGCTCGGCCGGTGCACTCGTCGCCGCCGGTACCGGCCTGCTCGGGCCCCTCTCGGCCCTGGCGGGCTGGCTCGGCGCACTGGGACAGCCGATCCTCCGGGCACTCGGCGGCTGACCCGGCCCCCGGCCGGGCGGTCGCACGCCAACGCGGGCCGCCCGGTCCTCAGCGGTCGGTCCGGGGACGGCGCAGCCCGTACCGGTCCGCCGAGCCGCTCTCCGCCTTCTCCTCCTCGGCCCACCGGCTCGGCACATCGGGCCGGCCGATCCTCCGAGCACTCGGCCCCGGCCGGGCGGTCGCACGGCAACGCGGCGCCGCGTGGCCCGCAGCAGAGGGCCGACGGGACGACCAGTACCCTCTCCGCAGCCCTGACCGGCCTACTCGGACCGCACTCCACCCCGGCGAACGGCTCGACGCTGCGGACGGCTGTGCCGAACGCGCCGACCCCACCGGCCCGGCAGCACGAGCCCTCGACGAACGCCCACGAGCCGCCCGCCGCGCTCGCCGCGACCGGTATGGGTTCGCCCGGCCATCGGGCAGCCCACCCGAGTCCCGGTCGAGCGGCCCCGCCGGGCAGGCAACGCAGCGGGTCGGGGAGCAGCCCGCGGCACAGCCGGTGCACCTGTCATCGGCTCGGACCGCCCCACCCCGGCGGGGTGGCGGCCACTGCGGCCCGGCGGCGCAGAGCGCTCAGTGGGGCGCTCAGTGGGGCGCTCAGTGGGGCGCCCAGCGGACGGTCAGGGCCTGGGCGGGGTTGGTGACGAGGAGGCGTCGGGCCAGGTCCGGGCCGAACTCGCGGTCCAGGCGCGGAGCGAGGGCCGTGAGCAGGTGGGTGGGTCCAGGGCTGTGCCGGGCGGTGCGGGTGGTGGTGTCACCGCCGAGGAGCAGCCGGTCGGCGTGGCCGGCCTCGACCAGCGCGGCGACGGTGTCGAACAGGTGGTGGTCGGTGGCGTGATGGGTTCGGGAGGGACCGTCCAGGGCCAGGTAGGCGCCGGAGGCGGCGAGGTGCCGGTGCAGCCGCAGGTCGGGCAGCCGGTTGAGGTGGCCGAGGATGACCCGGTGGGCCGGCACGCCGTGCTGCCCGCAGAGCAGGTCGAGGACGTCCGAGGCGGCGGTCCCGAGTTCGTGGTGGACGGCGATCGGCGCGCCGGTGGCGTGGTGCGCCTCGGCCGCCGCCGCCATCACCCGGCGGGTGTGCGGGCCGAGGCCGTGGTAGTCGCCCGCCACCTTGATCAGTCCGGCCCGGACGCCCGCGGGCGCGGCGCGCAGACCGGTGGTCAGCTCGGCGGTGAACAGCTCGGCGAGCCCTTCGTAGCGCTCGGCCAGCCACTGCGGGTCGTAGTGGACGTCCTGGTGCAGGCCGGTGGCCGCGACCAGGTGGACGCCGGTCGCGCGGGCGAGACCGGGGAGCGCGAAGGCGCCGCGGCCCATGCCGTGCGGGGTCCACTGGACCATCGCCCGGCCGCCGGCCGCCGCGAAGTCGCGCAGCACCCGCTCGGCGGCCGCCGGGTCGTCCAGTTCCTCGCCGGGCAGCCGGGGGCTGCGCAGGAACAGGTGGTCGTGGGCGTCACAGACGCCGAACTCGGCCGGGTCGAGGTCACCCAGAACGGTGCGGACGGCACCGCCCCCGGCGCCGGCGGCAACCTCGGCGGCACTGTCGACAGAAGCACTCACGCGGCCCGGCCCCCGGTCTCCGCCTCGGCGAAGGCGGTCTTCGCCACCCGCAGGGCGGCCAGGGCCTTGGGCACGCCGACGTAGGGCGCGAGGTGGACCAGCACCTCGGTGATCTCCTCTCTGCTCAGCCCGACCCGCAGGCTGTTGCGGACGTGGTCGGCGAGCTGCGGCTCCACCCCGCCGAGGGCGGTGAGCGCGGCCAGGTTGGCCACCTGGCGGTCGCGCAGCGCCAGCCCGGGCCGCTGGTAGGTGCCGCCGAAAAGGCTGGTGACGATCCAGTCGGCGAAGCCGGGCGCCAGCGCGTCCAGGCCGGTCAGGGTGGCGGCCTGGGTCTGCGGCCCGGCGAGTTCGTCCAGGAGCGCGTAGCCGGCGGCGCGGTCGAGCGGGGCGGGGACGAGGTCGGCGGGGTTCACGGGGTGTGGTCCTTTCACCAGTGGCGGCCGGCGGGCAGCCGGTCGAGTTCGGGGGTCGACAGGTGCAGCACCCGGTAGCGGGTGCCCGGGGCGTCCTCCGGGACCGGGCCGCTCCAGAGCGCGATGCGCAGCAGTTCCCAGCGGTCGGGGTCGACGGCGACGGCCGCCGTGTGCAGCGCCGGGTGGTCGGGCAGGGACGCGAGGGCGGCCTCGACCGCCTCGGCCGGGTCGGCGCCGTCCGGGAGTAGTTCGAGGTGGCGGCTGGCGAAACCGGCGGACCCGTCCGCGTCACCGCGCAGCAGACCGCCGCGCGGCGGTCCGTCCCGGCGCGGACCTCGGTGGCGCAGACCGGCGCCGAGCCAGTGCCGGACGGCCGGACGGCCGAAGTCGGCACTCAGGCCCCGGAAGCCCGGGCCCCAGAGGAAGCTGTTCATGCCCTCGGCGGTCCGCCAGAGGTAGAGCGGGGCGTACTGGTTGACGGGCGAGTCGTCGCGGCCGCGCTCGCGCACCAGGTACGCCTTGAGGCCGAGGCCGGGGTAGGCGTCGAGCAGGTGGCCCTTCTCGGCGACCCGCCGGTGGATGATCCCCGTGTCGTAGTCGGCGGGGAGGGTGATCTCGTACTGCATGGCGTGCACGTCGGGCTCCTGGTGGGGGCTTCGGACAGGGCGGGGCGGCTCACCTCGGCCGGTAGGCGGTCTCGGCCGGTGCGGTACGCGGCGAGCAGTCCGAGCGCGTCCCGGACGGCCCGGTCGAACGGCCCGGCCGTACCGGCGGCGCGGGCGAGCACGTAGCCGCCCTGGACGACGGCGACCACGGCCGCGGCGGTGTCGGCCGGGTTGCCGTTGCCATGCGGCGACTGTACCTACTGGTACGTCCAATGTACATACCAGTAGGTACAGAGCCGCGATGGCGGCTGCCGGAGCCCCGGGAAGCGGGAGCCTCACCGGGTGACGGTGGTGCGCGCGGGGTCGCCGGTCAGGGCAGCTCGCGGCGGATCACCGGGGCGACCTCGGCGGCGAACAGCTCCAGCTGCTCGTGCTGGACGTCCTCGGTGAGGGCGTCCACGCCGATGCCCACCACCTCGTTGCCGAACGCCTCGTGGTAGCGGTGGATCTTCTCGATCACCTGCTGCGGGCTGCCGACCAGCGCCGAGCCGCGTTCCAGCGCGTCCTCCAGCGACTCGAACGGCGAGTTGTTGTGCCTGCCGGCCGCCGAGCCGAGCAGGGCGTCCCAGTACGGGCGGAAGCCCTCGATCGCGTCCTGCGAGCGCTTGGCGACGAACAGGCCGCCGAAGCTCGTCCCGACCCGGGCGTCCTTGGGGTCGCGGCCGTAGTGCTCCCAGCGCTCGCGGTAGTGGTCGACCAGCGCCTTGTACTTGGCCAGCGGATGGAAGGAGTTGGCGGAGAACAGCGGGTCCCCGAAGCGGGCGGCGAGGTCCGTGGACTGTTCGCTGGTCGCGCTGCCGTGCCAGACCGGGATCGGGTCCTGGTACGGACGCGGCGAGGTGGTGACCTCCCTGAGTGGCGGGCGGGTGCTCCCCTCCCAGCTGACCTTCTCCTCCCGCCAGAGCCGGTGCAGCAGTCCGTAGTTCTCGGCCAGCGCGTCCCACTGGCGGTCCTCCGGCAGCCCGAACAGGTCGAAGTGGCGCGGGTCGTTGCCCTTGCCGATGATCAGTTCGAGGCGGCCGCCGGAGAGTTGGTCGAGCACCGCGTAGTCCTCCGCGACCCGGACCGGGTCCAGGATGCTGAGCACCGTGACGGTGGTGAAGAGCCGGATCGTGGAGGTACGGGCGGCGATGGCGCTGAGCAGCACGGGGGGCGCCGGGGAGAGGAACGGTTCGCCGTGCCGCTCCCCCACGCCGTAGCCGTCGTAGCCGAGCCGTTCGGCGGTGACGGCCTGGTCGATGACGTTGTGCAGCTTCTCGTAGGTCGTGCGCCGCACTCCGGTGACGGGGTCGGGTCCGTTGGAGACGAGGGACGAGACGGTGAACCGCATGGCGGTCTCCTTGTGGGGCGTTCGGTGGTCGCTCGGCGGGGTGCGCCGGCGCTCGGCGGGGATCCACCGGGGAGGTCCGGGGATCCGGAGGGAACCGGGGATCCGGAGGGAACCGGGGATCCGGGAGGAACGGGGATCCCGGGGGGAACGGCGGCGCGGCGCACCCGGGCCCCGGCGGCCCCGCACCCAGGGGCCGATCGCGCTCACACGGGAGCGGCGGCGGGACGGGAGGGGAGCTTGGGCGGCGGCGGCGTCAGCGCGAGCCGCGGACGGGGCGACAACAGCGCGGGAGAGCTGCGCAGATGGTCATACCGGCTCCCCTTCGCCTCGCACACACACGATCCACCGCGAGCATATGCACCGGTCAGGGGCGGGGCAAGAGCTTGATCGGGGCGACGGTCCTGGCAGGATGTCCGACATGACGTACCTCGCCGCGGATGACCGCTATGCCTCGATGACCTACCGCCGGGCCGGCCGCAGTGGCGTCCAGCTGCCCGCCGTCTCGCTCGGCCTGTGGCACAACTTCGGTGACGCCCAGCCGCTGGAGGTGCAGCGGGCGGTGCTGCGCCGCGCCTTCGACCGGGGCGTCACCCACTTCGACCTGGCGAACAACTACGGCCCGCCGTACGGCAGCGCCGAGCGCAACTTCGGCTACCTCTTCGCGCAGGACTTCCGCCCGTACCGGGACGAGATGTTCATCGCCAGCAAGGCGGGCTGGGACATGTGGCCCGGCCCGTACGGCGACGGCGGCAGCCGCAAGTACCTGCTGGCCAGCCTGGACCAGTCGCTGGGCCGGATGGGCCTGGACTACGTGGACGTCTTCTACTCGCACCGCCACGACCCCGACACCCCGCTCGAAGAGACGATGGGCGCGCTGGACTCGGCCGTCCGCTCGGGGAAGGCCCTGTACGCGGGGATCTCCAACTACCCGGCCGAGCAGCACCGGGAGGCCGTCGCGATCCTGCGCGAGCTGGGCACCCCGGCTCTGCTGAACCAGTCCGCCTACTCGATCCTCGACCGCTCCGTGGAGGAGGGGGTGCTGGACGCGGTCGGCGACACCCGGACCAGCCTGATCGCCTACTCCCCGCTCGCCCAGGGGCTGCTGACGGACCGCTACCTCTCCGGCGAGGTGCCCGCCGGGTCGCGGATGTCGGTCGGGCGGTTCCTGAACAAGGAGGCGCTGACCGGCCCGAAGCTGGAGCAGCTGCGCTCACTGAACAAGGTCGCCGAGCGGCGCGGGCAGACCCTCGCCCAGCTGGCGCTGTCCTGGGTGCTCCGCGACGACCGGGTGGCATCGGTGATCATCGGCGCGAGCAGCGTCGCCCAGCTCGACCAGAACATCGACGCGCTGAACGGCGGCCCGCTGACCGCCG
The DNA here is from genome assembly GCF_040630735.1 of Kitasatospora sp. NPDC005748. Classification (NCBI taxonomy): domain Bacteria; kingdom Bacillati; phylum Actinomycetota; class Actinomycetes; order Kitasatosporales; family Streptomycetaceae; genus Kitasatospora; species Kitasatospora sp. NPDC005748. Next base: position 66,097 of record NZ_JBEXYD010000012.1, read on the forward strand.
AGGACCTCGCGGAGATCGACGCGCTCAGCCGCTGAGCCGTCCCGGCCGCCTGATCCGGCAGTCCCGGCAGTCCCGGCAGTCCGTACAGTGCCGGCCCGAGCTTCCTCGGGCGACACCGCGTGACCTGCCGGGACTTCGGGCGTTGTACCGTCCGCACACGTCCTTCGAGACCCTGGAGTCCCCGTGCGGACGCTCCTCCTGCGCACTCTCGCGCGCTTCGCCCGACAGCTGGCACTGACCTCGCCGGTGCCGTTCCCCGTACTGCCGGGCACCTTCGCCCCTCCGCTAACGGCGGCCCACGCCGAGCGCGGGTAGCACCGTCTCGGCGACCCGGTGCGCCTCTTCGAGCAGCGGGTTGCCGGAGAGGATGAAGGTGTCCACACCGAGCGACTCGAACTCCTGGAGACGCTCGACCACCTGGGCGGTCGAACCGACCACCGCCGTACCGGGGCCGGGGCGGAACAGGCTCATCCCGGGCCACAGGTTCGGGTGGCTCTCCAACTCCCTTGCCCGCGCGGGCACTCGGCTCCCGTGCTGGCGGAACTGGCGCTGCCAGCCGACCCCGTCCTCACCGGTCGCCCCGCCGAGCTGCCGGGCGTAGGTGGCCTCGCTGGTGACGTCGAGCAGCCGGTCGGCGGCGGCCCAGGCCTCGTCCTCGGTGTCGCGGACGATCAGGTGCAGCCGCAGGCCGATCCGCAGGGTGCGCCCGTACGCGGCGGCGCGCTCGCGGACCAGGTCCAGCTTCTCCCGGAGCTGCTGGGGCGGTTCGCCCCAGGTCAGGTAGACGTCCACGTGCTCGGCGGCCATCTCGATGCCGGCCGCCGAACTGCCGCCGAACCAGAGCGGGATGCCGCCCGGCTGGACCGGAGCGAGTTCGCGCAGGCTCGCGCCGGCGTTCTTCAGCTCGTAGAACTCGCCTTTGTGGTCGAAGACTTCACCGGAGGTGAGGCGCCGGACGATCGACCAGTACTCGGCGCTCAACCGGTACCGGTCGTCGTGCCCGACGTCCAGGCCGTACTCGCGCAGCTGCGCGGTGGAGCCGTTCACGACGTTGAACCGGAGCCGGCCGCCGTGCAGATGGTCGAAGCTGAGCGCCATCTTCGCCAGCAGGGTGGGCGAGATGAGCCCGGGGTGGACGGCCAGCAGCGGCTTGAACGCGGGGGTGGTGGCGGCGGCCAGCGCGTTGCCGAGGTCCCAGACGTCGTAGAGGTCGGTCGCCAGCAGCGCGCCTGTGTAGCCCAGGCGCTCGACGCTGCCCGCGAGTTGCTGGAGGTAGCGGAGGTCGACCGGGCGTCGGCCGGCCGGTTCCCAGGGGTAGTGGCCCTCGCGCGGGATGATGTACCAGAGGACTTCGGAGGCCATCGGGTCAGACCGCCTTGGCGAGTGCGGCGGCCACCGGGGCCTCCAGCGCGGGCAGATGGGCGTCGGCGACGGTCAGCGCGCGGTCGATGAAGCCGACGCCGTGGAAGATGTCCGCGGCCTCCTGCTGCTCGGCGACGAACCCGGCGGTGGCGGGCTCCAGCCGCCACGGCAGGGCGGTCAGCGCCTGCTCCCAGTCCTCCACCGCCCCGCCCAGGTCGGCGGCGGCGATCGCGGCCGCCTCGGCCGGGTGGGCGGCCACCCAGGCATCGGCCCGGCGCAGCGCGGCCGCGATCGCCGCGACCACCTCGGGGCGCTCGGTGGCGAAGTCCCGGCGGGTGAAGAACACCGAGCGGTCGGTGATGACGTCACCGGTGCGGATCAGCTCGCGGAACCGCCCGCTCCGGCGGGCGGCGGCCAGTTCGGCGCCCTGGGCGATCCAGCCGAGGATCTCGCCGTCGCGCAGCCGCTGCGCCTGGTCCTCGTCGGCGGCCGGGCGGACCGGGGTGATGTCGGTCGCGTAGGAGAGGCCCTCGGCGTGCAGCGCCTTGGCCAGCAGGTGGGTCTGCCAGGAGCCGACGGCCAGCACGACGGTGCCGCCCCTCAAATCGGCGACGGAGGCCACCGGGCCGTCGGCGAGCACCAGCAGCGCACCGTGGTCGGGGCGGGGAGCGGAGACCGCCGCGTACACCAGGTCGTGGCCGGCGGCCTGGGCGGTGACCGGCGGGGTGGAGCCGGTGCCGCCGAAGTCGATGGTGCCGTCGGCCAGCAGGGCGCCCGTACGGGTTCCGTCGGCGTAGTGGTGGAAGACGCCGGTCTCACCGAGCGGGGCCAGCTCCTCGGCCAGGTGGTCCAGCCGGGAGAGGTAGTAGAGCGAGGGGTTGCTGGCGTGGACGCCGAGGGTGATGGCCATGGTGATCTCCGGTGTACTGGCAGGGGCTTGGGGGTGGGGAATGCGAAGTGCGGGGTCAGTGGACGCCGAGGTCGGCGAGCAGGCGGCGGCGCAGCTCGGCGAAGGCCGGGTCGGCCGGGTCCCGCGGGCGCTCGACGGCGACCCGCTCGTCGCGGACCAGCCTGCCGTCCCGCAGGACGGCGACCCGGTCGGCGAGCCGGACGGCCTCCTCCACGTCATGGGTGACCAGCAGGACGGCCGGGCGGTGGCGGCGGACGAGGTCACCGACCAGGTCCTGCATCCGTAGCCGGGTGAGGGCGTCCAGGGCGGCGAACGGCTCGTCCAGGAGGAGGAGTTGCGGCTCCCGGACGAGCGCCCGGGCGAGCGCCGCCCGCTGCGCCTCACCGCCGGAGAGGGTGGCCGGCCAGGCGTCGGCGTGCTTCTCCAGCCCGACCTCGGCGAGTGCCCGCAGGGCGGTCTCCCGGGTCGCGGCGCCGCGCGGCAGCCCGACGGTGACGTTGGCGAGCACCCGCTTGGACGGCACCAGGCGGGGCTCCTGGAAGACCACCGTGCGGACCGGCGGAACGAGCACCGTACCGGCGTCGGCCCTGTCCAGGGCGCCGAGGATCCGCAGCAGGGTGGTCTTGCCGGTTCCGCTGGCGCCGAGCAGGGCGACGAACTCGCCCCGGGCGATGGACAGGTCCACCCCGTCGAGGACGGCCCGGGTGCCGAAGACCCGGCGCAGGCCGCGCAGGTGGACGGCGGGGGCGCCGTCCCCGGCCGCGACGGCGCCGGTGGTCGGGGGCACGGCGGCGACGGTCGGGGTCGCGGTGGTGGTCGGGGTGCTCATCGGCCTGCTCCTTGGGTGGCCTTGCGCCAGGGCATCAGGAAGCGCTCCAGGAGGCGGACCACACCGTCCGCGGTGAGGCCGAGCAGCCCGTAGATCAGGATGCAGACGGCGAGGACGTCGGTGCGCGAGAAGTTCTGCGCCTGGGCCATCAGATAGCCGATGCCCTCGGTGGAGTTGATCTCCTCGGCGGCGATCAGCGCGATCACACTGAGCGTCATCGAGAGCCGCAGCCCGGAGAGCAGCGAGGGCAGCGCACCGGGCAGCACCACGGTCCGGACGATCGCCCAGCGGCCGAGACCGAAGCTGCGCATCGCCTCGATCAGCTTGCGGTCGGTGTTGCGCACGCCCCCGGAGGTGGAGACGTACATCGGGAAGCTGGTCGCGACCCCGATCAGGGCGATCTTCGCCGTCTCGGTGATGCCGAACCAGACCATGAAGAGCGGGACCAGGGCGAGGAACGGCACCGTGCGCAGGACCTGCACCGCGGAGTCCAGCAGCTCCTCGCCCAGCCGGAAGAACCCGGTGACGACGCCGAGCACCAGCCCGGCGCCGGCCCCGAAGACCAGGCCGAGGCCGGCCCGGGTGAGCGAGACGGTGAGCGCGTCGGTGAGCTGGCCGTTGCCCCAGAGCTCGCCGACCGCGTCGGCGACCTGGGCGGGCGAGGCGAGCACGTCCTGGGTGAGCGCCCCGGTGGCGGAGGCCAGCGCCCAGCCGCCGAGCAGGGCGAGCGGGCCGATGGTGCGCAGGATCAGCGCGACGGCGCGGGGGCGGGGCGCGGGCAGCCGGGTGCGCGGGGCGACCAGACCGGCTTCGAGGGCCGCGACGGTGCCGTCGTCGGCGGTGGCGGCCCCGGTGGCGGCATCCCCGGTGGCGCCTACGGTGGCGTCCCCGGTGGCCTCCCGGGTGACGGCGGGCGCGTCGGTCACGGTGCTCACTTGGCACCGTCCGCGAGGGTGGCGATGTCGATCAGGTACGGCTTCACGTCGACCAGCTGCTTGGTGACCTTCTGGTCGGCGAAGAACGCCGCCACCGTGGCGAAACGGGCGGTGTCGGCCTCGGTGATCACGTCGGCGGTGGCGCTCTGCCGGGTGACGGCGACCGCGATCTCCCTCTCGGCGGGGGTGACGGCGGTCGGCCCGGAGTCGGTGAACACGTTGAGGTAGCCCGCCGGGTCCGCCTTCTCCTTCAGGCCGCCCTCGTGCAGGTAGGCGTAGAAGGCCTTGACCACCTCGGGGTGCTTCTCGGCGAAGCCGTTGCGCACCGCCCAGACCGCGTAGTTGTCGGAGCCGACCTCCTTGCCGTTGACCAGGAAGTGCGCGCCGGAGTTGGCGATCGACGGGGTGGAGAAGGTGTTCCAGGTCGCCCAGGCGTCCACCTGGCCGGAGTTGAAGACGCCCGAGGTCTGGTCGGCGCGCAGGTAGACGCGTTCGACCCGATCGGCCGGCACGCCGCTCTTCTCCAGGGCCTTGAGCAACAGGTACTCGCTGGTGCCGCCCTGGCTCACCGCGACCTTCCGGCCGGCCAGGTCCTGGACGGACTTGATGGGCGAGTCGTTCTTCACCAGGATGCCCTCGCCCACGCCGTCCGGCGCCGTCTGGGCGAACAGCTTGAAGCCTGGCTTCTGCGCCAGGGCGGCGACGGCCGAGGTGATCGACCCCAGCGCGACGTCGAGCTGGTCGGCGGAGAGCGCCTGGGCGGCGGGGGCGAACGGGCCGGCGCTCCCCGTCCAGGCGACCTTGGCGTGGACGGCGGCGAGGGCCCGGTCGAGCGAGCCGTCCTTCTTGCCCAGGGCGAGGAAGCCGCTGTTGCCCGGGTCCGGCAGGCGCAGCACCACCTCGGCCCTGCCTCCCCCGTCGGCGGAGGCCTTGGCGCCACCGGCGGACGAACCGCAGGCGGCCAGGGCGGTGGTGGTGAGCAACGCGGTGGCGGCGAGGGCGAGGCGGCGGGTCTTCACGGTCAGCTCCAGGGGAATCGGCAGGCCGGCGGGCGCGGCAGAGGGCAGGACAGCGGCGGGGGGGCAGGACAGCGACGGGCGCGGCAGAGGGCAGGACAGCGACGCGGACAGAGCGGCGCGGCGGGCGGGGCGGCGGCGTGGGGTGAGCGGCCTCAGGCCGGCCCGGCCGCGGCGCGGCGGGCGGCGAGCAGGGCGCGGGCGGCGCGCAGCGGCTCGGGGTCCGCCCAGGCGGCGACGTCGACGGGGGCGCCGAGGAAGCCCTGGTGGCGCAGGAAGCGCTCCTGCTGCTCCAACAGGCCGAGGCGCTCCTGCGAGAGGTCGAGGTGCAGGGTGCGGTGCCCGCCCGCCGCGTAGGCGCCGGCGACGCCCTCGGCGCCGGCGCCGGTCTCGGCCCTTAGGATCCGGGCCACCTCGGCGGGGTTCCCGGCGGCCCAGTCGGCGGCCTCCAGCAGGACGGCCAGGAAGCGGACGACCAGGTCCGGACGCTCGTCCAGCAGCCGCTGGTGGACGGTGACCGGGCGCGGTGTGCCGTTGTTGACCCGGCGGCGGCGGTCCGGCACGGCGTCCAGCTCGATCGCGACCTCGGCGCCGAACCGGCGGGCCGCCTCGACGGCCAGCGCACCCTTGACGTACACCGCGTCCACCACGCCGTCGCGCAGCGCGGCCAGTTCGGCGGCCCACTGCCCACCGCCCGGGGCGGCCGGGACGTCGACCAACTCGGCGTCGTCCAGGGTGAGTCCGGCCGTGGCGAGGGCCCCGTGCAGACCGGCCAGGGCCATCGCCCGCCAGAAGTCGATGCCGATCCCATGGCGTGGGACGGCCAGTCGCAGCCCGCGCAGCTGCCCGGGCGAGCCGATCCCGCTGCCGGCCCGGACCAGGACGACCTGACGCTCCTCGATCCAGGTGAGACCGATCAGCCGGGTCCGCTCGCCGCGCGAACGGGCCCAGAGCGCGGGCACGTTGCCGCCTTCGCGGAACAGGCCGGTGAGGGCGTGGGTGTAGTGGTGGTCGGCGGCCACCTCCGGCGGGGCGTCCTGGAGCGAGCGGACGGTGATGCCGTCGGCGGCGAACTCCCGGGCGAAGCGGCCCTGGTCGGCGGCGATGCCGGTGGCGGTGGGGACGGGGCAGCGGGTGAACCAGAGCGTGGCCGGGGCGTCGGCCGCGACACCGGCCGCGGCGGCGGGTGCGGCGTCGGAGGGGGCGGCATCGGCGGTGGAGCGGGCGTGGCTGGGCACGGTGACGGGTCCTCTGGCTGGGCGGATGCGGGCAGCGGCGGGGCGCGGCACCGGACGTGGTCGGTCGGAGGGAGAGGGTTGAGCGGAGGGCTGAGCAGCGGGCTGCACGGGGGCCGACCGGGGAAGCGGGTGGGGAGCGGGCGGGCGGTCCGACCGTGACGCGGCCGGGCGACGGGCCCATGGCGGTGCGGGAGGGCACCGACCTGGGAGGGCCCGGGGCGCGGTGCGGCGTTTCGACCGGCTCGGGGGCTACGGCGGGTCAGCGACAACAGGTGCAGGGGGCGGAGCACCGGTGGGTCGTCACGGCGCTGCTCCTTCCTGCCGGTTGGGTGGCCCGGGCGACAACTCGGACTCCGGACGGGGCCGTCCGGGGCGATGTGCCGAGCGTTCCACGGCGAGGGAGCGCGAAGCAAGCTTTTGCCACATCGTGGGATCACTTGTTCATCAACGCCATCCCATTGCAATGCCACCGACACAATTCCGCAGCAGCGGCTGCCATAGTCTGGAACCGACCCCGGTGGACCCGCCGGGGCGCCGGACCGAACGCGAGGTGCCATGGCCGAGGCCGCCACCGCCGTCCAGAGCCCGCCGGCCGGTGCACAGGCCGTCCAGCGGGCCCTCGGGCTCCTGCACTGCTTCCACGACAACGGCCCCGACCTGAGCGCCTCGGACCTGGCCCGCCGGATGGACCTCTCGGTCTCCACCGCGCACCGACTGGCCCGCACCCTGGTCAGCGCCGGCTTCCTGGAGCAGGACGAGCAGACCGCCCGGTACCGGCTCGGCCCGGCCGTCGCCGAACTCGGCCAACTCAGCTTCCACCAGCGGGGGCTGCACCTGGCAGCACCCGAACTGGACCTGCTCGCCAAGCGCACCGGGGCCACCGCGGACCTCGCGATCCGCAGCGGCCCGCACGCGGTCATCCTGGTCGGCGCCTCCGTGCGCCCGGACACCGGGCTCGGACTGCGGCGCCCGCTGCACTCGACGGCGCTGGGCAAGGTCCTGCTGGGCTGGCCGCGCCCCGGCGAGCCGCAGCCTTCGACGATCGGCCCGCTGCTGCCGTTCACCGACCGGACCATCACCGAACCCGCCCGGCTGGACGCGGAGTTGGCGAAGGTACGGGCCGCCGGCTACGCGCTCAACGACGGCGAGTCGGCGGCCGGGGTCCGCACCGTGGCCGTCCCGGTACTGGACGGCGCCGGGCAGGCCCGGTTCGCACTGGCCGTCCGCTCGACTCCGGCGCACCTGACCGACGACCGGCTGGACTGGTTCCTGGGGCACGCGCGGACCTGTGCCGCCGCACTGGCCGTCCTGCTGCTGCCGCCCGACCAGCGAGCCTGATCGGTCGTCATTCATGCGTCACGGGCCGGGCGTTCGAAGGAACGCCCGGCCCGTGACGACGGAATTCAGCAGCGGGTCACGCCACCGGGGTGTACTTGTAGCCGACCCGGCGGACCGTGACGATGCTGTCGCGGTAGGCCGCGCCGAGCTTGCGGCGCAGGCGCGCCACGTGCACGTCCACCGTGCGGCCGTCGCCCACGTGGCCGTAGCCCCAGACGGCGGAGACCAGGTGGTCACGGGTGTGCACCCGCTGCGGGTGCTCGGTCAGGTGCGCCAGCAGCTCGAACTCCAGGTAGGTGAGGTCGAGCAACCGCCCGTCGACGTAGGCGTTGCGCCGCTCGGTGTCGACCGAGATGCCGTGACCGGCGGGCCGAACCGGACGGGCGGCCTGCGGCTGGACCTGAGCGCGGGGCTGGGTCGGGTCCGGCGCCTGCGCGGCGAGGAGCGGGGCGCCCTGGACGTGCTGACCGGGGCCGACCGCGGCGGCGCCGCCGAGCGGCGCGCCGCCCTCGGCGGGCACCAGCACCAGGTAGCCGACCATCGGATGGCCGGCCGAGGCGCCGAACTGCGCGCCGTACTGGGCGAGCAGGGCCTGCGGCAGCGCCCCCTGCGGGAGCGCGGCGACGACGGTGGCCCCCTCCGGCAGCGCGGCGAGCAGGGCCTGCGCGACCTGGCCGCCCTGCGGCGCCGGGGCCGCGACCGGGGCGGGCGCCGCGAAGTGCGACGGCGCCTGGCCGACCTGGTGGTGCGGCCCCGACTGGTGCTGGGGGGCGGCGGGGTGCGGCGGGATCGTGGCGCCGTGCCATCGTTCGGCGCTCGACGGGACGGAGCGGACCGCGCGCAGGTGCGGGGTCGCGGCGGGAAGGGGAAGGGTGGCCGTGGAGGAGGAAGACATGGTGCCGCTCATTTCGCGCGTGACGGACGGGGTGGAGTCGTCTGCGCGTCGACCGGGTGTACTGCCGGGGGCTGAACCGAGGTCAGCGGACGGCGGGCCGGGACGCGCTGGGCGAGCCCGGACACGTCTGGTCGAACAGGTGCGGCTGCCGGGACGGCCAGAACGGCTCAAGGTCGAGGTGACCTCGGCTGCTGTCCACGACGTTGCTCATGCGCCCATTCAACCATGTGAACGGACCGTTGCACCGCACGCGGTGCGACGCTCCCGGCACGCCGACGGTCACGGCGGCAGCAGGGGTGGTGATGGGGCTGGCGAGGTTCACTGGTGGTCTCCGCGAGAGCGGGCATGGGAAACGGCGGCACGGCCGGACACCGGCGTCCGGTGCGGCTGGGCCTACGGATTGACGGAGCGTCAGAGGCACGCTTCACGACCGGGCGGGCCGCGAAGTCCGTCGGGCTACCGGGAGGCCGGCCGGTCCGTCACCGACAGCAGGCGCTGCAGATCAGCGCGTGGTCGATGTACCGGCGGATCGTCAGGGCCGGCGTGACCGGGGCCGGCGCGGCCGCGGCGCGGCGGTGGTCGACGGTCACGGTACTGCCCTCCCCCTGGTCCTGGACGCGGTCGCGTGAGCGGTGCGTCGTGGTGCGCCGCCGGGCTTCCCGCGGCGTTCCGGTGTGCTCCGAGGCATCCCGAACCGCAGGGCCGGGCGGCCTTCGTCCAGAGCCTTCCACGCCGGACCCGGTCTAGGCAACCTACCGACCGGCGGACGTCCGGCATACGGACGCCCGAATGAGACGACGGCTCCTGGCGGCCGCCGGCGACCGCCCGGGCTCCCCGGCGTCTGCGCCGGGCCTGATCGGCAGAGCACCGGTCAGGACCGGCCCGCGCCGCCCCTTCGCTGTGCGCCGACGTGCTCGACCAGGGCGACCAGCACGTCCTTGCCGTCCTCGCGCCGGCGGGCGTCGCAGAGCAGCACCGGGATCCCCGGGTCCAGGTCGAGCGCGTCCCGGACCTCCTCGGCGGCGAACAGCTCGGTGCCGTCGAAGCAGTTGACGGCCACCACGAAGGGGATGCCGCGCTGCTCGAAGAAGTCCACCGAGGGGAAGCAGTCCGCCAGTCGGCGGGTGTCGGCGAGCACCACCGCACCGAGCGCACCGCGCGCCAGCTCGTCCCAGACGAACCAGAACCGGTCCTGCCCCGGGGTGCCGAACAGGTAGAGCGCCAGCCCGGCGCGCAGGTCGATCCGGCCGAAGTCCATCGCCACGGTGGTGGTCCGCTTGGCCTCCACCCCCGCGGTGTCGTCCACCGGGCGGCCGAGTTCGCTCAGCTCCTCCTCGGTGCGCAGCGGGCGGATCTCACTGACCGAGCCGACCAGCGTGGTCTTGCCCGCGCCGAAGCCGCCCGCGACCAGGATCTTCACCGCGACCGCCGGACCACCCCGCCAGGGCGGGTCGTTGACCGTGGCACCGGCGGCGGCGTTCTCGTGGTGGTCAGAGCGCACGGAGTCCATTGATCACGTCTCGCAGCAGGCGCTCGTCCGGCAGCTCGGCGAGCGGAACGGGTCGGGTGACGCTGATCAGCTCGGCGTCGTAGAGGTCGCCGAGCAGCACGCGGACCACACTGACCGGCAGGTCGGTGTAGGAGCCGAGCTCGGCGACGGACAGCGGTTCGCGGCGGCACCAGGTCAGGATGGTCTGGTGCTCCGGGTCGAGCACCAGCGCGGGCACCGCCCCGGCCCGGGGCCCGGGTTCGGCGACGGTGATCAGCGAGATCAGGTCGAACAGGCCGTCCTCGACCGGGCGGGTACGGCCCCGGGTCATCGAGTACAGCCGCACCACCGGACCGGCCTCGTCGTCGAACCACCGGTCGTCGACCGGGGTGCGCGGCTGGAACAGGTCGACCCCGGACTCGTCCCCGGCCGGGTCGTCCTGTTCCAGCTCGGGCTCCTCCTCCGCCATCGGGCCGCTCATCTCCCCGGCGGGGCGGCTTCGGTGCGCGGCTCGGCGGCCATGTGCTCGCCGACCCGCTTGACCAGCAGGGCCATCTCGTAGGCGATCTGGCCGATGTCGGCCTCGGCCTCGCTCAGCACCGCCAGGCAACTGCCGTCGCCGGCCGCGGTGATGAAGAGGAAGGCCTCGTCCAGCTCGACCATGGTCTGGCGGACGCCGCCGACCTTGAAGTGCCCGCCGGCGCCCTTGGCCAGGCTGTGGAAGCCGGCCGCGACGGCGGCCAGGTGCTCGGCGTCCTCGCGGTCGAGGTCGCGGGAGGCCCCGGTGGCCAGCCCGTCACTGGACAGGATCACCGCGTGCCGCAGGGCCGCGACGCGCCCCACGAGATCGTCGAGAAGCCAGTTGAGGTCCCCGGACGACTGCGTCGAAGTGGTCATGAATCTCTTCCTTCCGCTGGAGCGGGTGGTGCGGGTGGTGCCTTCACTGCGGGTGGTGCCTTCACTGCGGATGCTGCAGGTGGTGCCGGTACCGCGGGTGTCGAGGGTGCTGTCCGTGCGGAGCGCGGGGCGGGCGACGCGCCCGGTACCCAGCGGGCGAGCGGGGCCCGGTCGCCGGGCGGCGGGGCGGGCAGGGCCGCCGGGGCCGGGGCCGGTGCGATCGCGCGCCGGTTCGGGTCCGGCGGCTGCCACGGGGGCACGGCGGCCGGCCGGGCGGGCGGGACGGGGGCCGCCGAACCGCGGCCCCGGGTGAAGCCGCGCTGGAAGGAGGCGAACGTCGCCCGCGCCTCCTCCGGCGAGCGCTCGCGGGCGGTCTCGGCGGCCGACCGGCCGGGCTCCTGGACGGCGCGCTCCCGGAGCTGGGGCGCGAGGCTGGCCTGCCGAACGCGGCGCGGCAGCGGACCGGGTCCGCCGGCGGGAGGACCGTCGGCCGCCTGCCCGGCGGAGGGCTGCTCCGCCGGGGGCTGCGCTGCCATGGATCGCCCGGCCTCGGGCAGCCCGGCTTCCGGCCGCCCGACCGGGGGCCGACCGACCGAGGAGAGCCTGGCGGAGGGGAAGGCGGCCGGCGGCTGCTGCCCGACCGGCGTGCGGTCCGGCCCACCGGCGGCACCGGCGTCCTGCGGTCCGGCCTCGGCGCCCTCCGGCGCGGCCAGGCCCTCCCGGCGGTGACGGCCCGGGCCCCGGACCGCCTCGTCCGGCGAGGCCGTGACCAGCGTCGGCCCGGTCCTGTTCCGCGCCCGCCGCGGCAGACCGCCCGGGGTACGGGTGGTGTCGGGCGCCGACGGCCGCGGGCCGCCGCTCCCCCGGTGGCGTCCGCCCTGGTCGGACGCGGTCCCGGCGGCCCGACCGGCCTCCGGCCCCGGCCCGCCGTCGGCCGCGCCGCTCGCACCGCCCGCCGTACCCGCGCCGCCCGGCGGCGGCACCACGACCAGATCGCGCTCGCCCTGCCCGGCCGGCACCGCACGCCGGCCGGGAGCCGCCCCGGCCGGCGGCCCGTCCGACGCCTCCGCCAGCAGCTCGCGCGGGATCAGCACCACCGCGGTCGTCCCGCCGTACGGCGACGGCCGCAGGTGGACCCGGATGCCGTGCCGGCGGGCCAGCCGGCTGACCACGAAGAGGCCCAGGCGGTCGGTGTCCGCGAGGTCGAACTCCTGCTCCACCGCGAGGCGCTCGTTGATCTCGGCGAGCGCGAGTTCGCTCAGCCCGAGCCCCCGGTCGTCGATCTCCAGCGCGAAGCCGTGGGCCACCACCTCGCCCTGGACGGTCACCTGGGTGCTCGGCGGGGAGTACACCGCGGCGTTCTCGACCAGCTCGGCGATCAGGTGGGTGACGTCCGCGACCGCGCTGCCGAGCAGCCCGGTGCCGGGGAACGGCCGGACGATCACCCGCGCGTAGTCCTCGACCTCGCCGACGGCGGCACGGACGACGTCCACCATCCGCACCGGCTTGCGCCAGGCCCGGCCCGGGGAGCCGCCGGCCAGGATGATCAGGCCCTCGGCGTGGCGGCGCATGCGGGTGGTGAGGTGGTCGACCTTGAAGAGGTCCTCCAGCTCCGCCGGGTCCTCGGTGCGGCGCTCCATGGTGTCCAGCAGCGTCAGCTGGCGGTGCAGCAGCACCTGGCTGCGGCGGGCCAGGTTGACGAAGACCGCGGAGACGCCGCGCCGCAGGTCCGCCTGTTCGACGGCGGCCTCGACGGCGGCCCGCTGGACGGCGTTGATCGCCCGCCCGACCTGGCCGATCTCGGCCGAGCCGAACTGCAGCTCCGGCGCCTCGGTCGCGACGTCCACCGCCTCGCCCTTGCGCAGCCGCAGCATCACCGAGGGCAGCCGGGTGCCGGCCAGCTCGTTGGCCGCGTTGCGCAGGCCGATCAGCTCGCGGGCCAGGCCCCGGCCTATTCGGTAGGAGATCATCACCGACAGCACCACCGCGACCAGGCCGATCGCACCGGCGATGCCGCCGCGCCAGAGCAGCCCGATCGCGTACGAGCGCTCCCGGTCGCCGATCGCCCCGGCCAGCCGGGTGTTGATGGCGGCGAGGTCCCCCAGCGCGCGGTCGGCGGTCTCCCGCCAGGAGTCGCCGTTGATCGCCTGGACCACCCGCTCCGGCCCGCCCGCGCCCACGAAGTCGGCCTCGGCGCGGGACAGCGCCGCCCAGGCCTCGCCGCCGCGCAGCGCGATGTAGTCGCTCTGGTCGGCCGGGTCGAGCTCGGCGATGTAGACGGTGAACAGCGCCTGCTGGTTGTGCAGGGCGTCGATCGCGACCTGGTACTGCTCGGCGGTGGGCCGACCGGAGGCGGTGCTCAGGCCCTCCATCGCCGCGTCCTCCTGGGAGAGGTACTCGCGGGCCCGGGCCAGCTCGATCAGGATCGTCCCCTGGCGCGGCAGCTGGCCGCTCTGGCGGGCGACGAAGGCGGACCGGAAGCCGAAGGTGGGCTTGACGAGGTCGCTGTACTGCCCGAGCGCGAACTCCCAGTTGAGCGAGGAGCGGTTGATCTGGCTGCGGAGCGGGGTCAGCTGGTCGGCGGCCGCGAGGATCTGCAGGTACCGGCCGCGCTGCGCCGCGTCGAGCTTGCCCCCGTCGTCGGTCTTCTTCAGCCGCAGCGTCACGAGGTCCCGGTCGGTGACGGCCTGGGCCTGCTCGAAGGCGTCCCGGGCGGCCCGCGAGCTCGGGTCGGCCAGCCGCTGGACGGCGGCGCGGCGCTCGTTCTGCAGGTCGTACGCGTACTGGTCGACCGGCTTGCCGAACTCCTTGTACGTACTGCTGACCGCCAACTGGCTCCAGACGTCACCGGTGGTGGCGAGCGTCGCGTACACCCACAGGGCGGTGAGCGCGACGATGGGCACCAGGAGCAGCGCGATGATCTTCGCGCGGATCGAGCTGCTGCGCAGACGCATGGAGTCCTCGGTCGGGAAGTGCCAGGCGCGGACGGGGAGCGGTTCGAAGGGGCGGTCGGCAGAGGCGGGCTGGCGGTGACGGTACGGCGGCGGTGGTGCGGGGTGGTGCGCGACCTAGGGCGAGGCCTTCGGGTGGGGCTGTCGTTCGGGGTCGTTGTTCGGGGCTGTGGACCAGGGTGGCTCACGGCTGTCAACCAGGGCTTTCGTCCTGGTTTCCGGCGGTCGGACCAGGCCGGTCGGCGAGGCCTCGGCCGCAGGTCTGCGAGAGCCTACTACGCCCTGACCACTCGTTCGAGGGTCGAACCCGCCCTCTCCCGACCCCCGGCCCGATGATGTCCGAATGATCCCTGTCATCCTGGATTCACCCCTCGGCCGCCCAGCCCCGGCCATCCCCCGCCGCGGCACTTTCCCTACGGGCCGGTGCCGATCTCGTCGCGTCACGGTCACACCCCTGGGCAGTGACAGAGCAATCCGATAGTTTCGCTCCACCTGCCCGACCGTTCAGCGCGCCGCCGATCCGGACGCCCGTACGGGCCCGGCAGGCAGGGGCCACAACGGGATCGGGGGCAATGTGCGCGAGTTCAGCTCCCCCGCACCGACCGGACCACCGGCCACCGGCGGGCTGGCCGACTCGCTCTACGACACCGCCGAACGCAGGTCCGGCCTGGTCCAGCTGGCCCGCCGGACGGACGGCGACCCGCAGTGGCACGAGGTCACCGCGACCGCCTTCCGGGACGAGGTGCTGGCGCTCGCCAAGGGCCTGCTGACCCGGGGCGTCCGGTACGGCGACCGGGTCGCGCTGATGTCCCGCACCCGCTACGAGTGGACGCTGTTCGACTACGCGCTCTGGTCGATCGGCGCGATCACCGTCCCGATCTACCCGACCGCGGCGCCCGAGCAGGTCCGCTGGATCCTCGCCGAGACCCAGGCGGTGGCCTGCCTGGTCGAGGACGAGGACCACGCCATGACGGTCGGCGCGGTCTGCGACGCGCTCCCCGACCTCACCGGCATCTGGCAGTTGGACCGGGGCTGCGTCGACTCGATCACCGAGGACGGCCGCGGGGTACCCGACTCGCTCGTCCACCGCCAGCGGCTCGGCGTCGCGGCCGAGAACGTCGCCACCATCGTCTACACCTCCGGGACGACCGGCCGCCCCAAGGGCTGCATGCTCACCCACGCCAACCTGGCCTCGGCGGCCGACGCCCTGCTGGACGGCTGGGCCGAGGTCTTCGCGGACACCGGCGGCGGCCAGCCGTCGACCCTGCTCTTCCTCCCGCTGGCGCACGTCTACGGCCGGATGGTGCAGATCGCGGCGATCCGCGGCGGCTTCCGGATCGGGCACATCCCCGAGGTCTCCACCGAGGCCCTGCTGCCCGCGCTCGCCGCGTACCGGCCGACCTTCCTGCACCTCGTCCCCTACGTCTTCGAGAAGGTGTTCCAGCAGGCCCGGCGGGCGGCCGAGGAGGCCGGGCGGGGCGAACTCTTCGAGCAGGCCCGGCAGGTGGCCGTCGAGTGGGCCACCGCCCGCGAGCAGCGCGCGCTGGGCCACGGCCCCGGACCGGGCCCCCGGCTGCGGCTGCGCCACCTGGCGTACGAGCGGACCGTCTACCCGCGACTGCGGGCCGTGCTCGGCGGCCGGGTGCGCGGCGTGATGTGCGGCGGCTCGGCCCTCAACCGGGAGCTCGCCCTCTTCTTCACCGGCATCGGCCTCAGCCTGTACGAGGGTTACGGCCTCACCGAGACCTCCGCCGCGATCACCGCCAACCCGGCCGGCCGGCAGAAGCTCGGCACGGTCGGCCGCCCCGTCCCGGGGGCCTCGGTGGCCATCGCCGACGACGGCGAGGTGTGGGTGCGCGGCTCCGGCGTCTTCGGCGGCTACCTCAACCACCCGAGCTGCACCGAGGAGTCGCTGTACGACGGCTGGTTCGGCACCGGCGACCTCGGCCGGCTGGACGAGGACGGCTACCTCACCCTCACCGGGCGCAAGAAGGACCTGATCGTCACCAGCAGTGGCAAGAACCTCGCCCCGGCCACGCTGGAGGAGCGGGTGCAGGCGCATCCGCTGGTCTCGCAGTGCCTGGTGGTCGGCGACGACCGCCCGTACGTGGCCGCGCTGATCACGCTCGACCCGGCCGCCCTGGCGCACTGGCTGAAGTCGCACGGCCGGGAGCAGTTGGACCCGTGGGCGGTGCTCTCCGACGAGCAGTTGCACGCGGAGATCCAGCGGGCGGTGGCCGCGGCGAACACCGCCGTCTCCCGCGCCGAGTCGATCCGCGCGTTCCGGCTGCTGCCGCGCGAGTTCGGCGTCGACCAGGGCCTGATGACGCCCTCGCTGAAGCTGCGCCGGGCGGCGATCACGGAGTACTACCGGCCGGACATCGACGAGCTGTACAGCTCCTGACGGTCCGTCTCGTCCTCTTCGCGGTACGGATGACAGCGGGCTCACGGCACGTCACTCCCTTGACGATCCGAGTGGTCCAGTCCATTGTTTTGCCTCGGTCTGAGTGCGGCACGCCCACGGCTCCCGCCCCTCGGGGAGCGCTCCACCCCGTTCCACACGCCCTCCCCACGGGCGTGTCCTCCACTGCCCCCACGCAGGAGTCCACACGTGTCCATGTCCTCACGCCTGTCGGCGCTCGCCGCCTGCACGCTGCTCGCCGTCTGCGGTCTCGCGGCCCCGGCGTCGGCCTCGACCTCTACCTCGGCCGATTCCGCCGGACCCGCCGGGGCCGCGGCGCCCGCCGTCAATCTGGCCACCAACCCGGGCTTCGAGATCCCCGCCTCCTCGCTCGCCGACTGGGGCAGCGTCCCCGGCTGGCGCTGCACCGGCGGCCCCGCCGAGGCGTCCGCCACCACCACCGCCCCGCACTCCGGCGGCTCCGCCCTCGCCGTCACCCCGGCGAACGACGACTCCAACGGCGAGTGCGCGCAGACCGTCTCCGTCCGGCCCGGCACCACGTACACCGCCTCGGCCTGGGTCCGCGGCGCCTTCGTCCACCTCGGCGTCACCGGCACCGGGCGCGATGTCGCCCCGGCCTGGACGGCGACCACCAACGGCGGCTGGCAGAAGCTGACCACCCGGTTCACCACCGGTCCCGACGCGCGCACCGTCCGGCTGTACGTCCACGGCTGGTACCAGCAGGGTCCGTTCGCCGTCGACGACGTCCGGGTGGACGGTCCGGCGCCCGCTCCGGCCACCGCCGCCGGCTCGGTGCCGACCAGCGACCGGGTCGTCTTCTTCACCGTGGACGACGGCTGGCAGCGCACCCCCGAGGCGGAGCGGTTCATCGCCGACCACCAGCTGCCGATCACCGCGTTCCCGCTGCCCATGCCGGCCGCCACCGACCCCGACTTCTTCCGCCGCGTCACCGCCGTGCCCGGCTCCTCCATCCAGGATCACAGCGTCTCCCACCCGGATCTGACCACGCTCAGCCCGGCCGAGCAGCAGGTCGAGATCTGCGACGCCCGCGACGCCCAGGTCCGCACCTTCGGCACCGCCCCGACCGTCTTCCGCCCGCCGTTCTTCGCCTGGAACGCCGACACCCTGCAGGCCGCCGCCAACTGCGGCATCCAGCACGTGCTGACCGCCGACGCCGACTTCAGCTGGGGTGCCTCCAACATCTGGCACGAGGGCACCCTGTCCCCCGGCGACGTCGTCCTGATGCACTGGACCGACACCCTCGCCGGAGACCTCCAGCGCGCCCTCGCCGCCGCCGCCACCGCCGGGCTGAAGCCGGCCGGCCTGGCCTCCTACCTGCGGTAGCCCCGAGCCCGCGTCGCCGCTCCCCCGGGGGAAGAGCGGCGGCGCGCGCCGCCCTCGATCCTGATCGAGCTCGTTGACACGGGGTGGGCGGGTGACTGTAATGGGGGGCGTGCAGCGCGGTGTCGGCCAAAGAGAACTGGGCCGGCCGGCGACCGGGCGGGCACCTTCGACCGAGGGACGATGCGCGATGAGTTCTCACTCCGCTTCCCTGATCTGACCCAAGCGGCCGCGGCGCTGCCCGCACGCCCGCTTCGGTCCGTTGCGCTCGTGCGATGCGGCGCCGTGGCCTCCACTCCCCATGCACCGGAGACTCCACAGGCGTATGCCCATGTCTTTCAACCAAGCGATCATCGAGGAATTCCGAACCAACGGCGGCGAGGTCGGCGGCCCCTTCGAGGGCGGCGACCTGCTGCTGCTCACCACCACCGGCGCACGGACCGGACAGGACCACACCGTGCCGCTCGGGTACGTCCGCGCGGACGGTCAGCTGCTGGTCGTCGCCTCGGCGGCCGGGGCGCCGGACCACCCCCAGTGGTACCGCAATCTGCTCGCCCACCCCGTGGTCCGGGTGGAGCTCGGCACCGAGGTGTTCGAGGCCGTAGCGGTGCCGGCCGAGGGCGCCCGGCGGGACCGACTGTTCGAGGCGGTGGTCCGGGCGGCCCCCGGGTACGGCGACTACCAGGCGCACACCGCACGGGTGCTGCCGGTGGTGGCACTGGAACGGTCCGGGGCCGAGCCGCGCGAGGTGGCCGACCTGGCGGGAAAACTGCTGGAGGTGCACACCTGGCTGCGTGCCCAGCTGCGGCACGTCCGGGCCGAGACGGAGGCCCACTTCGCGGCCGGGCCCGCCGGTGACGGCCGGCCGCCAGGCCTCGGGCTGCAGATCCGGCAGCACTGCCTCGCGCTCTGCGCCGGGCTGACCCACCACCACACCGGGGAGAACGCCGCGATCTTCCCCGCGCTGGCGCGGAGCCACCCGCACCTGCGGGAGACGCTCGCCCGGCTGGGCGACGAGCACCGTTCGGTCGGCCGGATCAAGGACGGGCTGGTGAAGCTGCTCGCCGGGATCGGGGTGGCCGAACCCGAGCGGTTCCGGGCGGAGCTGGCCCGGATGTCGGCCGAGCTGGAGGCGCACCTGGACCACGAGGAGCGGGAGCTGCTGCCGGTGCTCGCCGGCATCCCTTTCCCACCGGGGCGGTGAGCCGGGGGGGGCGGTGAGCAGGTGCGCTGAGCAGGTGCGCTGAGCCGGTGCGCTGAGCGAGGCGCCGGCCGGTCCCGCCCCGGAGGTGGGCGGGACCGGCCGGCGCACCGGCTGCCGCGCCGGCTAGACCTGCGCGGAGAACACCGGGAGGTAGCCGCCCGACTGCCCGGCGGCCTTCGGGTGGTAGCTCTCCTCGATGGGCAGGGTCGTGCTGTTCAGCCAGGTGGTGCCGGAAGCGCAGATCTCGTGCCCGGTGAAGGCGCTCCGGACGTCACCGAAAGCGAAGCCGGCGTCGGCCGCCCGCTTGGCGATGACACCGTCGAGGACGTCCGCCGCGCTGTTGATGGCGGCGCGCTTGGTGTCGCCGATGCCGAAGATGCAGCTGCCGCCGACCTTGTAGAGGTGCGGGTAGCCCAGCACCACCACGCGGGCGTTGGGCGCCTTGGCGTGGATGGCCGCGTAGACCTGGTCGAGCTGGCCGGGCAGGGTGTTGTTGGCGTAGGTCTTCGCGGCGGCGACGGCGTTGAGGCAGGCGCTCTCCGAGTCCAGCACGCAGGTCTGCATGGTGCTGGCGAAGCCCGCGTCGTTGCCGCCGACGCTGATGCTGACGAGCGTCGTGCCGGAGTTCAGGACCGAGAGCTGGTTGTTGAGGACGTCACCGGTTCTGGCACCGGAACAGGCGACGAAGGAGAAGGACGAGGGCGCGTGCGCGTTCTTCCAGAGGTAGGCGTAGGCGTTGGTGCTGCGCTTGCAGCTGCCGCTCTCGCTCGTGTAGCTGCCGGAGCCGAGGCCGGAGGCGTAGGAGTCGCCGAGGGCGGCGTAGTTCACGCCGGCCGCGTGGGCGGACGAGGCTGCGAAGAGGGTGGTCATCGTGAGGAGAGCCGCGAGGGCGGCCATGGACATGGCACGGGTGGGGCGTAGCATGACACCTCCAGGGAGTGACGTGAGTCACATCTGTGATACCAGGCAGTAGGGTGCTCGGTAAGTGGTCATGCCAAGACAATTGACGGGAAGTCTGACGACGGTGGAGTGAACTCGGCGGCGGGATACGGCAAGTGCGCTGGTCAGGCCCCGGCGGCGCCGTCGGCGGCGCCGGTGTCGGGGTACCCCGATCGAGGGACAGTCACGAGGCCGTCGCGCACTCACCCGCCGGTGCCGGGGCCGGGAATCCGGGGCGGACGGCCGCCGGACGCCGCGCGGGAGCGGACACCGAGGCCTGCCGCTAGACGCAGACGATCTCCAGCTCGAAGCCCTGACCGTTGATCAGGTGCACCGCCTCGCCGGTGTCCACCCGGACCGTCCACCCGGCCGCGAGGGCGGCGGCCACCGCCGCGCGCGAGCCGTGCACGGCGAGGTGGTTGAGCCCGGCGCGCAGGCGCTGATGACCGCCGGGGAGCAGCGCGGTCGACTGCTCGATCACCAGGTAGGCGGTGCCCAGACGCCAGCTGCGGCCCCGGGGCCACTGCTGGAACGGCTCGCAGCCGAGGGCGAGCAGCACCGGGGACCACTGCGCCTCGGCGGCGGCGAGGTCGTCCACCCAGAGCTCGACGTGGTGGAAGAGCCCTGCCGGATGCGGCACCGTCACTCGGTCACCCTCCGCTCGCACGACGGCCGGGGGCGGGAGAGGCGGGGCTGGGGGCGTCGGGGTCGGGGGCGTCGGCGGGGGCGGCGCCGGCACCGGGGCCGGGGCCGGGGCCGGGGCGTGGGCCCGCGCCGGGGCCCGCGCCGAACCCCGGGCCCGGGCCCGGGTCACCCGTGGCGGCGCTCAGCCGGAGGGGTGCCGGGCCCGGGTGGGCGGCGCCGGGGAAGACCTCGCAGCCCTCGGCCGGCAGCTCCTCGATCGCCTCGTTGGCGGCCGAGGGCACCCCGAGCCACCGGACGCCCGCCGCGACCGCCGCCCGTGCCTGGCGCAGCCCCGGTTCACCCCAGCCGAGCAGCTCGACCGCGAGACCGGGCGCGACGAGCAGCCGCCGGTAGTGCCGCCCCGACGCCGGGTCCGCCGCGCTGGGACCGACGGCCCGCAAAGCGGCGGCCATCCGGACCCGGGCGCACTCGTGGCCACCGTTCGCCGAGCCGACCCGGTCGTAGAGGTAGCCGAGGTAGTGGGGCGTGCCGATCACCGCCTGGGCCTCCTCGGCCGCCTCGCGGGCCAGGGCGGAGCCCGGGTCGCCGTCGTCCTCGGGCTCCAGCGAACCGCCGGGGAGCGAGACGATGCCGTCCTTGGGGTTGACCAGGGTCAGCACCCGGCCGTCGGGCGCGAAGAGCCAGCCCCACGACTGCTTCACCGACAGCCCGGCCGGCACCCGCTCGCCCGGCCGCCACGGCCAGCCCGCCGTGGGACGCCGCCGCACCTTGCCCAGCAGCTCGGCGATCTCCGCGCTGTACTCGATCCGGCTCATGCGTCCCCCTTTCGGTGTCGGGCTCGCCGGACCGACGGTGCGCGGGGAGGACCTGCGTGCGCGGTACAGGGCGGAGCGGCGGAGGCGGCGGTGTGGGGCACCGCGCGCTTCTCCTGTTGATCTTCCCCGAAATCTTCCCCGAACAGGCGGTCGATGAACAGTCCCCAGCGCCGCTTGGTGGACACGGAGGCCTCACCCGGGTGGTCAGCCCAGCGGCCCACCCCCCTCCGGACCCCGGTCGCCGGAGGGCGGCGCGGCCCCCGGCGGCGCGGCGGGGAGCGGGAAGCCGGGCAGCGGTACGGCTCCGGGCGGGAACGGCACCCCCAGCGCGGCATCGTCGGCGAGCGCGTCGACCACCTCCCGGGCGGTCATCGGCCTCAGCCGGCCGGCCGCCAGGGCCCAGCCGCGCACCACCGGACCACCGGGCGCCGCAGGGTCCCCGTGCAGCAGGAGGGCGCCCGCGCCGCCGAGTGCCACCCCCGCCGCCAGGGTGGCGCAGAACGCCTCGGCGTCCCGGCCGCCGAGGAGGACCCGCCCGCCGTCGCCGCGCACGTCCGCCGCGGCGGTGAGGTGCTCGCCGTCCTCCGGGCCGTGGCAGCGCAGGGTCAGCAGGTGGCCGCCCTCCCCGGCGCCCTCGGCCAGCGCCAGGTACACCCCGGTGACGTGGTGCATCACCGCCACCAGCCGCGACTGCCCGGACGGGCCGTCGCCGACCGCGTCCAGCAACGCGGCGCAGGCGATCGAGATCCGCACCCGGGCCAGGTGGTCGTCGACCAGGACCGGGAGCAGCTCGGTCAGCTGCTCCCCGCCGTAGACGAAGGGCTCGCCGGCCAGCTCGGGGTCGGCCGCGTAGGCGACGCGGGCCGCCGCCGATCCGGGGTCGAGGCCGAAGGCCTCGCAGTAGTCCCGGTAGTCGGCCGGCTCGAACACCCTCAGGTGCACCTCGATGCCCTGCCCGCGCAGGGCCCGGAGCCGGGCCTGCGTCCGCCACAGGTAGTCCCGGAAGCCGAGCGGGCCGAACAGCCCGAGCCGGGCCAGCTCGGCGAAGTCGGCGGCGTGGACGGCCAGCGCCAGCGCCACCGGCTGCGGCGGCACACCGCGCGAGCCGCCCCGCTGCCGCGCCCGGACGCCGGGGCCGCCCGGCCCGGCCCCGCCTCCCCCACCGGCCGCCCGACCCCCCGGACCGCGGCCACCGCCCCGGCCGCCCGACGAGGGGCCACCCGGCGGGCCGCCGGCGAACGGGCCGCCCGGCCCCGGCCCGGACCGGACACGCGCCGGCGGCGGCGCTCCCGCAGCCGCCACGCGCCGCATCGCGCGCCGGGCGCGCCCGCCGGCCGCCGGGCGCCCGGGCCGGTCCCGCCCGACCGGCTCAGGCACGGCGGACGCCGACACGACAGGCACGGGCACGGACCCGGGCACGACGGACCCGACCACGCGGCGGCCGTCGACATTCGGGGACTGCACGGACATAGGCCCTCCCAGGGGCTCGTGCCGCCGCCCCGGGCTCGGAGCGGCCGGCGATCGAGAACATACACACCGTCACTGACAACGCACCCTGAGCGATCGGCCGGAGCCCCCGAGGACGGGTGTGACGTCCGATCCGGCCCGCGTTGTCAGTGCCGGACGTTATGGTCGGGGACCATGCGACTGCTGCATACCTCCGACTGGCATCTCGGGCGCTCCTTCCACCGGGAGAGCCTGCACGACGCCCAGCGCGCCTTCCTGGACCACCTCGTGGCGGTGGTCCGGGCCGAGCGCGTCGACGCCGTGCTCGTCGCCGGCGACGTGTACGACCGCGCGCTGCCCGGTCTGGAGGCGGTCGCCCTGTTCGACGACGTGCTGCACCGGCTGGCCGACCTGGGCGTGCCGACGGTGTTCATCAGCGGCAACCACGACTCGGCCCGCCGGCTCGGGGTGGGCGCGGGCCTGATCGGCCGGGCCGGCGTCCACCTGCGGACCGACCCGGGCGAGTGCGCGGTGCCGGTCCTGCTGGCCGACGAGCACGGGCCGGTCGCCGTCTACGGTCTGCCCTACCTGGAGCCGACGCTGGTCCGGGAGCGCTTCGGGCTGGCGCGCGGCGGCCACGCGGCGGTGCTCGGCGCGGCGATGGACGCCGTCCGGGCCGACCTCGCGAGCCGCCCCGCGGGCACCAGGTCGGTGGTGCTGGCCCACGCCTTCGTCACCGGCGGCGCACCCAGCGACAGCGAGCGGGACATCGCGGTCGGCGGAGTCGCCTCCGTCCCCGCGTCCGTCTTCGACGGTGTGGACTACGCCGCGCTGGGCCACCTGCACGGCTGCCAGACGCTCGCCCCGCACCTGCGCTACAGCGGCTCGCCGCTCGCCTACTCCTTCTCCGAGGCCACCCACCGCAAGACCATGTGGCTGGTCGACCTCGCGGCGGACGGCTCGGTCGCCGCCGAGCGGATCGACTGCCCGCGGCCGCGACCGCTGGCCCGCCTGCGCGGCCGCCTCGACCAGCTGCTGACCGCCCCGGAGCACGCCGAGCACGAGCGGTCCTGGGTCCAGGCCACCCTGACCGACCCCGGCCGCCCGGCCGAGCCGATGGAGCAGCTGCGCCGGCGCTTCCCGCACACCCTGCAGCTGCTCTTCGATCCCGAGGAGAGCGAGGCCGCCGCCTCCCCCTCGTACGCGGCCCGGGTCAGCGGCCGGGCGGACCTGGAGATCGCCGAGGGCTTCCTGCGGCACGTGCGCCCCGGCGCCGAGCCGGACGCGGACGAGCTCGGCTGGCTGCGCGAGGGCTTCGAGACCGTCCGGGAGAGCGACGACCGCAAGGCGGAGCTGCCGCGATGAGACTCCACAGCCTCACCGTCACCGCCTTCGGACCGTTCGCCGGCACCGAGACGGTGGACTTCGACGCGCTCGCCTCCGGCGGTCTCTTCCTGCTGCGCGGGGCCACCGGCGCGGGCAAGAGCAGTGTGCTGGACGCCGTCTGCTTCGCCCTCTACGGCGAGGTGCCCGGCGCCAGGCGGGCCAGCCGGCTGCGCAGCGACCACGCCGAACCGCTGCGGCTCACCCAGGTCCGGCTGGAGCTGACGCTCGGCGGGCGGCGGTTGGAGATCACCCGGCTGCCCGAGCAACTGCGCCCCAAGAAGGTCGGCCGGGGGACGACCGTCGAACGCGCCCAGACGCTGCTGCGCGAGTGGGCCGCCGACAGCGGCGACGGCACGCCGGGCTGGCGGGCGGTCAGCAAGTCGCACCAGGAGGCCGGGGAGGAGATCCACCGGCTGATCGGGATGAGCCGGGAGCAGTTCTGCCAGGTGGTGCTGCTCCCGCAGGGGGACTTCGCCCGCTTCCTGCGCGGCGACTCCGAGGAGCGCGGCAAGCTGCTCAGGCGGCTGTTCGACACCGAGCGGTTCCAGCACGTCGAGGCCTGGCTGGCCGAGCAGCGGCGCTCCCAGGAGGCCGCCGTCCAGACCGGCCGCCGGCGCCTGCGGGACTTGGCCAGCAAGGCCGAGCAGGCGGCCGGTCCGCAGGCCGAGCCCGCCGCCGGCTGGGTGCCCACCGAGGAGGAGTCGGCGCACCCCGCCGCGGACCTCACCGCCGGGGTGCTCGGCTGGGCCGCGATCCTGCGCGGCGGCGCCGCCGAGCAGCTCGCCGTCGCCGAGTCCGCGTTGGCCGGCGCCGAGGCCGGCCATCGCCGGGCCCAGGCGGACCGTGGGAACGCGGAGGAGCTGGCCGGCCGGCAGCGCCGCCACCGCGAGGCCGCCCTGGAGGCGGCCCGCCTCGCCGAGGGCGCACCGGCGATGGAGCGTGACTCCGCCAGGCTGACGGCCGCCCGGGCGGCCGTCGGGGTGGAGTCGCTGCTGCACCTGCGCGAGGCCGCCGAGGCCGCCCACCGGGCGGCCCACGAGGAGGAGCGCCGCCGGCGCGCCGCGCTGGCCGGCGCCCCGGACGGCGAGGGCCCGGCGCTGGCCCGCGCGGAGGCCGAGGAGCTGGCGGCGGCCGAGCACCGGCTGCGGGCCGAGGTGGTCCGGCTGGAGACGGCCCGGGCCGAGGAGCGGCGCTGCGCGGAGTTCCGCCGCGAGCAGGCGTCGCTGGAGGCCGACCGGCGGCGCGCCGAGGAGCTGGCCGAGGAGGCCGCCGACTGGCTGGCCGACTTCGACGGCCGGCTCGCCACGCTCCAGGAGGAGCAGTCCGCCGCCCGGGCCGCGGGTGCCCGGGTCGAGCAGCTGGACGTCCGGCAGGCCGAGCTCGCCGGGCGGCTGGCCGCCGCCCGCCGCCGGGACGAGCTGCGGGCATCGATCGCCGTGGCCGAGCCCCGGGCGCTCACCCTGCGCACCGAGGCGCTCGACGCCCGCGAGCACAGCCAGAACGTCCGCGAGCGCCGACTGACCGGCATGGCCGCCGAGCTGGCGGCGCAGCTGCGGTCGGGCGAGGCCTGCCGGGTCTGCGGATCGCCCGAGCACCCGGAGCCGGCCCTCCCGGCGAGCGGCCAGGTCGGCGCGGAGGAGGAGGACGCCGCCCGGGCCGCCCAGGCGCGGGCCGAGCAGGCGGCCGACACCGCCGAGCGGGAGCTGGCGGGCCTGCGGGTGAGCGAGGCGACCGCCGCCGGGGCGGCCGGGCCGGAGAGCGTCGCGGCCCTGGCCGAGGCGCTGGGCGCGCTGGAGCGCGAGCACCGCGAGGCGCTGCGGGCCGCGGAGGGCCTCGACCCGGTCACCCGGGAGCTGGAACGCCTGGCCCAGGACCAGGCCCGCCAGCTCGCCGCACTGCGCGACGCCGGTGAGCGCACCGCCGCGCTGACCGCCCGGATCCAGACCCTCGGCAGCGAGCAGGAGGAGCTGACCCGCCGGGTGACCGCGGCCCGGGGCGACGCGGCGTCGGTGTCCGCCCGGGCCTCGGCGCTGGCCGGCCTCGCCGGGAGCGTGGCGGCACTCGCCGGAGCGGCCCGGGCCTGCACGGACGCGGCGCTGCAACGGAAGAAGGCCGAGGACGAGCTGGCCAGGGCAGCCGTCGCGGCCGGGTTCCCGAGCCCGGAGGAGGCGACGGCCGTCCTGCTGCCTCGGGAGGAACGCGAGCGGCTGGAGGCCCGGCTGACCCGGCACCGCTCGGCACTGGCCGCGGCGGAGCGGGAGCTGGCCCGGCCCGAGCTGGCCGAGGCCGCCGGCCGCCCGCCGGCCGATCTGCCCGGCACCCAGGCCGAGCTGCTGGCGGCCACCGACCGGCTCCGCCGGGCGCACGCCGGCCACGAGGCGGCGCAGGCGCGCTGCACGGCACTGGCCGGGATCGGGCGGCAGCTGGCGGAGCTGGCCGCATCACTGGCCCCGGCCCTGGACCGGTACGCCCGGATCAACCGGCTGGCCTCCGTCGCCGCCGGCACCTCCACCGAGAACCGGCTGCGGATGCGGCTGGAGTCGTACGTCCTGGCGGCCCGGCTGGAGCAGGTGGCGGCGGCGGCGAGCGCCCGCCTGGTACGGATGTCGGGCGGCCGGTACACCCTGGTCCACAGCGACGGCCGGGGCACCGGCAACAAGCGCTCGGGCCTCGCACTGCGGGTGGTGGACGCCTGGACCGGGACCGAGCGGGACACCTCGACGCTCTCCGGCGGCGAGAGCTTCTTCGCCTCGCTCGCCCTGGCGCTCGGTCTCGCCGACGTGGTCACCGACGAGGCCGGCGGCATGCCGCTGGACACGCTCTTCATCGACGAGGGCTTCGGCACGCTGGACGAGCAGGCACTGGAAGAGGTGATGGACGTCCTCGACGGCCTGCGCGAGCGGGACCGCGCGGTCGGCATCGTCAGTCACGTCGCCGATCTGAGGAGCCGGATCCCGGCGCAGCTGATGGTCCGCAAGGGCCGCCGGGGCTCCACCCTCGCCCTCGCCGGGCGGGAGGACGCCTGAGGGGAGGCCCGGGGGCCGCGGGGCCCGGGGCGCCACGGCCGCGCCGGGCCCGGTCGGGTGCGCTCCGTCAGCCGGAGCAGGCGATCCGCTGCGCCTGCTGCCAGGTGCAGACCGGGCAGAGCGTGACACCGGGGTGGTCGGCGGGCAGTTCGGTCGGCTCCCCGCACAGCACGCAGTCCGCGCGCGGCCCGATCAGCTCCGGGTCGTGCGTCAGGGCGGCCTCCGGCCCGGCGCCACCGGGGACGAGTGCGCAGACCGGGTCCGTTTCGTTCTTCACCGCTTCGCTCATGCCGCCTTGATACTCCGCGCCCCCACCCCTCGGCAAGGCCGGCCCCGGCCGGACGGGCCCGGAGCGCTGGGCGGGCGGCCCCGCCGGCGACGCCGAGGCACCGGCGGCCGGGCGGGCGGAGCTACCGAGCCAGTACCAGCGCCGCCCAGGCCCGGCCGGACGGGCCCAAGGCGCCGCGAGTGCCACGACGGGCGACCCGTCCGCCCACCCCCACCCCCGTCCCGACGGCCGGGCCCGGTTACCGTGAGGCCCATGCCCGCCTCCTCCGCCTCCCCCGCCTCGCTCCACCGGCGGTTGCTCGCCGCTCGCGCCGCCGCCCCGACCTACCCGGAGGTGGGCGCCACCCGCGAGGCCCGGCTCCCCAAGGGCTACGCCCAGCTGCGGCGGCGGATCCACCTCGGGCACGGTCCCGACGTCCTGGAGCGGGCCGGGCGGTACGTGCTCGGCTGGGGCTGCCAGCTGGGCAGCGGCTTCGCCGTCCATCCGTACGCGCCGGCCGAGGAGGGCGCGACCGTCCTCCTGCGGCTGAGCCTGCCCGGGCTGCGGCGGCCCCGGCTGGTGATCCCCTGCCGGGTGGTGTGGACGGTGGACGAGCCGGACCGGATCGGCTTCGCCTACGGCACCCTCCCCGGGCACCCGGAGTGCGGCGAGGAGGCGTTCCTGGTGACCATGGACACCGCGGGCGAGGTCTGGTTCGAGGTGACCGCGTTCGCCCGGCTCGCCTCCTGGTACGCGCGGCTCGGCCGCCCGGTGGCGGTGCTCTGCCAGTACCTGGCCATCGAGCGCTACCTCGCCGCCGTCGCCACGGCGGCCTCCCCCGCCGGGGCGGCCACCCCACCGCAAGCCACGCCATAGGCCCCCGGCAGGACGGCCGGGCCGACGACGACTCCGATCCTCCCCGCACCCGGCCGGGCCGACGACCGCGCAGCCACCCGATAGCCGACCCGCCGACCACGACCGCGGCCGGCCACCCCACCGGAAGCCACGCCACGGGCCCCCGGCGGGACGGCCGGGCCGGGGTACGGGCCGGTCAGCCCAGGAAGGAGAGCCGGACCGTCCGGCGCGGGTTGTCTCGATTGGTGTCGATCAGGACGACGGACTGCCAGACGCCGAGCGCCAGTTGGCCGCCGATCACGGGCAGGGTGGCGTGCGGGGCGACCAGGCCCGGGACGACGTGGTCGCGGCCGTGACCCGGGCTGCCGTGCCGGTGACGCCAGCGGTCGTCGGCGGGCAGCAGTTCGCGCAACGTCGTGAGGAGGTCGTCGTCGCTGCCCGAGCCGGTCTCCAGCACGGCGATTCCGGCCGTGGCGTGCGGCACGAAGACGTTGAGCAGGCCGTCACGGCCGGCTGCCCGGTCGTTCAGGAACTCGGCGCAGCGGTCGGTGATGTCGAGGGCGACCTCGTGGCTGCCCGTGGTGATCTCGAAGGTGGTGGTGTGGAAGGGCGTGGAGTGGATGTTGTCCGCCATGAACGCCATCCTCACGTACCGCCGGGGGCACCGGGGCCCGCCTCGCCGACTCGCCGTGCTGGTGGGGGCAGGAGGCCGCACGGTGGACGGTTCGGGCTGCTCCCGGCCGGGCGGCCGGCCCCGGGCCCGGTTTGGGCCCGAGGGCTTGGGCCCGAGGAGCCCGAGGTCGGCCGAAGGACCCCGGGTACGCCGAAGACCCGACGGTCCCTGAGGTCCGCCGGGTCGGATGCCGGTGGGCGCGAGGGCTGGAGGCCCTAGCCGCGACCGCCGAACAGGCTCCGCCGCAGCCGGCGCAGCGGCGCCAGCAGCGACACCCGCGCATGGCGACGCGGCTCGGTCGGGGCACTGGAGCCGCGCGGCGTCAGTTCCCTTATCAACCCGAGTGCCTCGGCGGTGTCCACCGCCGGGAGTGCGGGCGCGCCGAGCACTGCCAGATGACGCTCGATCCGACGGCCGGTCGCGCCGACGCCGCACTGGATCGCCGGCACGCGGGGCCGGGACCGCACTTGCATGTGTTCCATCAGTTTTTCCCACCCCTACGAGGCGCCAGGGCCGTGAGGCGAAGACTATCCGTGACAGACGGCCTTCGCGCAACCGTCCTGGTGTGCTGCCACCGTATCGTGCGGCGTCAACTGACGCCGCACCAGGGGCCGCCCGGAGCGGTTACGACTGAGCATCAATGATGGTGCACGACCGGCCGCGCGTCACGGGTGCCTCGGGGGTACGCACCCGGCGCTTGCCGGGGAGGTACGCGCCCGGCGTGCGGGATCACCGTCGATCACGACCGGCGGGCCCCGGACGCGACCGGCGGTCGCCCCGCACGCCACCGGAGCGCCACCGACCACTCGGACGAGACAGTTCAGAAAGTGAACACAATCGAGGGATTGACGTGGGGGAAACCTCCAAGCAATATCTTCATCGACCGCGCGAACACGGATCCCGCTCAAGCACCGCTCAATCGTGCGTTCGACTGATGAAGAATTCCGGCTCCCCCGAGCCACTGCCCGGCCACCTCGACGCTGCGGTGGCCAGGCCCGGGAGGCGCTGGGACGGGCGGCCGGCCGTGAGGGTCGGCCGGGCCGCCACCAGGCTGCCGGTGCCGCCCCGTACGGGGCCCGGCACCGGCGGTTCCGGGCCCGCGGACGGCCTCCGGTACGGCCCGGTAGCGAGGCACCGGACCGAAGCCCGCCCCCACGCTCCCGCGACGCATCTCACACCCCCGCACCGCACCCCCGCCCGGCACCGCGCACCGCACCCCCACCCCGTGCCCCGCCCCCGCGCGAATCCGCTCCCCGGCGGCGCTCGGTAGACTCGGCCAGCGTGCCAGTCCTCCTCAGCATCGTGCTCCCGGTCCACGGAGTCGAGCGCTACCTGCCCCGCTGCCTCGACTCGATCCTGGAAGCCACTCCCCTCGGGGAGTCGCGCTTCGAGGTGATCGCGGTCGACGACCTCTCCCCCGATCGCTGCGGCGCGATCCTGGACGAGTACGCCGCCCGCGACCCGCGGTTGCGCGTGCTGCACCTCACCGAGAACCAGGGTCTCGGCGGTGCCCGGACCGCCGCCCTCCCCGAGGTGCGCGGCGAGTACGTCTGGTTCGTCGACAGCGACGACTGGCTGCCGGACGGCACCGTCTCCGCGCTCCTCGACGAGCTCGCGCAGGAACGCGCCCGCGAGACCCCGGCCGACGTCCTGCTCACCGACTTCACCCACGTCTACCCCGACGGCGGGACCGAGCCGAACCCCTGGCGCCACGTCCTGGTCGGCTCGCCGCTGGCCGACGGCTGCACCCTCGCCGAGCACCCCGCGCTGTTCCGGACCGTGATGTCGGTGTGGAACAAGGTCTTCCGCCGCGACTTCCTGCTCGGCCTCGGCGTCTCCTTCGGGCGCGGCTTCTACGAGGACATCTCGGTCACCTACCCGGCCCTGCTGGCCGCCGGACGGCTGCGCTACCTCGACCGGGTCTGCTACTTCTACCGGCGTGGCCGCCCCGGCGCGATCACCAGCACCGCCTCCCCCAAGCACGCCGACGCCTTCGCCCAGTACGACGCGATCTTCGCGTTCCTGGACCGCCCGGACCGGCCCGGCCGCCCGGTGCCGGACACCCTGCGCACCCTCGTCTTCGAGCGGACCGTCCAGCAGGCGCTGACCGTCCACGACACCCCCGGGCTGGTCCCGGCCGGGCTGCGCAAGGACTTCTTCCGGCGGATCGCCGAGCACTTCGCCCGCCACCGCCCGGCCGGCTACCAGTTCCCCGGCGGCCTGCGCGGTGTGCAGTACCGCCTGGCGGCGCGCGGTGCCCGGGTCGCCTACGCGGAACTGCGCCGCACCGGCCGGCTGCCGCGCGAACTCAAGCGGGGGGCGCGGGCCGTCGCCCCGGCGGTGAAGAAGGGGGTGCGCAGCGGCGCCCGCTTCACCGCGTACAACGCGTTCCGCCGGCTCCCGCTGGACGAGCACCTGGCGGTCTACGCGGCGTACTGGCACCGGGGTTACGCGTGCAGCCCGGCGGCGATCTACGAGAAGGCCAGGGAACTCGCCCCGGACGTACGGGGCGTGTGGGTGGTGGAGAACCGGAAGCAGGCGGCCACGCTGCCGGCCGGGGTGCCCTACGTGATCGTCAACACACCGGCCTACCTGAAGGCGATGGCGACCGCCAAGTACTTCGTGAACAACGTCAACTTCCCGCGCACGATGGTGAAGCGGCCGGGGACGGTGCACGTCCAGACGCAGCACGGCACGCCGCTGAAGGCGATGGGGATGGACCTCCGGGACCACCCGGTGGCCGCCGACGGGATGGACTTCGACCGGTTGCTGGAGGCCGTCGACCGCTGGGACTTCCTGGTCTCCTCCAACCCGCACACCAGCGAGCACTTCGCCCGGGCCTTCCCCGGCCGCTACGAGATGCTGGACACCGGCTACCCGCGCAACGACCGGCTGGCCGTCAGCACGCCGGCCGAAGTGGCGGCGATGCGCGAACGGTTCGGGCTGGCACCGGACACCACGGCGGTGCTGTACGCGCCGACGCACCGCGAGGGCCGGGGCGGGTACGTCCCGCTGCTGGACGTCCGCGAGCTGGCCCGGCGGCTGGGCCCAGGCTTCACGCTGCTGGTGCGCACGCACTACTTCCACGCCGGGGGCCCGGGCGACTTGGCGGCGGGTGAGGACGCGGCCGCGATCGTGGACGTCTCGGCGCACCCGACCGTGGAGGACCTCTACCTGGCGGCGGACGTCCTGGTCACCGACTACTCCTCGATGATGTTCGACTACGCCGTGCTGGACCGGCCGATCGTAATCTTCGCGCCGGACTGGGAGGAGTACCGGCGGGTGCGCGGCGTCTACTTCGACCTCTTCGCGGAGCCGCCGGGCGCGGTGACGGTGGATGCCGACGGGCTGGCCTCGGCGCTGCTGGCCGGCGACCCGGAGCCGGCGGCGCGGGCGAAGTTCCGCGAACGGTTCTGCCCGTGGGACGACGGCGGGGCGAGCGAGCGGGTGGTCCGCCGGGTGTTCCCGACCCGGGCCTGAGCAGACGCCGGCCGGGCCGCCCGGAGGGCCGGACCGACCGGCCCGGGAACGCGGCGGGCGGGACCCCGGGATTCCCGGAGCCCCGCCCGATGCGGGCTCGGCCCGGTCCGGACTCGGCCCTGAACGGGCTCGGCCCGGTACCGGCTTCGGCCCGAAGCCGGCTCAGCCCTGACGCGCGGCGAGGAACTCGTCGAAGGTCAGCTCGCCGTCGTGGTTGGTGTCCATCTGCTTGATGATGGCCTCGGCCATCGAGATCGACGTGGTCAGGTCGCCGAGCTCGCGGGCGACCTTCGCGTACTCGACGGCGGTGATCCGGCCGTTGCCGTTCACGTCGTACTTGTCGAACGCCGCGCGGATGGTGTCGACGTCTGCCATGGGTGGCCCCTCCTGAGGAACTGCATGCCTGCGATGATCCGCATGACTGCTGATGTGCGTTTCCGACGGCCGTACCCTACCCGGCCGTGGTGAGCGCCACGGTTGCCGGGAGTGGACGGGCTCGGGGGTGGGTGTCGTAGTCTGCGGGTCTGATCCCGGCCCGGCCGGGGAACGAACGCCGATCGTCGTCTGTTCAGGCCCGGGCTCGTCTCGGGCGTGCTCGTCCTGGGAGGGACCATGCTCGATCTCGTCACCAAGCTGGTGCTGAAACCGCTCGCGCGGGGGATCTGGCGGCCGACCATCGAGGGCCTGGAGAACGTGCCGCGCAAGGGCGGCGTGATCCTGGCCAGCAATCACCTCTCCTTCATCGACAGCGTGGTGATCCCGCTGACCGCGCCGCGCCGGGTGCACTTCCTGGCCAAGGCCGAGTACTTCACCGGTACCGGGATGAAGGGCGCGCTCTCCAAGGGCTTCTTCGAGGCGATCGGCGCGGTGCCCGTCGAGCGCGGCACCTACCGCTCCGCGCAGGCCTCGCTGGAGTCGGCCCTGGAGATCCTGGAGGACGGCAAGGCCTTCGGCATCTACCCCGAGGGCACCCGCTCGCTCGACGGCCGCCTCTACCGCGGCAAGACCGGCGTGGCCTGGCTGGCCCTCACCGCCGGCGTCCCGGTGGTGCCGGTGGCGCTGGAGGGGCCCGACCAGATCCTGCCGATCGGCAAGCGCGTCCCGCGCCTGCGCAAGGTGACGGTCCGCTTCGGCGAGCCGCTGCACTTCGACGAACTGCACGGGCAGGCCCGGTCGCTCAAGGCCCGCCGGCAGGTCACCGACGAGGTGATGCGGGCGATCCAGCAGCTGTCCGGCCAGGAGATCGCGGAGACCTACAACGAGATCCCCAAGGCCGCCTGACCGTCACCCGAGCCCGGGCCACGGACCGGCCGCCCCGGCGGCTACCGCTTTTCGAGCACCGGGACCGGCGCCTCACGGCGCAGCAGGGCCGCGTACCGGCCGTCGGCCTCGACCAGTTCGTCGTGGGTGCCCTGTTCGACGACCTCGCCCCGGTCCAGCACGACGATCCGGTCGGCGGCCCGGACGGTGGAGAGCCGGTGGGCGATGGTGATGGTGGTGCGGTCGGCCGCGAGGGTGTCGATGGCCTGCTGGACGGCCTGCTCGGTGCGGTTGTCCAGCGCGCTGGTGGCCTCGTCCAGGATCAGCACGGGCGGGTTGCGCAGAACGGTCCGGGCCAGCGCGAGACGCTGCTTCTCCCCTCCCGAGAAGCGGTAGCCGCGCTCCCCGACCAGGGTCGCGTAGCCGTCCGGGAGTCCGGCGATGGTGTCGTGGATCTGCGCGGCCCGGGCGGCGGCGACGAGTTCCTCGTCGGTGGCGTCCGGCTTGGCGAAGCGCAGGTTGTCGGCGACCGAGGCGTGGAAGAGGTACGTCTCCTGGGAGACCACGCCGACCGCCCGTGACAGCGAGTCGAAGGAGAGCTCGCGGACGTCCACCCCGTCGATCGTCACCCGGCCGCCGGTGACGTCGTAGAGGCGGGGGACGAGGTAGCTGAGCGTGGTCTTGCCGGAGCCGGTCTCGCCGACCACGGCGAGCGAGCTGCCGGCCGGGACCTTGAGCTCCACCCCGGCGAGCGTGGGCCGCTCCTGCTCGGGGTCGTAGCGGAACTCGACGCCCTCGAAGCGGACCTCGCCGCGGATCTTCTCCAGGACGGTCGGCCGCTCGGGCTCGGCGATCTCCACCGGGAGGTCGAGGTACTCGAAGATCCGCTGGAACAGCGCCAGCGAGGTCTGCACCTGGACACCGGTGGAGAGCAGGCTGATGGTCGGGCGGAACAGGCCCTGCTGGAGCGAGACGAAGGCGACCAGGGTGCCGACCGAGACGATCGGCGAACCGCCGGCCGAGGCCAGTCCGGCCGCCCAGTAGATCACCGCGGGCATCGCGGCCATCACGATCTGGATGGTGTTCATCCGCCAGCGCCCGGCCATGCTGGAGCGCACCTCCAGCTCGGCCAGCCGGTCGGACTGCCCGGTGAAGTCCGCGGCGAGCGAGTCGGAGCGGCCCATGGTGCGGCCGAGCAGGATGCCGCTGACCGAGAGGGACTCCTGCACGGCCGAGCTCATCGCGGCGAGCTGCTTCTGCCGCTCACCGGTGATCTTCTTGCGCTCGTTGCCGACCCGGCGGCTGATCCAGACGAAGACCGGCAGGAGCAGCAGCGAGACGACGGTGAGCCGCCAGTCCAGCGCGACCATCGCGACCACCGAGGCGATCACGCTGGTGAAGTTGGAGACCAGCGAGGTGGCGGTGGAGGTCACGGTGGACTGCATGCCGCCGATGTCGTTGGCGATCCTGGACTGCACCTCGCCGGTACGGGTGCGGGTGAAGAACGCCAGCGACATCCGCTGGAGGTGGCCGTAGACGGCGGTGCGCAGGTCGTGCATCACACGCTGGCCGACGGTGGTGGAGATCAGCGTCTGCAGCACGTTGAAGATGCTGTTGACCACGGCGGCGGCGATCATGCCGAGCGCGAGCAGGCTGAGCAGGCCGGTCCGGCCCTGCGGGATGGCGGTGTCCAGCACGGCCTTCAGCAGGAACGGCGTGACCACCGAGACGACCGCGGAGGCCGCCACCAGCACACCGACCACGGTCAGCCGGCCGGAGTACGGGCGGAACAGCGCGAGGATGCGGCGCCACTGGGCCGGCGGGCGGGGCTCTCCCTCGGCCTGGGCGGGCGGGGTCCAGCTGATGCCGTCGGGCCTCAAGGGCGGGCCTCCTGGGGTCGGACGCGCGGGCGCGCGGCGGGCACGGCGCCGCCGGGGGCCGCGGCGGGCGTGGCGGGCGTGGTGGACACGGCGGTCGGGCGGCCACCGGCATAGCGAGAATAGCTCATAGTTAGCTAAGCTAATAGTGAGACTGTTCCTATTCCCATGGCCGCCCCTGGGGGACCGGCGCCGCCCGGCCCCGCCCGCCACGCGGCCCGCCGGCCCGCCCGCCGAACCGGTGCGTCAGTCGGTCCGGTACGTCCGCGCCGCCTTCGAGGAGACCCCGCCGAGCTTGCCCGACGGCAGCACCCGGGCGATCGCGACCGCGAGCTTGTAGCGCTTGCTCGGCACGGACAGCGAGCGGCCGCGCGCCAGGTCCCTCATGGCCTCGGCGACCACCCGCTCGGCGGACAGCCAGCCCCAGGAGGGGATGTTGCCGGTGCCCATGCCGGCCCGCTCGTGGAACTCGGTGTGGGTGAAGCCCGGGCAGAGCGCCATCAGCCGCACGCCGGTGCCGCCGAGGTCGCGCATCACGCCCTGGGTGAAGCTCACCACCCACGCCTTGCTGGCCCCGTACGTGCCGCGCGGCAGGAACGCCGCCACCGAGGCGACGTTGACGATCGCGCCGCGGCCGCGCTCGCGCATGCCGGGCAGCGCCGCCGTGGTGAGCCGCAGGATCGCCTCGACGTGCACCTTCAGCATGTCCAGCTCGTCCTGGAGCGGGACGGTCAGGAAGGCGCCCTTGTTGCCGAAACCGGCGTTGTTCACGAGCAGGTCCACCGGGTGGGCCGGGTCGGCCAGCCGGGTCTCGACGGCCGCGATACCGGCCTCGGTGGCCAGGTCCGCGGTGAGCACCTCGGTGTCGATGCCGAACTTGGCCCGCAGGTCGGCGGCCGCGCGCTCCAGCCGCTCGGTGTCCCGGGCCACCAGGACGAGCCGGTAGCCGCTCCGGGCGAGCCGGCGGGCGAACGCGGCTCCGATGCCGGCGGTCGCGCCGGTGATCAAGGCAGTGGTCATGCAGCGACCGTATCTACTCGCGGGTATCCGCGACACCCCGGGCGCTCTCGCTGCGCGCCGGTGAGGTACCTCTCGGTGACGGTGGTCACGGAGCGTACTGCGGTGGCGCCGGATGGTTCGTGCTCCTATGGTCGATGAAGGGGGGCATCGCCGGACCGGGCGATGGAACTTCGATGAGGAGGCACTCAGATGCTTACTCAGACCACGCGGACGACGCTCGCCACCCAGGCCGAGCTCGACGCACTAGGCATGTTGATCACGGAGGACGAGGCGACCGTCAGCGACGCGCCCACGTACCGCCCCGAAGCCGCCGCCCTGCTGCTCCTGGCAGGAGCGCTGCTGCTGTCGCCGAAGCCGCCGAAGGAGAAGACCCGGTAATCCGGGACCGACGGCACCCGGCACCGCGCGGAGTCCGCGGGCGCACAGCGGGCCCGTGACACCGCGAAGCCCTCTTCAAGGAGAAGTACGCACCATGCCAACCGCCGATCTCTCGCTCCGCGACGAATACGCCGCAGCGGTGGAGCGGCTGGCAGGCCGCACCCTCGACGCCCTCCGTGGTGTCGAGGGCGCGGTCGCGCCCGCCGCGCCCGACACCGGCCCCGCGCCGCGTCCGGTCCTCGCCGCCGCCCGGGTGCTCGGGCCGGACGTGCTCGCACCGCAGGTGCTGGGTGTGGCCGGGGCCGACGAACAGGCCGTCCTGCTGCTGACCGAAGCCCACCGGGCCTTCCCCCTCGCCGGCTTTCCGGCGCCCACCGAACCGGGGTCCCCCGTCTCCGCCCGGTCCGCCGGCGACGACCGGGCGGCTGGTGCCGTCCTCGTCGCCGCGTGGCGGGACTGGGCCACCACCGTGCTGCTCGCCCGGGCGCCCGGACCCGCCGCCGACCTGCTGTTCCCCGAACCGGCCGGCGACACGGCGCACGACCGCGGTGTGCCCCACCCCGGTCACGCCCCGCGGCCGGAGCCCCACGCCTGGCAGGCCTGGTCGGTCCGGATGGCCCAGCTGTCCGCCCTCGCCCTCCCCGGCCTCGACGGCCCCGTGCACGACGCGGCCCGCGAGCACGGTCTCGCCCTCGCCCGCGGCGCCGTCCGTTCGCTGCTGCGCTGCGACTACCGGGTCGCCGCCCGGCTGACCAGATGGCTCGCCTGGCTCGCCGCCGACAGACGGCCGCTGCCCCTGGAGGTCGAACCCATGCTGGACCGGATCCGGGCCGTGGGTGACGGCAGTGCCCGCACCGCACTCGAACTCGCTGTGGCCGAACACCTGCTGAGCGGAGCGGCTTCATGACCGATAACCAGCTCCTCTCCTCCGCACAGCAGTTGGGATCGCGTGCGATGGCCTGGCTGCACGACTGCCACGAGCGCGGCTTCGGCCGACTCCCCGACGACGTCACCATCGACCTGGCCGATCCGAACAACGCCTACAAGCCGCTCGCCGAGTCCGCCCTCGCCGCGTCACTCGTCCTGCGCGACGGCGTCACCGGCCCCCACGACGCCCGCATCGCCCGCGAACTCCTGGACTTCGGCTGGTCCCAACTGCGGGAGGGGAACCTCCTGTACGAGCGGCTGCTGCGCTACCCCGTGATGACCGACCCGCTGGAGACGTACGTCCACTTCGCCCGGTCCGGCTACCGGCACGCCCCGCTGGAGGAGCTCCTGGAGTCCCTGACGAAGGTCCGCGGGATCCAGGCCATCGAGATGATGCCCAACCGGCGGCTCGCCCTCGCCAACGCGCGCCGAGTGATCGGACTGCGCAATCAGCCCGACGACTGGGACGCCCTCACCTCCCGGACCTGGCTCGGCGCGACACCGGAACCCTGGGCCATCGACTGGCTGACCGGCTACCACATCACCCACGCCGTCTTCCACCTCACCGACTGGGGTGCCCGGCCCGAGGGCATGCCCGAACCGATGCGCGACTACGTCCGCACCTGGCTGCCGGTCTGGGTCGACACCTGGCTGGAGGTCGGTCAGTGGGACCTCGTCGGCGAACTCCTGGTGGTCGACTCGTGCGTCGGGGAGCCCGTCACCGGCACGCAGGGCTGGGAGGCGCTGGCCGCGATCCAGCGCGAGGACGGGCTGATCCCGCGCGAGAGCGCCGAGCCGGTCTCGGACGACCCCGAGCAGGCCTTCCGCGACCACGAGCACACCGCCGTCGTCGCCGTGGTGGCCGGCACCGTCACCCTGTCGCGGGCACTCGGCGGCGCCGCGGTCGCGGCCTGAACGCGATGACCGACCCGGACACGATGACCGGCCCGCCCTCCGCCGCCCGCCGGGCGGCGGAGGGCGGCCTGCACGGCTTCAGCGGCCCGGGTGCGGACCAGGCCCCCGCCCTCGTCCGGGCCGCCGCGCCGTACGCCACCGCCGTGACGCTGGCCGTGGCCCGCGGGGACCGGACCGCCGTCCACTGCCACGGCCGGACCGCCCTCGACGGGGAGCCCTGCACGCCCGAGACCGTCTACGAACTCGGCTCCGTCACCAAGACGTTCACCGCCCTGCTGCTCGCCGTCATGACCGCACGGGGCGAAGTCGCCCTGGACGACCCGCTGCAGCGGCACCTCCCGACGGGCTGGTGCCCGCCGGACGTCCGGCACGGCGGCCCGATCCGGCTGCTGCACCTGGCCACCCACACCTCGGGCCTGCCCAAGCTCCCGCCCGGACTGCTCGCGACCGCCCTCCCCAGCTGGGCCCGCAATCCGTACGCGGGCTTCGACGACCGACGGCTGCGCGCCGGCGTGGCCCGAACCAGCGTGCGCCACGCGCCCGGTACGCGCTACGGGTACTCCAACTACGGGGTCGGCCTGCTCGGCCGGCTGCTCGCCGAGGCGGGCGGCACCGGCTACGCCGAGCTGCTCGCCGACCGCCTCTGCCGCCCCCTCGGCCTGCGCACCGCCACCTGCTCCCCCGACGCCCCGCACCGCGCCACCGGCCACCGGCGCGGTCGCCCGATCCCGCCGTGGCTCATCCCCGGGCTGCCGGGCGCCGGCGCCGTCCGGGCCGGCGGCGCCGATGTGCTGCGCTTCCTCCGCGCCCACCTGTCGCCGGAGGAAGGCGAGTTGGGGCACGCGCTGCGCGACGTCCAGCGCCCATGGCTTCGGCTCTCCCGATCGGGCGACCGAATCGGCCTGGTCTGGAACCTGCGCAGGACGCCGGACGGCCGCGATCTTTACTTCCACTCCGGCGCCACCCGCGGGTTCACCGTCGTCGTCGGCTTCTGCCCGCAGACCGCGACGGCGGTGGCCGCCCTCACCAACACCGGTCCGGCGCTCGACGGGCGCTTCGTGCAGTCGGCGTACGACACTCTGAAACAGCTCGCGAAGCCGGCGAACTGAGCGGTGCCCCGGCCCGGCCGGCCCGGCGGGACGGGGCCGGCCGGGCCCGGCGGTCAGGGCTTCTCGGGGT
This sequence comes from Kitasatospora sp. NPDC005748, assembly GCF_040630735.1. Classification (NCBI taxonomy): domain Bacteria; kingdom Bacillati; phylum Actinomycetota; class Actinomycetes; order Kitasatosporales; family Streptomycetaceae; genus Kitasatospora; species Kitasatospora sp. NPDC005748. The sequence goes on from NZ_JBEXYD010000012.1 coordinate 106,013, forward strand.
GCGCGGCGCTGTCCGCGGCGCCGCCCGCGCCGACCGGGCGGAGGCGGGAGGCCGCGGTGGCGGCCAGCTGCGGGGCGAGCCGGGCGATGTCGCGGGAGCCGACGGCGGCGATCAGCGAGGGCAGGATCCAGCGGACCGGCTGCATGCCGCGCAGCCAGGGCTGGGCGTAGACGTGGGCGGAGCGGCGGGCGATGCCGGCGACCAGGCGGTCCACGGCCGGGCCGAGCGGGTACGTCTTGTTGGCCGGCCAGGGCAGGCGGTCGCGCATCTGCTTGAGGACGGCGTCCTGGTCGGCGCCGCGGACCATGTCGGTGTCGGTCCAACTCAGGTAGCCGACACCGACCTTGACGCCCTGGTGGGCGACCTCGGCGCGGATCGAGTGGGCGAAGGCCTCGACGCCGGACTTGCTGGCGCAGTACGCGCTCATCAGCGGGGCGGGCGTGAGCGCGGCGAGCGAGGCGATCTGGAGCAGGTAGCCGCGGCTCTCGGCGAGGGCCGGCAGGAAGGCCCGCGCGGTGGCCACGCTGCCGAGCAGGTTCACCTCGATCACCCGGCTGAACGCCCGGTGGTCGCTGTCCAGTAGCGGGCCGCCGATGGCGATGCCCGCGTTGGCGACCACCACGTCGATCCGGCCGTAGTGCTCCTTGATCCGGCGGGCGGTCTCGGTGAGCGCGTCGATGTCGGTGACGTCGGCCTCCCAGGCGGTGGCGCCCGGGCCGCAGAGTGCGGCGACCTCCTTGAGCTCGGCCGGTTCCAGCCCGAGCAGGGCCACCTTGGCGCCCTGCAGGGTGAGCTTGCGGGCCAGGGCGGCGCCGACCCCGCGCGCGGCACCCGTGACGACGACGACCTGTGCGGACAGCGGCAACGTGGCACTCATGCGGTCAGGCTCCTCTGGGGGGAAGGACGGTGGGCGGCGGGCAGGTGGGCGGTCGCGAGCCGCTCGATCTCGGCGGCGACCTCGGCGGGCCGCTCGATCGGCACCATGTGGCCGGCCCCGGGCAGCAGGAGCAGCCCCTGCGGGTCGGGCAGCGCGGCGACGATGCGGTGCGCGTGCGCCGGCGGGGTCAGCCGGTCGTCGGTGCCGACCACGACGGCGGTCGGCACGGTGAGCCGGGCCAGCCCGGCGCGGACGTCGAGCGAGTCCAGGACGCCGGCCCAGCGGGCCCGGACGGCGGTCGGACAGGCGTGCACCACCCGGGCCGTCGCCTCGACCCGGTCGGCGGGCGAACCCGCCCCCATGGTGACGTACTTGAGCACCGCACGGCTGACCGGGCCGACCGGACCGAGCGGCAGCCGGGAGCGCAGGCCCTGCCGGTGCAGGAAGCGCCGCAGCCGTGCCGGGCGCACCGCCTCCGGCAGCACGAGCAACTCGGTCACCAGGTCGGCCGGGCCGGTGGAGACCAGCACCGCGGCGGCGGTCCGCTCGGCGACCTCGGGGCGGCCGGCGGCGGCCATCACGGTCATGCCGCCCATGCTGTGGCCGACCAGGACGGCCCGCTCCCCCGCCGGAACGGTCCGGGCGAGCACGGCGGAGAGGTCCTCGGCGAGCGCCCGGGTCGAGTAGCGGAGCCGGCTGGGCGGGACCTCGCTACGGCCGTGGCCGCGCTGGTCGTAGGCCACCACCCGGTAGCGGTCGGCGAGCCGGTGGATCACCGGCGCCCAGAAGACGGTCGAGCAGGTCCAGCCGTGGGCGAGCACCACGGTCGGGGCGCCGGGCTGCCCGTGGATCTCGGCGTGCAGCCGGCTCCCGTCGGCCGAGCGGATCACCAACTCCTCGGCGGGGGCGGGCGGGACGCAGTCGGCGGGGATCGCGGGGCTCATGCCAGCGCCTCCTCGGGCGTCCCGGCGCTCCGGTCGGCCGGCACGGTCCGCATGATCAGCTCGTACTCGGCGAGGTCGACCTTGCGGGTGGCCCGGCGGAAGGAGGTGGTGGAGCCGGGCCAGAGCACGGTGTTCTTGCCGCTGCTGTCCAGGTACCAGCTGCGGCAGCCGCCGGTGGTCCAGACGGTCCGGTCCATCCGGTGCTGGAGTTCGAGGTTCCAGTGCCGCTGGGCGCGGGCGGTCGGCTGCATCGCGGTGGCGCCGACCGAGCCGAGCGTGGTGAGGGCGTCGACCAGGTAGTTGAGCTGGGACTCGATCATGAGGATCATCGAACTGTTGCCGAGGCCGGTGTTGGGGCCGATCACGAAGAACAGGTTCGGGAAGCCGTGCACGGTGGAGCCGCGCAGCGCCTCCATACCGTCCTTCCACTCCTCCGCCAGGCTGGTGCCGTTGGCCCCGAACACCCGGGCGCCGATGGGCATGTCGGTGACGTGGAAGCCGGTGCCGAAGACGATCGCGTCGACTTCGTGCTCGCTGCCGTCGGAGGCGACCAGGGTCGAGCCGCGCACCTCGCGCAGGCCGGCGGCGACCACCTCGGTGTTGGCGGCGGCCAGCGCCGGATAGTAGGTGTTACTGAGCAGGATGCGCTTGCAGCCGATCCGGTAGTCCGGCGTGAGCTTGGCGCGCAGCGCCGGATCGGTGACGCTCTGGGCGATGTGCCGCTCGGCGAGCTGCTGGACGAGCTTCAGCAGGCCGGGCCGGCGGACGAACGCGTCCACCTGGAGCTCGCGGAGCGCGAAGAGGGTGCCCCGGCGGAGCTTGGCGGTGAGGGGCAGCCGGGTGTGCAGCCACTTCTCGGCGTCGGTGATCGCGCGGTCGCGGCGCGGCAGGACCCAGGCCGGGGTGCGCTGGAAGACGGTCAGCCGGCCCACCTCGGGCTGGATGTTGGGAATGATCTGGGCGGCGGAGGCGCCGGTGCCGACCATCGCGACCCGCTTGCCGGCGAGGTCGAAGTCGTGGTCCCAGCGGGAGGAGTGGAACACCTTGCCGGTGAAGGAGTCCAGGCCCGGCAGGTCGGGGATCTGCGGGTCGGCGAGCGGCCCGGCGGCGGAGACCACGGCGTCGGCCGTCCACTGGCCGGCCGTGGTGGTGATCCGCCAGCGGGTCCGGTCGGCCTCCCAGCGGGCCTCGGTGACCTCGGCGTTGAACCGCAGGTGCGGGCGGATGCCGAAGACGTCGGTGACCTTCTCCAGGTAGGCGCGGATGTCGGGCTGGCCGGAGAAGCTGCGCGGCCAGTCGGGGTTGGGCGCGAAGGAGAAGGAGTACAGGTGGGAGGGGACGTCGCAGGCGCAACCGGGGTAGCTGTTGTCCCGCCAGGTGCCGCCGACCGAGTCGGCGCGCTCCAGGATGACGAAGTCGGTGATCCCGGCGCGGCGCAGCCGGACGCCGGCGCCGATGCCGCCGAAGCCGGAGCCGATGACGGCCACCCGGACGTGCGGGGCGTCGGGTGCGGCCGGGGTGGCTTCCGGGGCCGGGGTGGTGTCCGGGGCGGTGTCGGCCGGGCCGGTCGAGGCGTCGAGCGGGGCCCGGTCGGACGCGTCGGGGCGGGGGCGCTTCGTGCTGGATGCCATGCGGCGTCCTCCTGAGGGTGGGGGCCGTGAGGTGCGCACTGCCGCGACGTGCCGTCGTGCGTCCTGCCATCGTGCCGTCATGCCGTCGCGATAACCATGCCAGCAATCACTGGCACGATTGGCAGAGTAGCCCCTGTCGCCGACGGGGGGAAGAAGCCCGGCCACGTCACTTCGGCGATCGCCGGTCCTATGCTGAGCGCCGTGGACAAGGTCAGAGCGGGTGCGGGCGACGGACGACGCGAGTACCGGGTGGAGGAGCTGGCCGAGGCGGCCGGCATCACCACCCGGACGCTGCGTTTCTACCGCGAGCGCAAGCTGCTCCAGCCGCCGCGCAAGGAGGGCCGGATCGCCTGGTACGGCGAGGCCCATCTGCACCGGCTCGGCGTGATCGCCGAACTGCTGGAGCGCGGCCACACCCTGGGCGGCATCGCCGAGCTAATCGGCGCCGGGGAGAGCGGCCGGGACGTCGCCGAGCTGATCGGCCTGGAGGCCGCGATCATCGCGCCCTGGTCGGACGAGACGCCCGTCCACCTCGACTGGGACGAGCTGAAGACCGCCTTCGGCGACCAGCTCACCGAGGAGAACACCGCCGAGTCCGTCGCCCAGGGCTACATCTCGGTCGAGGAGGACGGGATCACCCACGTCAGCCGCCGGCTGATGGACGCCACCACGGCCCTGGTCGCCGAAGGCGTGCCGCTCGCGGTCGTGCTGGAGGCCAGCCGCCGCGCCCAGGAGCACGTGGACGCGATCGCCGAGATCTTCATCGCGCTGGCCCGTGACCAGCTCCTGGGCCCGCTCGCCGCCGACACCCCGCTGCCCCCCGGTGAGGCGGCCCGCCTCACCGAGCAGATCCTCCGGGTGCGGCCACTGGCCCGGACGGTCACGGACGCCCAGTTCGCCCTGGCCATGGACCGGCGGGTGCACGCCGAGTACGACGGGCTGCTGCGCCAGCGCCGGGAGCAGCGGGAGGACGGCGGTACGGACGACCGGCAGGACGGCGGAGCGGACGACCGGCGGGACGCGGACGGCCGGGGCGACCCCGGCACGCCCCGCGCGCAGGCGTAGCCGCACCCTCCCGCGGGCAGGGATCCCGGGCGGGTCTACCAGGTGGACGACGGCCTCTGGATGCTCGGCATCGGCTACACGGGCGCGGGGCAGATCCTGGACCGGATCCGCGCCGCGCTGGTCGGCTGAGCCGGTCCGGCCGCACCACGGTCCGGCCACCCTCGGACCGCCCTCGGACCCGGCGCACCGAACCGGGCGGGTCGCGCCGCGCCGGGCGACCCTCCGGCCGCCCTTGGGCGGTCCTCCAAGGTGACCGAACGCTCCGACTCGACTGCGCTGGGTGATCGTACGGTTACCCGGGTGATCATCCAGGTCGTACGGTCGGAGCTCACCCGCGGGCCGCCGGTACCGGCTCGGGCCGGTGGTGGGAGGCGGGCGCCCACCCCGGCTCCGCGTGGGGGTGCAGCACGATGTCCGTGGTCACGAGGTTCCGTTCGGCGGCGCAGCTGACGGGCGGTGGGGTGCTGCTCTGGTCGCTGCTCGGCCGGCTGCCGAACGCGATGTGCCCGATCGGCACCCTGCTGCTGGTCACCCGGAACGCCGGCAGCGTCTGGCGCGGCTCGGTGGTGGCCGGGGCGCTGGCCCTCGGTCAGGCGGTCGGCGGGCCGCTGGTCGGCCGGCTCGCGGACCGGCGCGGGCAGCGCACCGTCGGCCTGGTCACCGCGCTCGTCAACACGGTCGCGGTGCTCGCCCTGGTGGCCGCGTCCGAGGGCGGTCTGCCGCTCGCCGCGCAGATCGCGCCGGCCGCGCTGATCGGCCTCTCGGTCCCGCTGGTCGGGCCGCTGTCACGCAGCCGCTGGGTCCGGCTGGCGGGCGGGGACGCGGAGTTGACGTCCTCGATGCTCTCGCTGGACGGCATCGTGGACGAGGTCAGCTTCACCACCGGGCCGGCCCTGGTCGGTCTGCTCGCCACCCTGGTCTCCCCCGCCGCCGGGCTGCTCACCGCGGCGGCGCTGGTCGGCGTCGGCGCCACCCTGTTCGCGCTGCACCCGACCGCGCCGCCCGGTACCGGACCGGACGCCCGGCGGCGCTCCGCCGAGCCCCTGATGAGCCCTCCGTACGTGCTGCTGCTCGCCGGGATGGCGCTGCTGGGCGCCTGCTTCGGCTCGGTGCAGGTCGGGGTCACCGCCACCACGGACGCGCTGGGCCGGCCCGGTGCGGCGGGGTTGATCTACGGCTTCATGGGATTCACCAGTGCCTTCGCGGGCATCGCCACCGCCGCGCTGCCGGCCCGTTGGGAGCTGGCGGCCCGGTTGCGGGCCGGAACGGTCCTGCTGTTCGCCACCTCCGTCCTGCTGCTCTTCTCCGGCGGCGGCGTACTCGCCCTGGCCGGAGCCGTCGGGTGCCTGGGCATGGCCGTCGCACCTCAGATGATCACCATGTTCGGCCTGGTGGAGCGGACCGTGCCGACGGCGCGGCTCGGCGAGGCGATGGCGGCGCTGGTCAGCGCGATCATCCTGGCCCAGTCGGCGGGAACGTTCCTCGGCGGCTGGACGGCCGACCACCTCGCACCCGAAGCGCCGTTCCGGATCACCGTCGTCGCCGCGGCGGCCGCCCTGCTGCTCACCGCCGCGACGGCCACCGACCGCCGCTACCCGCGCCGTTCGGCGCTGCCGGTACCACTGCCGGCAGCGGTACCGGTGAAGGCGGACACCCTGGACCCGGCGGTCGAGCCGGCCCCGGCCCGTGGGGTGAAGACCGCGCAGAACGCCCCGAATGTGCGGCCGTTGCGGGCCGGCCGTGAAGAAAGCGAGGAGCCGATCCGGCCCTCCCGGGCGTAATACCCTGTCCCCCACCACAGGTTAGGCTCTCTCCCCGGTGTCCGCGCCGTACCGTCGCGCGGGCACCGGTGGCAGGTGGACCGACGGACCGGAAGACGGGGGAACGGGGAAGCATGAGCGACGGAGCAGCGCCGGGCGGCGGCGGGGACGGATACGGCGTCAGCGTGGCCGGTCTGAGCGGCGTCACGGACCAACTGAACAAGACGGCGACGGACATCGCCGCGGCCAAGACCGCCTACGCGGGCTCGGTCTGCTACGCGGCCACCGCCTTCGGCGAGTTCGGCATGGACAGTGCGTGGTCCTCCTTCGACAGCGCCTGGTCGAAGGAGATCACCGTCACCCAGCGCGCGCTGGACGAGCTGTCCCAGAAGATGTCGACCACCACGGCCAACTACCGCAACGCGGAGAAGGCCATCACGGCCTCGCTGGTGCCGGCGGGCGGCGGCCGGTGAGCAAGGTCAAGGATCTGGAGAAGGCGCGGCACACCATCGAGAAGGTGAACTTCATGTTCGCCAACCTCCACCTGCTGGAGGGGATCGACCAGGCGCTGGCCGTGCCGGAGCCGGTCGGCGACGTGAGCGCCGTGCAGGCCCGCGCCAAGGACTACGGACAGGCGGCGGCCTCCTTCGGCCAGGCCTCGCAGGACCTCTCCGGGATCGCCACCAACCAGCTGCCCGCGGTCTGGAGCGGCTCGGTGGCCGAGCACGCGACGCAGGCGATCCACGCGATGTCGGAGGAGACCACCACCTCCCAGCAGACCCTCGCCCAGGCCGCCGTCCTGCTGGACACCTGGGCGAGCGAGCTGGACTGGGCGAAGAAGACCGACACCCAGGGCCGCGAACAGCTGCGGTCCGCCGGGGAGCGGGCCCGCCAGGACCCGGGCGGCTTCGACCAGGACGCGATGGCGACCGCGCTGGCCGGCGTCGACGCCCGGCTCGCGGCGGCCCGGCGGGTGGAGAGCACCGGCACCAGCACCGCCAGCAAGCTGAACCAGCTGGCCTCCGCGGCGCGCGCCTCGCGCGCCGGGATGGGCTCGATCGACCCGCTGGCCGCGGTGGTCCTGGCCACCGAGAAGAACCCCGGCGCGGGCGAGGACGGCGGCTACATCCTCACGCCCAACCAGCTCGACCGGGCCAACCAGACCCTCGGTGTGATGACCGGCGCCGACCAGGCGGCGTTCCGCGCGCTGCTGTCCGGCGCGAAGTCCCCCGAGGAGGCGGCCTACCTCTGGAAGGCGCTGGCGGCCGGGCACTCGGTGTCCGACATCCAGCGGTTCGACGCCCAGATCCACCCGCACGGCGACGACCCGGCCTGGCTCGCCAAGCACCTCGTGCCGGCCACCAGCACCGGCGACACCGGCCGGGAGTCCTCGGACAACCTCGACGTCACCTACGGCGGCCAGAACGTCAACATCGACGGCTACGGCCTCTATTCGCAGCGCAACGTCAGCGACTGCGTGGCGGCCTCCACCGTGATCGCCCAGGCCAAGCTGGACCCGCTGATGATGTTCCAGCTGACCACCGGCGGCACCCCGGACGCCCCCGGCGCCGACTCCCCGGAGAACTTCGAGAAGCGGCTGCAGGACACGTACCTCAACGAGTACAAGGACGGCCAGCGGGTCGACGGGAACAAGAAGGTCTACCCGCAGGTGGACAGCGGGCTCGGGCCGAAGGCCCAGACCTACCTGGCCGACAAGGACCTCGGCAAGGCCACCGGCGCCGACTACGAGCACGTCGAGCTGGAGAGCGACGAGGACCGGCGGGCGGCGCTGGCGCGGATCGAGAAGTCCGTCGACGAGGGCCTGCCCGTCCCGATCACCGTGCGGAACGACGACTCGGGTCACCAGATGATGATCATCGGGCGGGACGGTGACAAGCTGCAGGTCTACAACCCCTGGGGCTTCACCTCCTGGGTGACCGAGGAGCAGTTCGTCAACAGCCAGCTCGGCGGACTGACCCCCGGTGAACACCCCCTCAACAAGTCGACCGCGCTGGAGCTGCCGAAATGACGAACGTCCGCCCCGACGCCGAACTGGCGGACCTCGACGTCGCCGCCGCCATCACCCGTGGCCTGCTGCTCACCGGTGGCCCGCGCCAGGCCCTGTTCACCGAGGCCGCCATCGCGGCCGCCCACCGCGCCGAGGCGGCGGGCATCGGCGCGTACCCGCTGGGCTTCCTGGCCCAGCACGTCCGCGCCGGCGGCTTCGCGGCGGCCCTCGCGCTGCCCGAGCCGGTCATCGGCGAGCCGGGCCGGACCGTCGTCCGCGAGTGGCTGCAGGCCGCCGCCGCGAGCGGCGCCGACCTCGGGCGCGAGCACCTGTTCGCGCGCTGGCTGGCGGAGGTCGCGGCGCTGATCGAGCTGCGGCGCAACGCCCGGGAGGCGGACGCCCGGTGACCGCCCGATCCCCGCGCCGCCCGCTCGCCCTCGCGGCCGCCGCCCTGCTGGCCCTGGCGCCGGTGGCCGGCTGTTCGTCCTCCGGCGGGCCGTCGTCGGACGAGCGGCCGGACACCGTCCTCGCCCTGCCCGCCGACCTGGAGGCCGAGGCCGTGGCCGGCGGCAAGCCGGCCTTCGAACCGGCCGACGTCCACCTGGCCGTCGGCCGCTCGGTCGGCGTCAGCCTGACCTCCGCCCCGCTGCCGCACGGCTGGCAGCTGACCGGCGAGGGCGACCGCGCCGTCCTGCACCGGGACGCGGACGCCAAGTTGAGCAGCTGCCCGCCCGACTCCGCGGGCTGCGGCCACACCGTCCGCCAGACCTGGACCGCGACCGCCGCCGGCAGCACCACGCTCACCTGGCACTACGTCGACCGGGCCTCCTGCCGCGAGCCCGGCAACGCCGCCTCCTGCAAGGTGCTGGCGGTCAAGGACGTCCGGGTCACCGTCGGCTGACCGCCGCCGGGGCCCGGGGAGACCGGCCGGGCCGCCGAGGCCGGGGCGAGTCGGGAGCAACGGCGCTCATGGAGTGGGAAGTCGGCCGGGCCGACTTCCCACTCCGGCGGCGACGCCCGGACCCGGCAGGCGGGGTCAGGCGCCCCAGGTCCGGCTGCAGAGCACCAGCCGGTACCCGTCCGGGTCTGCGACGGTCACGCCGTACTCGTCCCAGTACGGGTTGTGCGCGGCGACCCGGGTGCCGCCGGCGGCCTCCAGCCTGGCCACGGCGGCCTCGTCGACCGGCGCGCCCAGGTAGACGACGAAGAGGTCGTCCACGGTCGGCGTCGGCTCCAGCGGGTGCTCCGGGTCGCGGGTGAGCTCGAAGTGCCAGCTGCCGCCGGCCGGGCCGACCATGATCAGGTCGTGCTCGCCGGACACCCGCTCGGTGGTGCGCCAGAGGACGTCGAGCCCCAGGCCGTCGACGTAGAACCGCTCGGCGGCGGCGAGGTCCCGGGAGGGGCGGGCGACCCGCACCCGCATCGTCGAATCGATCATCGGGCGAGCCTATCCGGGCACCTGACATCCCCTCAGCCCGGGGGCCGGGGGCGCCCGCCTCAGAGCCGCCGCAGCCGCTCCTCGTCCGGCGTCCGGGGGCAGGTGATACAGGCGGAGTCCGGCCGGATCGCGTAGTAGAGGCAGCAGCCGAGCCGGGTGCGGGTCGGGTGGCCGCGCCCGTCCTCGCCGCGCAGGAGGCGGAAGTCGGCGGCGCCGAGCAGCGGCTGGGTGCCGCCGGGCAGCACCGCTCCGGCGGCCGCGACGGCGGCGGACTCCTCGCCGAGCATCCGGCCGAGGTACCAGACGGCGGAGGCCAGATCGTCCGTCACCATGCCCCACAGGGCGCGGGTGCCGCGCCGGGTGGCGCCCGAGAAGGCGGTGAGCAGCGGCTCGACGTGGGTGACGACGGAGGCGCGCAGTTCGGCGCGCAGTTCGTCGTCGCCCGGCAGCGTGCTGTGAGCGCGTGGACGGAGTGCGAAGTCACCCGTGGGGGCGTGCATCCAGAGGTCCGCGCCGTCGATGACGGGGACCCGGCGGGCGAGGTGCCAGGGGCCGGCGATCAGGACGCAGACCGACCAGAGGTAGTGGTGCAGCAGCCGGGAGGCGGTGACGTGGGGGCGCGGGGCCTTGCCGTGCTCGGCGGCGATCCGGGCCTCCTCACCGGCCAGCGCGTCGGCCAGCGCGGTCGGATCCGCCGCCAGCTCGACGGCGGAGTACCAGCCCTGAGCACGTGTGGGCGCGGCCTCGACCGCGCCGAGCACGTCGACCCGCAGGGCCGGGGCGAGGTCCAGCAGCCGCCGGTAGTCCGCGTAGAGAGGACAAGGGGCGCATGGGGCGGCGGGCACGGGTGTGGCCCCCAAGATCATCGGTACTCCCCGAGATCGGCTAAGGTGAGCCTCACCTTATACGCGGTACGCGCGCCACGGGGGCCAAACTCGGCCTGGTCCGTACCAAGTCGCCAGGACTTGACGAGATAAGGATTGCCTAACCTAAGATCTCGCCCTGTGCTGAGAACCGACCCGCCGGCCGCCACGGCCCCGGCGGTCCCCCGACATCCGACGCTACGGCGGCCGCTCCTGCTGGCCGCCGGCGTCTGCGCGCTCGTGCTGTGCGCCGCGCTGAGCCTCGCTCTCGGCTCCCGCTCCATCCCGCTCTCCACCGTGATCGACGCTCTGACCGGCGCCGGGCACGGCGGCGACGCCGACGTGGTGACGGGCCTTCGGGTCCCCCGGACGGTCATCGGGCTGACGATCGGGGCGGCGCTCGGCGCCGCCGGCGCGGTCGCCCAGGGCGTCACCCGCAACCCGCTCGCCTCACCCGTCACGCTGGGGATCAACGCGGGCGCGGGCTTCGCCGTGGTCGCCGCGATCTACGCCCTCGGCCTCACCCGGCCGGTCGAGTACCTCTGGTTCGCCTTCGCCGGCGCGGCCGTCGCCGCGGTGGCCGCCTACGCGATGTCCCGCCGGGGCGGCGACCTCGACCCCGTCCGGCTGGCCCTCGGCGGCACCGTGCTCACCGTGGTGCTCACCTCCTGGACCTCGGCACTGATGCTGGCCAGTCACCGCACGCTGGACGAGGCGCGGTTCTGGCTGGCCGGCTCCATCGCCGGGCGCCATCTGGACACCCTGACGCCCCTGCTGCCGTTCCTGGCGCTCGGGCTGGTCGGCGCGTTCGCCGTGGCCCCCTCGCTCAACGCGCTCGCCCTCGGCGACGAGAGCGCCCAGGCGCTCGGCGTGCCGGTGGCCCGGATCCGGGTGCTCGGCGGTCTGACCGTCGTCCTGCTGGCCGGCAGCGCCGTCGCCGTCGCCGGACCGATCGCCTTCGTCGGGCTGGCGGCGCCGCACCTGGTCCGGCCGCTGCTCGGAAACGACCACCGCTGGCTGCTGCCGGGCTGCCTGATCACCGGTCCGCTGCTGCTGCTCGCGGCCGACGTGCTGGGCCGGCTGGTGGCCCGGCCGTCCGAGATCGAGGTCGGCATCGTGACGGCCTTCCTCGGCGCGCCGCTGCTCGCGGTGCTGGCCCGGAAGGTGGCCCGATGAGCGTCCTGACCCCGGCGGTGCCCGCCACCGCCGTCGGCACGGCGGCCCGGCGCCGGGCCCGCACCGCCGCCTGGTCGCTGCTCGCCGCCGCCCTGCTGGTCCTGCTGACCGGGATCGCGCTCGGCACCGGCCAGGTCGAGATGTCGGTCTGGGAGGCGCTGCGCGCCCTGGTCGGGCTCGGCGACGCCGGGAACGTGCTGGTGGTGCAGGATTTCCGGGCACCCCGGGTGGTCTCCGCCCTGATCGCGGGCGCCGCGCTCGCGGTGGCCGGCTCGATGCTGCAACGGCTCTTCCGCAACCCCCTGGCCTCCCCCGACACCATCGGCGTCACCGGCGGCGCGTCGTTCGGCGCGGTGCTGATGCTCGCCACCGGCGCCTCGCAGGAGCTGATCCCGCTCGCCGCGCTCGGCGGCGGGCTGCTCGCCGCCCTGCTGCTCGGCGGCTTCGCCTGGCGGTCGCGGATGGCCGTCACCCGGCTGGTGCTGGTCGGCCTGGCGGTCCAGCAGGGCCTGGCCGCGGCGGTGAACCTGATGATCGTCCGGTTCCCCGCCGAGCTGGCCTCCTCGGCGATGCAGTGGACCACCGGCTCGCTCTACGGACGGGACTGGACCGAGGTCTGGATCGGCGGCACCGCCATCGCGCTCACCGTCGTCGCCGTGGTGCTCAGCCAGCGACGGGTCGCCGTGCTCGACCTCGGCGACGACTCGGCCGGCGGCCTCGGCCTGAACCCGAACCGCGACCGGCTCGTCCTGCTGCTGCTCTCCATCGCGCTGGCCTCGCTGGCCGCCGCGCTCACCGGACCGGTCGCCTTCGTGGCGCTCGCCGTCCCGCACCTGGTCCGCCTGCTGGCCGGACCGCCCACCCTCGGCACGCTCGGCCTCACCGCGCTCGCCGGCGCCGTGCTGCTGCTCTCCGCCGACCTCCTGGTGCTCCATGTGATCCCCGTCCACGGCCTGCCGGTCGGTGCCGTCACCGCCACCCTCGGCGCGCCCTGGCTCCTGGCGCTGATGATCCGCCAGGGCCGGCTTCCCCAGAGGAGCGACCGATGACCCCCGACGTGGCGACCCCCTCCACGGCCCTCGACCCGGCGGCCAACCGCCTCGCCGCCCACGGCCTGCACCTGCGCTACGGCAACCGGGTGATCGTCGACGGCCTCGACCTGGAGCTGCCCGGCGGCGCCGTCACCGCGATCGTGGGCCCGAACGCCTGCGGCAAGTCGACCCTGCTGCGCGGCCTGGTCCGGCTGCTCGGCCCGGCCGCCGGCACCGTCACCCTGGACGGCTCGGACATCCACCGGATGTCCGCCCGGGCGCTCGCCAAGCGGATGGGCCTGCTCCCGCAGCAGCCCGTCACCCCCGAGGCGATCACCGTCGAGGCGCTGGTCCGGCTCGGCCGCTTCCCGCACCAGCGGCTGCTCACCCCCTGGTCCAAGGCCGACCAGGCCGCCGTCGAGGACGCGCTGGCCCGCACCGGCACCACCGACCTGCGCGACCAGCAGGTGGACCGGCTCTCCGGCGGCCAGCGCCAGCGCGCCTGGATCGCGCTCGCGCTCGCCCAGGACACCGACCTGCTGCTGCTCGACGAGCCCACCACCTTCCTGGACCTCCGGCACCAGCTGGACGTCCTCGACCTGGTCGCCGACCTGCACGCCGAGGCCGGCCGCACCGTCGTCATGGTGCTGCACGACCTCGGGCAGGCCGCCCGCTACGCGGACCACCTGGTCGTCCTCAAGGACGGCCGGCTGGCCGCCGCCGGACCGCCCGCCGAGGTGCTGACCGCCGACCTGGTGGAGGCCGTCTTCCAGGTGCCGTGCCAGGTCGTGCCCGACCCGGAGACCGGCACCCCGCTGGTCGTCCCGCGAGCCCGGACCGGGCGGGCCGCCGCCCGCTGACCCGCCCGACCGCTCCGCGGCCGGCCCCGCTCACCCGTGGACCGCGCCGCCGCCCCGCCGCACCCCGCCGGCACCGTCCGGCACCCCCGCACCGAAGAGAAGGAACCGTCATGACCCGCTCCGCCCGCGCCCGCAGAGTCCCCGCCGCGCTCCTCGCCGCCGCGCTCTCCACCACGCTGCTCGCCGCCTGCGGCAGCAACGGCGGCGACAGCGCCGAGCCCGCCGGAGACGCCGCCTCCGCCCCCGCCGCGGCCGGCTTCCCGCGCAGCGTCACGCACGCCGCCGGCACCGCGGAGATCAAGGCCCAGCCCAAGCGCGTCGTGGTCCTGGACAGCGGTGAGCTGGACGACGTCACCCTGCTGGGCATCACCCCGGTCGGCGCGGTCTCCCCGCACATGAAGACCGAGGGCGGCTTCCCGAACTACCTCAAGGACAAGATCAAGGACACCAAGGACGTCGGCCCGATGGCCGAGCCGAACCTGGAGCTGATCGCCTCCCTCAAGCCCGACCTGATCCTCTCCTCGAAGGTCCGGCACGCCAAGGTCTACGACAAGCTCAACGCCATCGCGCCGACCGTGCTCGCCGAGACCACCGGCTTCCCCTGGAAGGAGAACCTCGCCCTCTACGCCCAGGCCCTCGGCAAGGAGGCCGAGGCCAAGAAGGCGCTGACCGACTACGAGGCCCGCGCGGCCAGGCTCGGCGAGGCGATCAAGGCCAAGAACGGCGGCACCGAGCCGACCGCCTCGGTGGTCCGCTTCGTGGCCGGCCCGACCCGCCTCTACGCCAAGGCCTCCTACAGCGGCGTGGTCCTGAAGGACGTCGGCCTGAGCCGCCCGGCCGCCCAGGACGTGGACCAGAACATCATCGAGGTGAGCGCCGAGCAGATCAACCAGGCCGACGCCGACCTGGTCTTCGTCACCGTCGCCGACGACCCGACCAAGACCAAGCAGAGCGAGGTCCAGGGCACGCCGGTCTGGCAGGGCCTGAACGCCGTCAAGAACGCCAAGGTGTTCAACGTGCCGGACGAGACCTGGATGTCCGGCATCGGCGTCCAGGCCGCCGAGGCCATGCTCGGTGACATCGCCAAGGCCGCCGGCGTCGACGCGCCCAGGTAGCCGCCCGCCCCGGGTGCGCGGGGCGGGGGCCCACCGCCCCGCCCCGCGCCACGCGCCCCGCGTGGCCGCCCGCCCGGCCGCCCGGCCCCAGGCCTCGCCCCTCGCCCCTCGCCCCTCGCCCCCGTCACGGAGAGACCCGACATGCGGCTCTACCTGCTCGCCCTCAACCCCACCGACTCGGTCACCCAGGGCTTCCTCCCGGCCGCCGCACGGCTCGGGCTCGACGTCACGGTGCTCACCGACCACGCCGAGCCGCACCGGGACGCCTACGCCGCGCTGGCGTCCGCGCCGGAGGTGGTGGAGTGCGACGTCCGGGACTTCCGCGAGGTGATCGGGCTGATCTCCCGGCGGGAGGCCCCCGACGCGGTGTTCAGCAACAGCGACCACCTGCAGACCCAGACCGCCCTGGCCGCCGAGTACTTCGGGCTGCCGGCCAAGGACTGGAAGGCGGCCCTGCGGGCCAAGAACAAGGGCGAGCTGCGCCGCCACCTGACCGCCGCCGGCCTGGACGCCGTCCGCTCCTTCGAGCTCGACCCCGGCCAGGACCCCTCCGCGCTGCGGGAGTTCGACGTCCCCTTCCCGGCCGTGGTGAAACCGCGCGAGGGCGTCGCCAGCGAGGACGTCTCGCTGGTCGGCGACCGCGCGGAGCTGGAGCTGCGCTGCGCCGAGATCCAGCGGCGGCGGCCCGGCGCGGCGCTGGTCGTCGAGGAGTTCCTGGACGGGCAGTTGTGCACCCTGGAGACGCTCGGCGACGGGAAGCGGCGGCACGTCCTCGGCGGGCTGCGGACCAGACTCTCCGCTCCCCCGCACTTCATCGAGGAGATGCTGGAGTTCGTCCCCGACCACCCGCGGCCGGTGGTCGAGCAGATCCTCGCGCAGCTGGACGCCGTCGGCGTCGGACTCGGCGCCTGCCACACCGAGTTCGTCGTGCAGCCGGACGGCCGGGCGCGCATCATCGAGGTCAACTACCGTGCCATCGGCGACCAGTGCGACCTGATGCTCGCCGAGATCCTCGACATCCCGCTGTTCGAGCACATCCTCGCCGCGCACCTCGGCCGTGAGCTGCCCGAAGGCCTCACGGAGCACTGCGCGGCCACCGCGAAGCGGGCCCGCAACGAGGCGGTCTGCGCGGACCGGGCCGGCACCCTCACCGCCGCGCCCGGCCCGCACCACGAGGAGCGCGACGGCGTCCGGCTCAGCTACCAGCCGGTCCGCCCGCTCGGTGAGCGCCACGAGCTCCACCACACCAACCGCGACTACCTCGGCGTGATCTGGGCCGTCGGCACCGACCAGCAGGCCGTGGACGCCGCCGTCGCCCGCTTCGTCGCGGCCAACCGCTGGGAGATCACCCCGTGAGCGCCGCCACCCGCCCCGCCCCGCCGTGCGACGCCGGGCCCGGCACCCCCACCGCCGCCGAGCAGTTGGCGCTGCGGGTACTCTCCGCGCTGCTGCGCGAGGACGTGCTCGGGCTGCGGACCCGCAGCACCCCGCAGGACCGCGCGGACGGCCGCTGGCTGCTGCTGGCCCCGGCCGGCCTCGCCCTGCCGGTGGTCGCCGAGGGCTTCCAGAGCGAGTACGCGGCCCGGCTCCCGCTGCTGGAGCTGGACGGCGCCCCGCTGACCGGTCTGGAAGCCGTCCTGGCGGCCCTGACCGGCCTCGCCGAGGCGGCGGACCGGCCCGGCTGGGCGGCGTTCACCGAGGAGTGCCGGCAGACCCTCGCCACCATGGAGCTGCACGAGCGCACCCGGGCCGAGGTGCACACCGCCCTCACCGACCTCTACGGCGCGGACCCGGCCCGCTGGAGCGGCCCCGCCGCCGCCCTGGGGCACGACGCCCTGGCCGCCCACCTCGACCACCCGGTCTACCCCACCGCCCGCGGCCGCTCCGGTCTCACCGAGCCGCAGCTGCGCGCCTACGCACCGGAGTTCCACCCGGCCTTCGAACTGCGCTGGCTCGCCGTCCCGGCCGGTGCCCTCACCGTGCACGGCGACCGGCCGCTGCCCAGCTGGTGGCCCACCCCGAGCTGGCTCGGCCTCGACCTGGCGGGCGGTGACGACGCCTGGACCACCCTGCCCGTGCACCCGCTCACGGTGGGCGAGCCGCTCGCCGGGGCACTGCGGGCGGCCGGCCTCGACGGCCGCGCGGTTCTCGCCGACCGGCCCTACCTGACCGTCGTGCCCACCCTCTCCATGCGCACCGTGGCCGTCGCCGACGACCCCGGCCACCACCTCAAACTCCCGCTCGCCACCGCCACCCTGGGCCGGCTCAACCGCCGCACCATCAAGCCGGGGACCCTGGTCGACGGCGCCGCCGGGCAGCGGCTGATCGAGGCCGTGCTGGCCCGCGAACCCCGCTTCGCCGAGCGGATCCTGCACGCCGACGAGCAGAGCTGGGCCCACGCCGGCCACGAACTGCTCGCCGTGCTGCTCCGCCGCTACCCCGCCGACGCCGGCCTGGACCGCGCCGTGACCGTCCCGCTGGCCGCCCTGCTGGCTCCCGCCCCCGGCGGACGCCTGGTGATCGACCACCTGGCCGACCGCTTCCACGGCGGCGACCCGGTCGCCCTCTACGACGCCCTGCTGGACCTGCTGCTCGACTGGCAGGCCACGCTCTTCGGCTACGGCATCGCGCTGGAGTCCCACCAGCAGAACACCTCGGTGGTGTTCGACGAGGACGGCGGCCTGCGGCTGCTCTACAAGGACGACGACGGGCCGCGGATCCACGCCGGCCGGCTCGCCGCCACGCTGGGCGAACACGGCCCGGGCCGGGCGGAGTTCGACGACGCCCGGATCTTCGGCGACGGCGACCGGCCGCTGACCGACCTCTTCGCCACCATCACCGGCCACCTCTGCACCAGCTCCCTGGCGTTCGGCCTCGCCGCCCACGGCCGCGCCGAACTGGGCGACCTGCTCGACCTGCTGCGCAAACGGCTGGCGGAGGCCACCGAACGGATCGGGCCGGCCGGCGCACCTCTGCGCGCCGCCCTGCTGGACGCCGAGCGACTGCCGGTCAAGGCGATGGTGACCGCCGGGACCCTGCTCACCAAGCAGCGCTCGGGCGCCGCCGACATCAACAAGCACTACACCGACGGGCCCAACTACCTCCGCCCGGACGCCGTCGCGGCAGCACCGGCGGGCGGCGCCGGGGCCACCCGATGAGCGTCGACACCCTGCCACAGCACCCCGGCAGCGCCACCCGCCCCGAGGGGCTCGGCCGGCGCCAGGTGCACGCGGTGGCCGCCTGCTACTTCGTCGCCTCCTTCGCCGCCCTCGGCCTGCCGCCCTACCTGACGGCCATCCTCCCGGCCCTCGGCGACCCGCAGGGCCGCTGGGCGGGCGTGCTCTACATCGTCCCGACCGTGTTCAGCGCCCTCGGTGCCCCGCTCTGGGGCCGGCTCGCCGACCGGTTCGGCCGCAAACGGCTGCTGCTCCGCGCCCAACTCGGCCTCACCGTCTCGTTCCTGCTGGCCGGCGCCGCCGACAGCCTGCCCGCGTTCACGCTCGCGCTCGTCCTCCAGGGCTTCCTCGGCGGCACCTTCGCCGCCACCAACGGCTACCTGGCGGCCGCCCTGGACGGCTCGAAGCTCTCCCTCGCGCTGACCCTGATGCAGGGCAGCGCCCGGGCCGCGCTGGTCGCCGCGCCGATCCTGGTCGGCGCGCTCTCCCCGTGGATCGACCCGCACCGGCAGTACCTGCTGATGGCCGTCCTGCCGCTGACCGCGGCCCTGTTCCTGTCGCTCCTGCCGGAGCCCGACCCGGCCGCCCGGGGCGGCGGCGGCCCGGCCACCGACACCAGTACCGACACCGGCAGCGACCGGGCCCCCAGCGCCGCGGCCGCCCGACCCGCCCCGATCGGCCTGCTCTACACCTTCGAGTTCGTGTTCGTCTTCGCCACCGTCATCTCGTTCCCCTATCTGATATCCCTGGCGCAGGAGCGGCTGCCCGGGGTCTCGGGCACGACGACCGGCATCCTGTTCGCCCTGCCGCACCTGTGCTACCTGGCGTTCGCCGCCCGTACGCACACCGCCTTCCTCGCCCGCCCGCACGCCGGCATCGCGCTGGGCTTCGGCTTCGTCGCGCTCGGCCTCGCCGGGCACGCCGCCGCGCACTCGCTGGTGGCGTTCGTCGCCGTCCGGCTGCTGCTCGGGGCCGGGCTCACCCTCGGCCTGGTCTGCCTCTCCGTGCTGGCCGCCGAGGCCGCCCGCGGCCGGGCACCGGGGCGGATGTTCGGCACCCTCGAATTCGTCTCCAAGGGCGGTGCGGTGGCCGCCGGCGCCGTCGCCGCGCTGGCCAACGGCCGCTTCGGCGCCGCCGCCCCCGTGCTGGTCGGCACCGCCGCCGCACTGCTGGCCGCCACCGCGGCCGCCACACTCGTCTTCCCGACCCGCATCCGCTGGAGTAGTCGCCGATGACACACGACCTGACCGACCACGAACTGCCCACCCCCGACGACGCGGTCGCCCACACCCTGCTCAACTGCCTGCTGCGGGAGGTCTCGGGACCGGAACACCAGACCGCGGTCACCGACGGTCGGCTGCTGCTGCGCCTGCCCCGCCGGGGCGTCCTGCTCCGGGTCGCGCTGCGCCGCACCTCGCTGCTCGGCGCGCACCGCTTCACCGGCCCGGTCGAGGAGGAACGGGCCGCGGGCTGGGTCCCGTTGGCCTGGCGGGAGCTCGCCGGGCACGTCCAGGACGAGCTGGAGCTGCGCACCGGCACGGTGAACGAGGAGTTCCTCGACCAGCTGGCGTCCAGTCACGCGGGCGTGCGCGCCGGGCTGGAGAACCGGCCGGCCCCGGGCCCGGACCGCTACCTGGAGTCCGAGCAGGCCCTGCTGTTCGGCCACCGCTTCCACCCCGCGCCCAAGTCCCGCTCGGCCGAGCGCGGCGACTGGCGCGCCTACGCCCCCGAGTCGCGCGCCGCGTTCCGGCTGCGGCACCTCGCCGTGCGGCGGGAGCTGATCGCGGAGTCCTCGCTGGACGCCTCGGCGACGGCGCTGCTGGACGGCCTGGGCCGGGCCCCGGTCGGCTACCGGCTGCTGCCCGTCCACCCCTGGCAGTACGAACTCCTCGCCGACCACCCGCTGCTGCGCGGCGCCCTGGAGCGCGGGGACGTCGTGGACCTCGGGCCCGGCGGTGAGCCCTTCGCCGCGACCGCCTCGGTGCGCACGCTGCACGGCGCGGGCGCGTTCCTGAAGTTCAGCCTCAACGTGCGGATCACCAACTGCCTGCGCAAGAACGCGGCGTACGAGCTGACCGGCGCCGTCGCGCTGACCCGGCTGCTGGCCCCCGCGCTGGGCGACCTCGCCGAGCGGTACCCGAACGCCGCGATGCTGCGCGAACCGGCCTTCCGCACGCTGGCCCTGCCGGGCGCGGACGGCCTCCCCGACCGGGCCCTGTACGAGGGCTTGGGCCTGATCGTCCGCGAGGGCTTCGCCGGGGTGCTGCGGCCCGGCGTCACCCCGCTGCTGGCCGCCGCCGTCGCCGACGAGCACCCGACCAGCTCCGCGCACATCTCGCGGCTGCTCGGCGGGGACGCCGACGCCCGCGAGGCGCTCGCCTGGTGGACGGACTACCTGCGGCTGCTCGTCCCGCCGGTGCTCGCCGCCTACTTCGACCACGGCGTGGTGCTGGAACCGCACCTGCAGAACGTGCTGATCGGCGTCGACGCCGCCGGGCGGCCCGCCCAGGTGCTCTTCCGCGACCTGGAGGGCACCAAGCTCGTCCCCGACCGCAATGCCGCGCTGCTCGCCGCGCTGCCGCCGGAGGTGGCCGGCCCGATGGCCTACGACGCCGAGCGCGGCTGGGACCGGGTGGTCTACTGCCTGCTGGTCAACCACGTCGCCGAGCTGCTGGCCGCGCTCGCCGACCGCCACCCGGAGGCGGAGGGCGCCCTGTGGGAGGCCGTCCGGGACACCCTGCAGGAGTACGCCGACGCGCACGGCCGCCCGCCCCGGCTGCGTGCCCTGCTGGCCGGGGTGCCGCTGCCCGCCAAGGCGAATCTGCTCACCCGCTGGGAGCGCCGCCCCGACCGCGAGGCGGGCTACGTCCGGCTGCCCTCGCCGCTGGCCGGCTCCGTCCTGGCGGAGGCCGCGCGGCTGCGCCTGCCGGCCGCCCGCACGCCGGCCTGGAGCAGCCGGTGAGCCCCGCCCGCCCCCCGACCGCCGACCGGGTGCGGCGCAGGCCCGCCCGCCGCCCGACCGCCGCCGTCCCCACCTGGAGTCACCGATGACCGACGCCGTCCGCCGGCACGTCGCCGCGCTCGCCCCGGAGGCGCTGCCCGCGTACGTCTACGACCTGGCGGCGCTGCGTGCGCACGCCGCCGCCGTCCGGGCCGCGCTGCCCGCCCGCGTCGAGCTGTACTACGCCGCCAAGGCCAACCCGGAGGCGCCCGTGCTGGCCGCGCTGCGGGCCGCCGTCGACGGCTACGAGGTCTCCAGCGGCGGCGAGCTGGCCCACGTACGGCAGGCCGTCCCGGACGCGCCGCTGGCCTTCGGCGGACCGGGCAAGACGCCCGCCGAGATCGTGGCCGCCCTGGACGCCGGGGTGCACCGCTGGCACGTCGAGAGCGAGCAGGAGCTGTACCGGCTCGCCGCCGCCCTGACCGACCGGCCGGACGCCGCGGTGGACGTCCTGCTGCGGGTCAACCTGCCGGTGGGCGCGGGCGCGCTGGACACGGTGGCGCTCTCGATGGGCGGCCGCCCGACCCCGTTCGGGCTGGACCCGGACCGCGCCGAGGCCTGCGCCCGGCTGCTGACCGACCCGCTCGGGCCCTTCGGCCCGCTGCTCCCCCGGCTGAGGCTGCGCGGCGTGCACGCCCACCTGGCGAGCGGGCTGGCGGCGGCGGAGCAGCTCGCCGTCGCCGGGCAGATCGTCGAGTGGTCGGCCCGCACGGCCCGGCGGCACGGGTTCGCGCTGGCGGAGGTCAACGTGGGCGGCGGCATGGCAGTCGACTACGCGGACCCCCGGGCCCGCTTCGACTGGACGGCCTTCGGCGAGGGCCTGGCGAAGCTGCTGGAGCGCCACCCGGGGCCGACCCTGCGGATCGAGCCGGGCCGCGCGCTGACCGCGTACTGCGGCTGGTACGCCACCGAGGTGCTGGACGTGAAGCAGAGCCACGGCGCGGACTTCGCGGTGGTCCGCGGCGGCACCCACCACCTGCGCACCCCGGCCACCCGGGGGCACGACCAGCCGTTCGCCGTGCTGCCGGTCGACGCCTGGCCGCACCCGTGGCCGCGCCCGGCCGTCACCACCGGCCGGGCCACCCTGGCCGGGCAGCTCTGCACCCCGAAGGACGTCCTCGCGCACGCCGCCCCGGCGGCGCGGGGCCTGCGGACCGCGGACCGGGTGCTCTTCGCGATGGCCGGCGCCTACGCGTGGAACATCTCGCACCACGAATTCCTGATGCACCCCCGCCCGGGCTTCCACTACCTGGGCGAGGACGGCTGACGGCGGCCGGGCGGCGGACCGGGAGCGCGTCCCCCGGCCCGGCGCCCGGCGCCCGAGACGGGCGCTCCGGGGGCTGGCGAAGGTCAACACCGCACTGACGTGCGAAAGTGGTAGCCAGCGAAGGGAGCGCGCAACGTGCTGATGGACAGGGTGGCGGAGATTCTCGCCGAGGCGTGCGCCGAGGTGGTGGAGCCGCGGTTCCGCGCGCTGGCAGCCGGCGAGGTCATGGAGAAGGCCCCCGGCGAGGTCGTGACGATCGCCGACCGCGAGGCCGAGGTGATCATCGAACGGCGGCTGCGCGAGCTGCTGCCCGTCCCGGTGGTCGGCGAGGAGGCCGTGTCCGCCGATCCGTCGCTCGCGCTGGCCCTGCACACGGAGCCCGCCGCCTGGCTGGTCGACCCGGTCGACGGCACCTCGAACTTCATCGCCGGCCGCCCCGACTACGCCGTGATGGCCTCGCTGGTCCGGTCCGGGCAGACCGTCGCCTCCTGGATCTGGCAGCCGGCCACCGCCACCTGTTACACCGCCGAGCTCGGCTCCGGCGCCTGGTGCAACGGCGAGCGGCTGACCAGGCCCCTCGCGGCCGGCCCGCCGACCGAGTGGCGCGGCTCGCTGAAGAGCCGCTTCCTGGAGCCGGAGCTGCGCCGGACGCTGGAGGCGAACGCCGCGGCCGGCTTCGGCGAGATCACCCCGGGCCGCAACGCGGCCGGGATCGAGTACCCGGACCTCGTCGACGGCGCGCTGGACTTCATCCTCTACTGGCGCACCCTGCCGTGGGACCACGCGCCCGGTTCGCTGCTGGTCACCGAGGCCGGCGGGGTCTCCGCCCGGCTCGACGGCAAGCCCTACCGGCCGGAGGCCCCGGGCGGCGAGGAGGGCCTGCTGGTCGCCGCCGACCCGGACTGCTGGGAGCGCGCCCGCGCCGTCCTGTTCGGCCGGTAGGGGCCAGGAGCTGGCCGGGCCTCCGGGCCGCACGGCCGCCTGGCCGCACCGCCGGCCCGGCCGGCGCCGGCTACCAGAGCACCGGGAGCCGCTCCGGCAGGCGCTTGATGAAACCGGGCCGCCACGCCAGCTGCTCGACCGGCAGGGCCAGCCGCAGGCCCGGCAGGCGCTCGACCAGCGCCGTGATCGCGATCTCGGCGTGCGTGCGGCCGAGTGCCGAGGCGGGGCAGAAGTGCCGGCCGGCGCCGAAGGCCAGGTGCGGGTTGTCGACCCGGTCGAAGTCGATCCGCTCCGGGTCCGGGAAGACGGCCGGGTCGTAGTTCGCCCCCTCGACCAGGACCAGCACCAGCTCCCCCGCCTTCACCAGCACCTCACCGACCCGGACGTCCGCCAGCGCGATCCGGGGCAGCGCGTCGCCGATCGACAGGTTGACCCGCAGCAGCTCGTCCACCGCCCGGCCGATCAGCGCGGGCTCCCGGCGCAGCCGCTCGGCCAGCTCGGGCTGCCGGGCCAGGTGGATGACGGCGTGCAGCAGGAACGAGGAGGTGGAGACGGCGCCCGCGCCGAACAGCGAGAGCGCGACGGTGGCCAGCAGCTCGTCGCCGACCCGGTCCGCGGCGTCCGGCGAGCGCCGCAGTTCGGCGAACCGGCCCAGCAGGCCCTCGGTGGGCGCCGGCTCCGCCGCGAGCCGCTCCCGAACGTAGCCGAGGTCCTTGTACCAGTTGGGCGCGGAGCCCTCGAACGGCACCGGGCTGGTGACGAAGGCGACGTCGATGCCCGCCATCAGCCGCCGCCAGTCCTCGACGGGCAGGCCGAGCAGCCGGCAGTGCAGGGCGGCGGAGTAGGGCTCGGCGAAGCCGTCCCGCAGGTCGGCCGGGGCGCCCTGGCCGACCAGGGCGTCGATCAACCGGTGCGCCTCGGCCTGCAGCCAGCCGTCCAGCTCCTTGTCCGCGCGCGGCGAGAGGGTCTTCATGACGGCGTTGCGCAGGCCGGCGCCGTTGATCTTGCCCATGTTGTCGACCACCTCGGGCGGGATGGTCAGCGCGTACTGGCGGGGGACGCCGGGGTTGGCGGTGTCCTTGAGGCTGAAGCGCTCGTCCTCCAGCACCTGCTTGGCCAGCGGGTAGCTGCTGACCAGCCAGGCCGGGTCGCCGGTCATGGTGCGGACCGGGGCGACGGGCTGCTCGGCGCGCAGCCGGTTCGCCTCCTCGGGCAGGACGTCGCCCCGGCGGGAGAGCGGGAAGGTGAGGTCGGTCATGGGGGTACTCCCTGGGATCGGGCAGCGGGTACGGGGGGCGGCCCCACGAGGGCGGGGCGGGTGTGCGGGCACCGGTCGGGGCCCGGGCGCGCGGGCGGTCGGCCGGGCTGACCGCGGCACGGGTACGTGCGGGCGCGGCGCGGGTACGTGCGGGCGCGGCGCGGGTACGTGCGGGGCGCGGCCGGGTCGGGCCGCACGGGTCAGGTCGGGTGCGGTCAGGTCGGGTGCGGTCAGGCCGCGCGGGTCCCGGCGACGGCGCCCGCGGCGGCCGTCGGCGCGGCCGGGCGGACCACCGCGTAGCCCTGGCCGGGCGCCGCCCGCAGACCCTCCGAGCGACCGAACAGCACTGGGGTGAGCGGGAGTTGGAGGTGGTAGCAGCTCACCGAGGAGGGCACGCCGAGCAGTGCCGGAGTGTCCAGGAAGAACGGCAGCTCGGCGGCTATGTAGCGGAGCCCGGCGGCCAGTTGGG
Source organism: Kitasatospora sp. NPDC005748 (assembly GCF_040630735.1). Taxonomy (NCBI): domain Bacteria; kingdom Bacillati; phylum Actinomycetota; class Actinomycetes; order Kitasatosporales; family Streptomycetaceae; genus Kitasatospora; species Kitasatospora sp. NPDC005748. The sequence goes on from NZ_JBEXYD010000012.1 coordinate 130,894, forward strand.
GCTCGTTCGGCGCCAGCCCCTCGTCCAGCCGGGCGGCCAGGAAGCCGCGCGCCATCGCCTCGGCGGCCGCGCCGAAGTCCCGGTCGGCGCGGAGGGCGTCGAGGGCCTCCCGGTGCAACCGCCGGTAGACGGGGTGACCGGTGAAATCGGAGAGCGCGTGCGCCCGGACGGCGTCGCGGTGGCCGGCCTCCTCGACGCCGCGGGCGATCCGGCGGGCGGTGGCCTTGATCTCCTTGGCAGCCCGCCGGTGCGCGTGTTCGGGGGTGTAGCCGAAGGTCTCGTACTGTGCCTCGACATGCAGATCGGCGTGGACGATGTCGATCCGCTCGAAGAACTCCAGCCCCCACCCGATGAGTTCGGCGATTCGGCGGTGACTGAAATAGCTGTTCCCGGGACTGACACCGATGAGCAGGTGCTCACCGCGGCGCCAGATCTCGCGGCAGCGGTCGGAGAACGGAAGGGCCTCGTACCCGGTCGTATCGATGGGTGTGGCACGTTCACCCGGGAGGGTTTCGCGCATGCCTTGCCTCCGCTTCGCAGGAATGGTCACAGGACTGGCTTCAGGTGGTTCACGCGGTTTTACCGGGAATTCACAGAAGTGCATGACGGCAGCCGGAGTTCACCCGGAGTCGGGGGTGGGGGCACCGCATGCTGATGACGCGCGCCTGGTCAGGCGGCCTGCCCCGGGGAGCCGTGTGCTCCCGGTGGGGCGGCGACCACATGAAGTTACCGCCGCCGTTCGGGATCTCCGCAAGCCCTGCCGAGGGGTTGGCGGATTCTGATCACCAGGCGGCCGGAATCAGCCTGTACTCCTCCGGGAAGGTATGTCCACGGAGGCTTTCCGGGGGCGGCCGAATATCCCCCGGACAGCATGGCACGCCAGTGTGCATTCCTCCAACATCCGCTCCCGAAAAGGCCTTTGTCTTTGCCTCGGCAATTCGGCCGGATGCGGGGACCAGCCGGCCGGACGCGGGGCCCACCGGTCGACCGCGGCGGTCAGCCGGCCGCGATGTCCCGCCCGGCCCGCACCACCCGGCCCAGCAGGACGCCGACCTCGGCGGCGGTGGTGTGCGGATTGAGCAGCGTCAGCTTCAGCCGGACCCGCCCGGGGCCCTCGCCCGGGAGTTCGGTCCGGCCGACAACGGCCCGGCCGGTGCGCAGCAGCTCCCGGCGCAGCTCGCCGTTGAGCGCGTCCACGGTGGCCGGGTCGGCGGCGCCGGCGCCCGGGCGGCCCGGCGGGAGGTAGCGGAACAACACGGTGGTCAGGACGGGTTCGGCGTACAGCTCCAGTGCCGGCTCCGCCCGGACGGCCTCGGCGGCGTCCAGCGCCAACCGGTGGCAGGCGTCGACCAGCCGGCCGAGCCCGGCGCGGCCGAGGGCGCGCAGCGTGACGGCGATCTTGAAGGCGTCGGCCCGCCGGGTGGTGCGCAGCGAGCGGCCCAACAGGCTCGGGTAGCCGGCCTGTTCGTCGTCGGCCGGGTTGAGGTACTCGGCCCGGCGGGCGAGCGAGACATAGGTCTCGGCACGGCGGACCAGGAAGATGCCGGCGGCGGCGGGCTGCCAGCCGAGCTTGTGCCAGTCGAGCGAGACGGAGTCGGCGCGGGCGATGCCGTCGAGCAGCGGGGCGAGCCGGTCCGAGAGCAGCGCGCCGCCCCCGTACGCGGCGTCCACGTGCAGCCAGGCGCCGTAGCGGGCGGCGAGGTCGGCGGCGGCGTGCAGCGGGTCGATCGCACCGGTGTCGGTGGTGCCGGCGGTGGCCACCACGGCGATCGGGGTCTGTCCGGCCCAGCTCGCCCCGGCCAGGGCGCTCGCCAGCGCGTCCGGGTCCATCCGCTGGTCGCGGTCGACGGGGACGGGGACGACGGCGCGTTCGCCGAGGCCGAGCAGCGCCGCGGCGCGCTGGACGGAGAAGTGCGCGGCGCGGGAGGCGATGATCCGCGGCTCGACGCCGGCCGGGATCCCCTCCAGTTCGACGATGCCGTCGAGCTTCTGGTCGCGGGCCAGCATCAGGCCCATCAGGTTGGACTCGGTGCCGCCGGAGGTGAGCACCCCGGCCGCGCCGGCCGGGTCGTAGCCGACCAGGGCGGCCAGCTCGGCGATCAGCGCCGTCTCCAGGGCCGTCGCGGCGGGGGCCTGGTCCCAGGAGTCCTGCGAGGGGTTCAGCGCGCTGACCGCGAGGTCGGCGGCGGCCGCGACGGCCAGCGGCGGGCAGTGCAGGTGGGCGGCGCAGGCCGGGTCGGCCGGGTCGGCGGCGCCGTGGGCGAGGAGTTCGGTGAGCCGGGCGAGTGCCTGCGGGCCGTGCGCGTCGGCCAGCTCCGCGCGGGCCAGCGCGGCGAGCTCCCCGGGTCGGCCGGCGGGCAGCGGACCGGCCCGGCGGGCGGCTCCGGCGGCCAGCGCGGCCAGCACCTCGGCGACCAGCGGGGCGAGCGCCGCGGCGCCGCCGGCGCCACCGGCCAGCGCGTCGGGGGCGGGAGCCGGGGCGGTTCCGGGCACCGCGGCGAGGCGGGCGGGCTCCCGGTCTGGGCGGTCGGGCTCGACCGGGGTCGTCACCGTACGCCCGCCGCGGCCGCCGCGGCCGCCGCGATGGCGTCGGCCAGGCGGTCGAGCACGGCGGCGGCCTGCTCGTCGGTGATGGTGAGCGGCGGCAGCAGCCGCAGGACGGCGTCGTGCCGGCCGCCGAGTTCGACGATCAGGCCGCGGGCGAGGCAGGCCTCCCGGACCTTGACGGCGAGCGCGGGCGCGGCCGGGCGGGCCCCGCAGGCGTCCGGTTCGGCGGCCGGGTCGACGAGTTCGACGCCCAGCATCAGCCCCCGCCCGCGCACGTCGCCGATCACCGGCAGCTCACCGGCCAGCGCCCGCAGCCGCTCGACCATCCGGGCGCCGACCAGCTCGGCCCGCGCGGCCAGGCCGTTCGCGGCGACGTACCGCAGAGTGGCGGCGCCCGCCGCCATGGCGAGGGTGTTGCCGCGGAAGGTGCCGGTGTGGGCGCCCGGCCGCCAGCGGTCGTACTCCTCGCGGTAGACGACGACGGCGAGCGGCAGGCTGCCGCCGATCGCCTTGGAGAGCACCATGGCGTCCGGGACGATCCCGCTGTGCTCGACCGCCCACATCGCACCGGTGCGGCCGACCCCGGTCTGCACCTCGTCGACGATCAGCGGGATGCCGCGCTCGGCGGTGATCCGGCGCATCGCGCGCAGCCAGCCGTCGGGGGCGGGGACGACGCCGCCCTCGCCCTGGACCGCCTCCAGGATCATCGCGGCGGGCCGGACCACCCCGCCCGAGGGGTCGTCCAGCAGCCGCTCGGCGTAGGTCGCGGCGAGCTCGGTGCCGGCCTCGCCGCCGACGCCGAACGGGCAGCGGTAGCCGTACGGGTAGGGCAGCCGGATCACCTCGCCGCCGCCCGGCAGGGGCTCCTTGACGGCGACGTTGCCGGTCAGCGCCAGGGCCCCGGCCGTCATGCCGTGGTAGGCGCCGGTGAAGGCGAGGGCGCCGGAGCGGCCGGTGGCGGTCTGCATCAGCTTGAGCGCCGCCTCGACGGCGTCCGTCCCCGCGGGCCCGCAGAAGTGCACCCGGGCCTGTCGGGCGAACTCCGGCGGCAGGCTCTCGAACAGGGCGGTGGTGAAGTCGTCCTTCTCGGCGGTGGCGAGGTCGAGCAGGTGCAGGGGCGCGCCGCTGTCCAGGGTGCGGCGGATCGCCTCCAGCACCACCGGGTGGTTGTGACCGAGGGCGAGCGTGCCGGCTCCGGAGAGGCAGTCCAGGTAACGGCGGCCGTCGGCGCCCTCGACCGTCATGCCGTGGGCGCGCACCGGGACGATCGGGAACGAGCGGGCGTAGGTGCGGGCGGCGGACTCGCGAACGCGCTGGCGGCGCAGGATGGCGTCGCCCGGGGCCTGGGCGGGGACGGCAGCGGGCCCGGTGGCGGGGACGGCGGCGAGCGTCAAGGCGGACTCCAAGAAGTTAGGTAAGCCTAACTTTACTTCCCTGACCTGACCTCACGGGCTCCGGGAGGCGAGAACCACCCGAGCGGGTGACGCGGAGCCCGACTCCCCAACGAGTGAACCGCCCACCGGTTACGGCCCGCGCGCTACTCTCGCCCCCATGCCGCCCTCACCCTCCCCCGCCCCCGGCGCCCCCGACCCGGCCGGGCGCGACGCCGAGCACTCCGCCGAGCTGGCCCGCACCCGCGCGTTCTTCGCCTCCCGCGCGGCCGGCTGGGACGCCAAGTTCCCCGACGACGGCCCGCGGTACGACGCCGCCGTCGCCACCCTCGGCCTGCTCCCGGGCGGTCGCGTCCTGGACGCGGGCTGCGGCACCGGCCGCGCCCTCCCCCCGCTGCGGGCGGCGGTCGGCCCCGACGGCCTGGTGCTCGGCGTCGACGTCACCCCCGAGATGCTGCACGAGGCCGACGCCCTCCACCCCGGCACCGCGGCCCTGCTGCTCGCCGACTGCGCCCGTCTCCCGCTCCCGGACGCCGCCCTCGACGCCGTCTTCGCCGCCGGGCTGATCTCCCACCTCGACGATCAGGACCGCGCCCTGCGCGAACTCGCCCGCGTCACCCGCCCCGGCGCCGTGCTGGCCCTCTTCCACCCCGTCGGCCGCTCCGCCCTGGCCGCCCGCCACGGCCGCGCGCTCACCCCCGACGACCTCCGCGCCGAACCCAACCTCCGCCCCCTCCTGACCGCCACCGGCTGGCACCTGGACAGGTACACCGACACCGACGACCAGTACCTCGCCCGAGCGGTCAGGACCGCCGGCTAGGTGCCGCCATCGGGGGCCGGCCCCCGGCGGGCGAGGGCGACGGGCGGATCACGCTCGTCCCGGTGGGACGCCCTTCCGCTCGCCGCCGCCCGTCCAGCGGTAGCAGAGCTCCGGGCGGCCGACGTTGCCGTACTGCGGTTCGCGGGCCGCCAGGCCGGTGTCGACGAGGTGTTCCAGGTAGCGGCGGGCGGTGATCCGGGAGACGCCGGCGGCGGTTCCGGCGGCCGCCGCGGAGATCCCGGTGCGGGCCTCCCGCAGCACGGTGGCGACGGTGTCCAGTGTGGGGGCGCTCAACCCCTTGGGGAGGGCGGTGCGTTCGGGGGTGCGCAGTAGGGCGAGCGCCTGGTCGACCTCGTCCTGGCCGGTGGCCTCGCCGGTGCGGCCCAGGGTGTCGCGGTAGCGGGCGTAGCGCTCCAGCCGGTCGTGCAGGGCGGCCGCGCCGAACGGCTTCAGCAGGTACTGGACCACGCCCGCCGAGACGGCCTGGCGGACCATCGCGAGGTCGCGGGCCGAGGTGACGGCGATGACGTCGGTGGTGTGGCCGGCCGCGCGCAGCGTGCCGCAGAGCTGGAGGCCGTGGCCGTCCGGCAGGTAGAGGTCGAGCAGGGTGAGGTCGACGGGCCGGCCGGCCGCCCGGGCGCGGTCCAGGAAGCGCAGCGCGTCGGCGCAGCTGTGCACCGTCCCGGCGGCGCGGAAGCCGGGCTCGCGCCCGACGTACAGGGTGTGGGCGGCGGCGGCCACCGGGTCGTCCTCGACCACCAGGACGGAGATCTCGGGCCGGTCCGATGGGCTGTTCATGACGCCGCCGTCTCGGGCTGCCGGGGCCGGCGGGCGAGCGGCAGCCGGACGGTGAGCACCGCGCCGCGGTCCCGGCCGACCTCGACCGTGCCGCCGTTGCGCCGGGCGGTCTGGGCGACCAGGGCGAGCCCGAGGCCGTGCCCGTGGCCGTCCTGCTTGGTGCTCCAGCCGCGCCGGAACACGTCGTCCACCGCGCCCGGGTCGATCCCGGCGCCGGTGTCGGCGACCCGCAGCAGCAGGTGGTCGCCGTCGACCCGGGCGGTGACGGTGACCTCGGGCTGGTCCGGGTGCCCGGCGGCGCCGGCGATCGCGGCGTCCACCGCGTTGTCGAGCAGGTTGCCGAGGACGGTGATCAGGTCGCGGGCGGCGAGCCCGGGCGGCAGCACACCGTCGTCGATCCGGCTGTCCTCGGTGAGCGTCAACTCCACGCCCCGCTCGGCCGCCTGGGCCGCCTTGCCGAGCAGCAGGGCGGCCAGGACCGGCTCGCCGACGGCCGCGACGACGCGGTCGGTGAGCTGCTGGGCGAGTTCGAGTTCGGCGGTGGCGAACTCCACCGCCTGTTCGTGGCGGCCGAGTTCGATCAGTGAGACGACGGCGTGCAGCCGGTTGGCGGCCTCGTGCGCCTGCGCGCCCAGCGCCTCGGTGAAGCTCTTCACGGAGTCCAGCTCGCCGGTGAGCGACTGCAGTTCGGTGTGGTCGCGGAGGGTGACGACCCGGCCGAGGCCGGTACCGATGGTGGAGGTGTTGAGCACCAGCACCCGCTCGGCGGTGAGATGGACCTCGTCCCGGACCGGCTCCTGCCCGAGCACGGCGGCCACCAGGGCCGCCGGCAGCCCCAGCCCGTCGATCGGCCGCCGCTCCACCTCCCCCGCCAGCGACAGGAGTTCGCGGGCCGCGTCGTTGCAGAGCACCACCCGGTGCTTGCGGTCGAGCAGCACCAGCCCCTCCCGCACCGAGTGCAGGGTCGCCTGGTGGTACTCGTAGAGGTGGCTGAGCTCGGCCGGCCCCATGCCGTGGGTGTGCCGCCGCAGCCGGGAGTTGGCGAGGTAGGTGCCGAGACCGCCGAGGGCGAGCGCGGCCACCGCGACGCCGACCAGCGCGAGCAGCGGCCCGCGCAGCTGCGCGGAGATGGACTGCACCGTGATGCCGGCGCTGACCAGCGCGACCACCCGGTGGTCCGCGTCCAGGACCGGGGTGACCACCCGCACCGACGGCCCGAGCGTGCCGGTGTACGTCTCGCTGCGGGTCTCCCCGGCGAGCGCCCAGTCGATGTGCCCGAGGAAGGTCTTGCCGATCTGCTCGGGCAGCGGGTGCGTCCAGCGCACCCCGGCGGTGTCCATCACGGTGATGAAGGAGACCCCGGTGTCCACCCGCACCTGCTCGGCGTAGGGCTGCAGGACGGCGGTCGGGTCCGGCCCGGCGACGGCCGCCCGCACCGACGGGGCGTCGGCCACCGAGCGGGCGACGGCGGTGACCTGGCGGCGGGCGGCGTCCTCCGTGCGGTCGGCGGTGAACAGGTAGGCCAGCAGGGCGCCACCGGCCACCACGGCGGCGACGATCACCACCTGGACGACGAAGAGCTGTCCGGCCAGGCTGCGCACCGGCCGGCGCGGCGAGGGGAGGGTGCGCGCGGACATGCCTGACAGTGTGCACCACCGCCGGAACCCGGCCCGGCCCCCGCGGGCCCCGCCCGGTCCGCCGCGGGCCCGGGCGGGGTGTGAACTCTATGAACGTAAACGTGACCTCCGTCACGGCGCGGCCCATAGTCGGAGCGGCCCACCACCCGGGGCCGCCAGGACTGCAGGCGAAGGAGCCGCGGATGTCGATCACTGGAGCAGGGCCACAGGCGGGAGGCAGACGCCGGGACCGCACCCACTACCTCTACCTCGCGGTGATCGTGGCGGTGGTCGCGGGCGTGGTGGTCGGCTTGGCCGCACCGTCGTTCGCGGTGGAGCTGAAGCCGATCGGCACCGGCTTCGTCAATCTGATCAAGATGATGATCAGCCCGGTGATCTTCTGCACCATCGTGCTGGGCATCGGCTCGGTGACCAAGGCGGCGAAGGTCGGCAAGGTCGGCGGACTGGCCCTCGGCTACTTCCTCGCCATGTCGACCGTCGCCCTGGCCATCGGCCTGCTGGTCGGCAACCTGCTGGAGCCCGGCGGCGGGCTGCACCTGACCGCCGCGCTGGCCAAGTCCGGACACGCCCAGGCGGCCGCCGGGGGCGCCCAGTCCACCGCCGACTTCCTGCTCGGGATGATCCCGACCACCATGTTCTCGGCCCTCACCGAGGGCAAGGTGCTGCAGACCCTGCTGGTCGCCCTGCTGGCCGGCTTCGCCCTCCAGGCGATGGGCACCGCCGGGGCGCCGGTGCTGCGCGGGATCGAGCACGTGCAGCGGCTGGTGTTCCGGGTCATGTCGATGATCATGTGGGTGGCGCCGGTCGGCGCCTTCGGGGCGATGGCGGCGGTGGTCGGCGCGACCGGCACGGCCGCCCTGAAGAGCCTCGCCGTGATCATGATCGGCTTCTACCTCACCTGCGGACTCTTCGTCGTCGTGGTGCTCGGCACGCTGCTGCGGCTGGTCGCCGGGGTGAACGTGTTCACCCTGCTGCGCTACCTCGGCCGCGAGTTCCTGCTGATCCTCTCCACCTCGTCCTCGGAGAGCGCGCTGCCCCGCCTGATCGCCAAGATGGAGCACCTGGGCGTCAGCCGCCCGGTCGTCGGCATCACCGTGCCGACCGGCTACAGCTTCAACCTGGACGGCACCGCGATCTACCTCACGATGGCCTCGATCTTCATCTCCGAGGCGATGGACAAGCCGATGTCGATCGGCGAGCAGCTGTCGCTGCTGGTCTTCATGGTGATCGCCAGCAAGGGCGCGGCCGGGGTCACCGGCGCCGGGCTGGCCACCCTCGCGGGCGGACTGCAGTCGCACAAGCCGGCGCTGGTGGACGGGGTCGGCCTGATCGTCGGCATCGACCGCTTCATGTCCGAGGCCCGGGCACTGACCAACTTCGCGGGCAACGCCGTGGCCACCGTGCTGATCGGGCACTGGACGGGCGAGTTCGACCGCGAGCGGGCCCGGCAGGTGCTGGCGGGCACGATCCCGTTCGACGAGCGGACGCTGGTGGACACCCACGGCGCGCCCGACGCGCCCGCCACCCCCGAGGTGCGGCCGGACCCGGTCCCCGCGCAGAGCGCCGCCCCGGCGGCCTGAGCCACCGCCACCGAGCCCCCCGGCCCGGCACCCCGCCCAACCCCCCGAGCGGCGCCGGGCCGGGGATCCGCCCGTCCGCACCCGGTCGCCGCCCGGCGACCGGGTGAACGCCGCCGGGCGAGGTCAGAAATCGTCGGATCCGCTGACCGCCCAGCTCAGACCGCTCGCCGGATCCTCCACCGCGATGTGCAGATGGCGCAGCCCGTCCTCCGGTTCGCACCAGGTGAAGCAGCGCATCCGGGCCACCAGGGCGTTCACCTCGGCGCGGTTCGGGCCGCCCGCGCCGGCCATCGCGCCGAGCGCCCGCCACAGCGCCAGCCGGCCCTGTGCCGAGCCGTGCGCCCGGTCCACCACACCGGCCAGCAGCAGCACCGGGTAGGCCAGCGCGAACGGCAGGTACCCCCCGGTGACCCGCCGCCCCGGCGCCACCAGGGCGGCGGCCTGCGGGGCCGGCCCGCGGGCGCAGACCACCTCCACCCAGTCCGCCAGCGCGGCCAGCCCCCGGGTGGCCCGCTGCCCGCGCAGCCGGGTACCGGGCTCGGGCAGCAGGACGGGGCCGAGCCCCTCCCGGGTGGCGGGCAGCGTCAGCAGGGCGCTGCGCGAACCGCCGGCCGGCAGGTAGTCCCGGACCCGCACGCCCTCGCCCCAGCCGGCCGTCTCCCAGGGCTCCAGTTGCAGCGGGACGCCCTCCGGATCGGGCTCGGCCCCGTACGAGAGGTCCTCGCCGATCAGCACCCGGGTGTGCGCGACCAGCCGGCGCACCGGGGCCGGACCGAGCAGCGGGGCCAGCCGCAGCCAGGAGTGCCGGGTCGCCAGTACCTCCCAGAGCGGACCGGCGTCGTGGTCCGCCGTTCCGGCGGCGCTGCCCGGGCCGCCATCGCGGTCGAACAGGCGGACGGCCAGCTCGGGCGGCGCGGCGTAGGCGATCAGGTGGCCGAGCGACGCGGTCTCCGCCGCCGCCCGCTGCTCGCCGTCGCGCGCCGCCGCGAGGGCCCGGGCGCGCCGGTAGTGGCCGAGCAGCTCGGACCAGCGGCCGTCCTCGGCCAGGGTGCGGATCCGGTGTTCCTCGTACGCGATCACGATGGGCAGCGTACGGGCCGGGGACCCGCATCAGCTGACTTGCCGTCAGTTCGGTGCGTCGGCGGCCCCTCCCCGCCGCCACCGCTGGGCGCACGGCCGCGCCTCGGGGCCGGAGCGGCCCCGGACCGGGTCGCAGCGGCGGGCACGGTCGCGGTCGCGGTCTCCCGCGCGTTCGACCGGGTTGCGGCCGGGGAGCCCGCCGGCACACTGCCCCTCGCACCCCCGGCCTCCCTCGTCACCGCGTCCGTGCTCGCGTTCGCCTTCGAGGACCGCCCGGAGCCGGGCCAGCGCCCGGCGCCGGGTGACCGCCAACGTGGAGCGGTGCAGGCCGAGCAGCGCGGCGGCCTCGTCGACGCTGTACCCGTCGAGGTCGACCAGCTGCACCACCCGGGCCTGCTTGGCGGTCAGCCGGCCCAGCAGCCGGAGCACCTCCCAGCGCGCCAGCAGCTCCCCCAGCCCGCCGCCGAGCGGATCGGCGCAGGCCTGCTCGTCGGCCGCCCACTCGGGCGGCAGCACCCGGCGGCGTTCGCGCCGCCACTGGTCCCGGACGAGGTTCGCCATCGTGGTGAACGCGTAGGCGTAGGGCTGCGGATGGCCGAGGAACCGGTCGGGGCCGCGGGCGATCCGCAGATACGCGTCGTGGACGACGTCGTCGGCGGCGGCCCGGCTGCCGGTGAGCCCAACGGCCGCGCGGTGGAGCCGGGGCAGCAGATCCATGAACACCCGGTTGAACTCGGCCGCGTCGGAGGCGGGTCCGGGATCCGGCTCCCGCCCGCCCCGGCACCCACCACTGGACTCCATGCCGCCCCCTCGGACATCGGCACCCCGGAGGCACGGTTGACGGCCCGGCCGACAACCAGCCTGTGACACAGGTCACATCATAGATTGTCGTCTCACGCTCCGCAGTCATTCGTGTGCAATGCGTCATCGTCCGGGCGCAGCCGGGGACTTCCGGCTCCCGACGCCCGTCCGGGGCAGGCACCACGAGCGAGGAGAGAGCACCCATGTCAGGTTGTATCGCCAGGAACATCGCCAAGTTCGGGATGGTGGCCGCGGCCGCCCTCGGCGCGGTCGGCGCCACCACCCTGCCGGCGGCCGCCGCGCCGGCCGCCGGCGACCAGTCCATCTCCGCCGGTCCGGGCGCGTCCGCCGAGGCCGTCACCGCCTCCTACCGCTGCACCATCACCGCCGACTACGGCTGGCGCTGGGAGGGCAACTGCCGGATCTACTCGGGCGAGCTGCGCACCATCACCTACTGCGCCAACGGCACTTCCACCACCGGGCTCTGGATCGGCGCCCGGACGCAGCCGTGGGCGGTCTGGGGCAACTGCCCGGGCTCCAGCTGGACCAGGATCGCGTTCCAGACCCGCGGCTGACCCGTTCCGCGCACCGGCGCGGGGGCGCCACCCGTCCGCGGGTGGCGCCCCCGAACCGTTCCGGACGGCCCGTCGCGCCCGGCGGGCCGGCGGCCGGGACGGCGTCAGGCCGCGCGGTCGTGCCGCCCCGGCCCGGGGCGCGCGGGCGCCGCCGGGAACTCCTCGATGGTCAGCTCGCCCGCCTCCCGGCGGGCGGCGCGGTCCGGGGCCGGCGGCGAGAGCGCGGCGAAGGCGGCGGCGAGGAAGAGGAAGGACCCGGTCCCGACGGCGAGCGGAAGGACGAACTCCATCGGGCCGGTCCCGTCGAGCCCGGCCCGGGCGGGCACGGCGGCCGTCCGCGCGCAGTGCAGACAGCTGACGGCGAGCCCCATCACCAGGGAGGCGGCCGTCTCGGCCGCCGCGCTGCGGAGGGTGACGACGGCCCAGAGCGAGCCGGTGGCCGCCCCGACCGCGACCAGCACCGAGAGCGCCACCGTGCCCGGGTCGAAGCGCAGGCCGCCGCGGGTCCGCAGGGCCGCCAGGTCGAGGTAGTGCACCGCGGCGATCCCGAGGCCGGTGATCACGCCGCCGGCCAGGAGCGCGGGGCCGCGGCGGCGCCCGTACCCGACGGCGCACACCCCCGGACCGGTGACCAGGACGGCCACCGGCAGGCCGAGCACCGCCGCCGGAACGCCGTGGCACGCTTCGGCGCCGTCGGGGGTGAAGCCGGACATCGCCACGACGTCCATCGTCCAGATGCCGGAGCCGATCGCCGCTGCCGCGGTGAGCAGCCGGTTCCGCCGGGCGGCGCCGGTCGCCGCGAGACCGCGCAGGGTGCGGCGCAGGCCGAGCGCCGCGAGGGCGCAGGCCACCACGCACGACAGCGCGGGCGTCACCCAGCCGGAGCCGAGGTGGCTCGTCGTGCCCATGGGACCTCCGGTCGAGCGGTCGGGGCCCGGGGCGGTCCCCGCCGCGCCCCGGGCTCCCTGGACCGGGCGGACTCCGCACGGCCGGCGGGCGGGTGACCGGTCCGGAGGGGCCGATCACCCGTCATATGCCGTCCGCACGTGCGCTTCCGGTCCGGGGTGCGTGGGACGCTATCGGGCCCCCGAAAGAAGTCACCCGAAGATATGGAAAGCTGCCCGCACCCTGGGGAGGCTGTGCTCGAATGAACCGGTCCTGCGCCGCCCCGCCCGGCGGTCGGCCAGCGAGCCCTCCTACTCGTACTCGGTGCCGCCCTTGCGGGTCAGATAGGCGTCGCCGACCACCTTGGCGATCGCCCGGCCGCCCACCACCGGGCTGTACCGCTCGGCCACCGGACGGACCACCACGCCCTCGCGCACGTGCAGTTCGCGCCCGGAGACCGTCTCGCGCCCCTGGGCCAGCGCCAGCACGGTGTCCGGGTCGAACGGGCCGCGCCACAGCTCGGGCACCACCGGCAGCTCACCGCCGAGCAGTTCGGCCGCCGACAGCCAGCGCAGCTGCCCGTCCACCACCGCCGAGACGTCGAACGCCGCGTAGCCGGGCAGCTCGGTGCGGCCGGACTCGCCGTACGTGAGGTCCTGCACACCGGCGCCGAACACCTCGCCGAAGATGCCCACCCGCTCGGCGCCGAGCCGCTCCGCCAGCCGGGCGGCCACCGCCGGTATGCCGTGTGCCCGGACGGCCCGCCAGTAGAGGTTCCGCCCGTCCTCGGCCAGCGCGAGCCCCTGGGCGCCGATGCCCTTCGAGGCCACCTGCACCTCTCCCCCGGCGGCGTGGTAGGTGACGAGGCAGCAACTGCCGTGCAGCTTCTCGGTCAGTACGACCGGCTCGCCGGGCTCGAAGATCCCGGGGAAGCGCTTGAGGTTCTCGATGTCCACCCACGGCAGCAGGTCCGGCGCGCGGACCACCTCGCCGTTCATCGCCGTGGGGATCGGCGGCCGCCACTTCACCACGCCCAGCCGTTCGGCGAAGTCCTCGCCGCGCTCGGCGGCGGCCGCCAGATCGGTGCCGGCCAGCGCACCGGGCCGGCAGACGATGCCCTGCGACAGTTCGCCGCGCAGCCGGACGGCCTTCACCCGGTCGGCGCCGCTCCCGGCCAGCCGCCCGGTCAGGCCCAGCTCCTCGATCAGCGGCGCGGGCAGCACGGCCTGCTCGGGGATGTAGACGGCGTAGTCGCCGGTCCGGTACGCGCCCTTGGCCACCACCGCCCGGTAGAGCCCGACCTGTGCCAGCTCCAGGGCGTCGGCGTTCGGGTGCGCCAGGACGGTCAGCCGTTCGGCGGTGACACGCAGTGTGGACACGGGTGGGCTCCTCCCCTTGGCCCGGCCGGTCGGCCGGCGGTGCGTACGGGCGCGGGTGCGCACGGGCGGACCGCTGCCCGGCCGGGTTGACCGGGCGCGCTCACGCCCGGTGAGCACTCTCGCCCCTCGCGCTGCTCGCGCGCGACGGGTTTTCCCAGCCGGCGCGGGGATCCCCCGCTCGATGCCCGCCCGCCGCGGAGGTGCCGGGCGGCGGGCTCGGCAGGGGCGCGCAGCGGCGTCGGCCCCCTCGCCGAGGGGCCGGCCGACCGCCCGGTTTGAGCCTTCCCACAGCTGGGGCACGAATCCCGGCGGCGCCTGCCTGTGCAATGAGACAGGCACTTTCCGCTCGCATTTGCGGCACTATGATCGGCGTAATGGCCGCACCTGCGGCAGCGTCCCCGCGCCCCTTCCGGCGCGCCCAGGAGGGGAATACCGATGAGCATCCGTGCCGTGCGCTCCCGCAGACTCGCCGTCGCCGCCGCAGCGGCCCTCGCCCTCAGCCTCGGGGTCACCGCCTGCGGCAGCGACGGCGGCGACAAGGCCTCCGGCGGCTCGTCCACCGCGGCCCCGGCCGCCGGGGCGGACACCCCGGCGTCGACCGGCGCCGCCAGGGTGTCCGGCCCGATCACCGTCTTCGCCGCCGCCTCGCTGAAGGAGACCTTCACCGACCTCGGCAAGACGTTCGAGGCGGCCAACCCGGGCGCCAAGGTCACCTTCAACTTCGGCGGCAGCTCCAGCCTCGCCACCAGCATCAACTCCGGTGCCCCGGCGGACGTGTTCGCCGCCGCCAGCCCCGCGACCATGAAGACGGTCACCGACGCGGGCGGCGCCACCGGTGAGCCGAAGACCTTCGTCAGGAACACGCTCACCATCGCCGTGCCGAAGGGCAACCCCAAGCACGTCGCCGGGTTGAACGACCTCACCGCCCCCGGGGTCAAGGTCGCCCTCTGCGCGAAGGAGGTGCCCTGCGGCGCCGCCGCCCTGACCGCGCTCAAGGCCGCCGACGTCAACCTGACCCCGGTCACCCTGGAGCAGGACGTCAAGGGCGCGCTCACCAAGGTCGAGCTGGGCGAGGTCGACGCCTCGCTGGTCTACCGGACCGATGTGAAGGCCGATGCTGCGAAGATCGACGGCGTGGACTTCCCCGAGGCCGCCAAGGCCGTGAACGACTACCCGATCGCCGCCCTCGCCAAGGCGCCGAACAAGGACGGCGCCGCCGCCTTCGTGGCCTACATCCAGTCGCCCGAGGCCCAGCAGGTGCTCACCGCGGCGGGCTTCCAGGCACCATGAGCCGCCGCACCACCGCCGGCTCCGGCGTCCGCGCCGCCTCCGGCGCCGAGCCCCCGCGAGCGGGCACGGCGCACCGGCGGCGGCGCGGGCGGCGCGTCCCGGTCGCGCTGCTGCTCCCGGCCCTGCTCGGGCTGGCGTTCCTGACCCTGCCGCTGGTCGGCCTGCTGGTCCGGGCCCCCTGGAGCACGCTGCCGGAACAGCTCACCAGTACCGAGGTGTGGGACGCGCTGCGGCTCTCGCTGTTCTGCGCGACGGCGGCCACCGGGGTGTCGCTGGTCCTCGGGGTGCCGCTGGCCTGGGTGCTGGCGCGGACCGAACTGCCCGCCCGCCGGCTGGTCCGTGCGCTGGTCACGCTGCCGCTGGTGCTGCCGCCGGTGGTCGGCGGGGTGGCGCTGCTGCTGGTGCTCGGGCGGCGCGGCATCGTCGGCTCCTGGCTGGACTCCGCCTTCGGGATCACCCTGCCGTTCACCACCACCGGTGTGGTGATCGCCGAGGCGTTCGTCGCGATGCCCTTCCTGGTGATCAGCGTCGAGGGCGCGCTGCGGGCCGCCGACCCGCGTTACGAGGAGGCGGCCGCCACCCTGGGTGCCTCCCGGCTGACCGCCTTCCGCCGGGTCACCCTGCCACTGATCGCCCCCGGCATCGGGGCCGGCGCGGTGCTGGCCTGGGCCCGGGCGCTCGGCGAGTTCGGCGCGACGATCACCTTCGCCGGCAACTTCCCGGGCCGGACGCAGACCATGCCGCTCGCCGTCTACCTGGCCATGGAGTCGGATCCGGAGGCGGCGATCGCGCTCTCGCTCGTCCTGCTGGTGGTCTCCATCGCCGTCCTGGCGGGCCTGCGCGACCGCTGGCTGTCCACCCCGTGACCGGCACCCCGGCCGGCGGCCGCGCCGAGCCCTCCGCCCACTCCCTGCCCACCCGCGCCCTGCCCGCCACCGCCGTGGGCGCCCCGCCGCCCCGCACCTCCCCCGGGACACTGCCACGATGACCGCCGCGAAGCACGCCCTCGACGCCCGGCTGCGGGTGGACCGCGCCGCCTTCAGCCTCGACCTCGCGCTCACCGCCGCCCCCGGCGAGGTGGTCGCCCTGCTCGGGCCGAACGGCGCCGGCAAGTCCACCGCGCTGCGGGCCCTCGCCGGGCTGCTCCCGCTCACCGCGGGCCATCTGCGGCTGGACGGCCGGGTGCTGGAGGACCCGGCCGAGCGGCTGCACACCCCCGCCGAGGAACGGCCGGTCGGCGTGGTGTTCCAGGACTACCTGCTCTTCCCGCACCTCAGCGCACTCGACAACGTGGCGTTCGGCCCGCGCTGCCAGGGCCGGCCCAAGCGCGCGGCCCGGGCCGAGGCGGCCGGCTGGCTGGAGCGGATGGGCCTGGCCGAGCACGCGCGCACCCGCCCCGGCCGGCTCTCCGGCGGCCAGGCCCAGCGGGTCGCGCTCGCCCGGGCGCTGGCCGTCCGGCCCCGGCTGCTGCTGCTCGACGAGCCGCTGGCCGCCCTGGACGCCCGCACCCGGCTCGACGTCCGCTCGCAACTGCGGCGCCACCTGGCCGAGTTCGAGGCGGTGGCGGTGCTGGTGACGCACGATCCGCTGGACGCCATGGTGCTGGCCGACCGGCTGGTGGTGATCGAGGACGGCCGCGAGGTGCAGTCCGGGAGCCCCGCCGAGATCGCCCGGCGGCCACGCACCGACTACATCGCCCGCCTGGTCGGTCTCAACCTGTACCAGGGCCTCGCGGACGGCCGCCGGGTCACGCTGGTCGACGGCACCGAGCTGGCCACCTCCGAGGAGCTGACCGGCCCGGCCTTCGTGGCCTTCCCGCCGGCCGCCGTGACGCTGCACCGGGAGCGGCCGCACGGCAGTGCGCGCAACGTCTGGAAGCTGGAGATCGCGGGGCTGGACCTGCACGGCGACCAGATCCGCGCCGACCTGGCCGGCGCCCTCCCGATGGCGGCCGACCTCACCCCCGCCGCCGCGGCCGAACTCGACCTGGCGACCGGCACGTCCGTCTGGGCCTCGGTCAAGGCCGTCCAGACCCACGCCTACCCGGCCTGAGCGGGCCGCCGCCCGGAGCCGCCGGCCGGCGCCCGGCTACTCCGAGGGCTCCACGAACCCGGACTCGTACGCGGCGATCACCGCCTGGGTGCGGTCCCGCGCCCCGAGCTTCGCCAGCACGCTGCTGACGTGCGTCTTCACCGTCTGCACGCCGAGGAAGAGCTGCTCGGCGATCTCACCGTTGGTCAGCCCCCGGGCCACCAGGCGCAGCACCTCGGCCTCGCGCTCGGTCAGCGCGGCGCGGGCCATCGTGTCCCGGGCCGCCCGGTTGCCCTGGCCGGCGGCCAGACGGCGGATCGCGGTCGGGAAGAGCAGCGACTCACCCGCCGCGACCAGCCGGACGGCGTGGGCGATCTCCGCCGGGCGGGAGCGCTTCAGCAGGAAGCCGTCGGCCCCGGCGCGCAGGGCCTGGTAGACGTAGTCGTCGTTCTCGAAGGTGGTGACGACCAGGATCTTCGGCGGCTGCCCGCCGGGCGGCACGGCCCCGACGAGCGCGCGGGTCGCCGCGAGACCGTCCAGCCGGGGCATCCGGACGTCCATCAGCACCACGTGCGGGCGCAGTTCGCGCGCCATCGCGACCGCCTCGGCGCCGTCGGCGGCCTCGCCGACCACCCGCAGGTCGCCCTGCGCCTCCAGGACGGCCCGCAGCCCGGCCCGGACCAGCTCCTCGTCGTCGGCCAGCAGAATGTCGATCATCACGCGCCCAAGCGTAGGGGCATCCGCACGGCCAGCACCCACTGCCCGGCCTCCGGCCCCGCCGCGGCCTCGCCGCCGAGCAGGGTGGCCCGTTCGCGGATGCCGCGAAGTCCCTTGCCGCCCCGGTGTGGTGTCGCGCGGACGGCGGACGACGCCAGCGCGTTGGTGCAGCGCAGCTCCAACTGCCCCTCCCGCACCGTGATCCGGACGGTGATCGGCTCACCCGGCGCGTACTTGAGGGCGTTGGTGACACCCTCCTGGACGATCCGGTAACCCTCCCGGGAGAGCACCCCGGGCAGTTTCGCCGCCGGTACGCCGATCCACGCCTCGACCGGGCTGCCGGCCGCGCGCGCGGTGTCGAAGAGGGCGGGCAGCTGCCCGATGCCGGGCCGCTCGGTGGCCGGGCCGTCGGCGCCGTCCGCGCCCTCGAAGGCCCCGCCCGTACCGGCGGTGTCGCGGGTCTCGCGGAGCAGGACGAGCGTGCGTTCCAGGTCCTCCATCGCCTGCCGGCCGGTCTCCTCGATGACTTCGAGCGCCTTGGCGACGAACGCCGGGTCGCCCACCTCCCGCGCCGCGCCCGCCTGGATGACCGTCACCGTCAGCGCGTGGCCGATGGAGTCGTGCAGCTCCCGGGCCAGCCGGTTGCGCTCCAGCAGGCGTTCGGCCCGCAGCTCGGCGGCGGCCAGCCGCTCGGCCGGGGACGGCCCCAGCAACCGCACCGCCATGGCGAGTTGGAGACGGCCCGCCCAGACCACCAGCCAGCCGAGGGCGAACATCAGCACCGGTGCCAGCAGCGGGTACCAGGTGAACCCCTCGCGCGCCGGGAGCCGGAGGCCGAAGAGGTCCGGCTCCGGCCGGACGAGCAGCCCGACGGCGGCGGCCGGCACCAGGACGGACGGGAAGCCGACGGCCGTCCCGAGGGCCACCCGCCCGATCAGCCAGGCCGCCGTACGGCGCCGGTCGGCGAAGCCGCGGGCCGGCTCGGCCGCGATGTCCTGCTCCCGCGCGGGCATCAGCAGCAACCGGGCCTGGACACCCTCCGCCCGGCGCATCGCGGGTACCAGGGCGGCCGCCACGAGCAGCGCGACGTCCAGCGGGACGGCCAGCGCGAGCAGCCCGCCGAGGCTGCGCCCCTCCGTCCCCGGGAAGACCAGCAGGACGACGCCGGCGAAGATCAGACCGATCAGCAGATGGAGCCACCGCGCGTAGGTGGCGGCGCTCAGCAGCGGCGCGAGGATCCTGGGCATCCGGCCATCCTGCCAGGCCAGGGGCACGGACGGCCTCCCTCCCGGGAGGGAGGCCGGTCCCCTCCCCGGCGGGATCCGCCGCAGCCTCCGCTCCGGTCGAATAGGGCCATCGACAGAGAGGGAGGGCAGCCGTGATCCAGGTTCAGGGCCTCACCAAGGAGTACGACGGCACACGCGTGGTCGACGACCTCGACTTCGAGGTCCGGCCCGGTGTGGTGACGGGCTTCCTCGGGCCGAACGGCGCGGGCAAGACCACCACCATGCGACTGGTCCTCGGCCTGGACCGGCCGACCGCCGGCCGCGCGCTGGTCGGCGGCCGCCCCTACGCCGAACTGGCCGACCCGCTGCGGCAGGTCGGCGCGCTGCTGGACGCCCACGCCCTGCACGGCGGCCGCACCGCCCGCGGCCACCTGCGCTGGCTGGCCGCCGCGGGCGGCCTGCCGGAGCGCCGGGTGGCCGAGGTGCTCGGCCAGGTCGGTCTCGCCGACGCGGCCGGCCGCCGGATCCGCGGCTTCTCGCTCGGCATGCGCCAGCGCCTCGGCGTGGCCGCCGCGCTCCTCGGCGATCCGCCGGTGCTGATGCTCGACGAGCCGGTCAACGGCCTCGACCCGGAGGGCATCCGGTGGATCCGCACCCTGCTGCGCGAACTCGCCGCCGAGGGACGGTCGGTGCTGGTCTCCTCGCACCTGATGACCGAGATGGCGCTCACCGCCGACCACCTGGTGGTGATCGGCCGGGGCCGGCTGCTGGCGGACGCCGCCACCTCCGACTTCCTCGACCGCCACGGCCGCACCCGGGTCCGGGTCCGCGCGGTGGACCCGGTGAAGCTGGCCGCCCTGCTGGCCGGCTCCGACCTGGCCGCCGAGGCGGTGGACGGCGGCGCCTGGGAGGTCACCGGCGCCGAGCCGGAACGGATCGCCGCACTGGCGGCGGCCAACGGCGTGGTGCTGTACGAGATCGCCGTCCAACAGGACTCGCTGGAGGAGGCCTTCATGCGGATGACCGCCGACAGTGTCGAGTACCGGGCGGTGGCGGCATGAGCGCCACCGGCACGCCCGTCCGCACCGGCAGGGCGCCGGCCCCGGGGTCCGCCCCGACGGGCTTCGGGCAGGTCCTGCGGTCCGAGTGGATCAAGCTCGTCACCCTGCGCTCGCTCTGGCTGACGCCGCTCCTGGCGGTCCTGCTGACGGCCGGGCTCGGCACCGCCACCGCCGCGGCGCTCGGCGACGAGGACGCCAGCCTGATCGACGACCCCGGCATCGGGATCCACTACGGCCTCAACTTCGGCCAGGCCGCCCTGACCTGCTTCGGCGTCCTGCTGGTCGGGCAGGAGTTCAACACCCGCATGATCGGCGTCTCGCTCACCGCCGTCCCCCGGCGCGGGCGGTTCTACGCCGGGAAGATCACCCTGGGCGCGCTGGTGGCCCTCGTCGTCGGCCTGCTCGGGACGGCCGGCTCCTTCGCGGGCTACGCCGCCTACGCCACCGGTGCCTGGGACGGCCCCGCCCTGCTCCGCAGCGCCACCGTCGGGGTGCTGTACCCGGTGCTGCTGGTGGTGACCTGCGTCGGCCTGACCGCCGTGCTGCGCAACCTCACCGCCGCGATGGGCCTGCTGGTACCGACGGTCTTCCTGCTCTCCCCGCTGCTGGCCGGCGTGCCGGGGGTCCGCCGCGTGGTGCAGTTCCTGCCCGACCGGGCCGGCCAGTACGCGCTGCACTACGCCGACGATCCGCAGGTCGTCTACGGGCACTGGGCCGGCCTGCTGATCATGGCCCTCTGGGCGGCCGCGGCCGCGTACGGCGGCCTGCGCGCGCTGCGCCGGGCCGACGCCTGACCGCCACTCCCCACGACCGGACCTGCCGGAAAGGACACCCCCGCGATGACCACCGCCGCCGTGCTCCGCTCGGAGCGGCTCAAGTTCACCACCCTCCGCTCGCAGTGGAGCACTCCGCTCGTCGCCCTCGCGCTGACCGTCGGCATCACCGCCGCCGTCAACGCCGCGTACGGGCAGGTGGACCACAGCCCCGGCGAGGACCCGTCCATCGGGATCTACTACGGCCTGCAGTTCGGCCATGTCGCGGTGGCCTGCGTAGGCGTCCTGCTGATCGGCCAGGAGTTCAACACCCGCATGATCGCCGCCTCGCTCACCGCCGTCCCCCGGCGCGGGCGCCTCTACGGCGCGAAGCTGGCCCTCGGCGCCGGGCTCGGGCTGCTGCTGGGGCTGGTCTCCACGGCCGGCTCGTTCCTGGCCACCGCCGCGACCGTGGGGGTGGACCTCACCGTTCCCGGTACCCGGCGCAGCTTCCTCGCTGGGGTGCTCTACCACCCGCTGCTGATCGTGCTCTGCCTCGGGCTGACCGCCGTCCTGCGCAACCTCAGCGCCGCGCTCGGCCTGCTCACCCCGATGCTCTTCCTCGGCACCACCGTGCTGACGGCGATCCCCGGGGTGCGCGAGGCGGCGCAGTTCCTGCCCGACCGGGCCGGCTTCCACGCGATGCGCACCCAGGCGGACCCGACGGTGCACTACGGCCACTGGACCGGTCTGCTGATCATGGCCCTCTGGGCGGCCGCGGCGGCCTGCGCCGGTCTGCGCTCGGTGCGCCGGTACGCGGTCCGCGCCGGGTGACCGGCGGCGGTCGCCCGGCCCGCCCACCGGCCCCGGTCAGCCGCGCCGCAGCGCCGGGTGCTCCGCGACCACCGTGCAGCTCCCCGGGGCGATCTCGGTGAACCCCGCGTCCTGGACCAGCGGCAGACCGCTCGCCACCAGCTCCGCCCAGGCCTGCGGGGTGGCCGTCCGGACCGCCAGCGCGAAGCCGGACTCCGCCCACTCCTTGCGCTGCGCGTCGTCCAGCCGCCACCAGGCGAGCTGGGCGGCGTGGCCGGTCTGGGCCATCGTCTTGCCGGCGCTCATCTCCAGCTCCGGGTTGAGCCAGAGCACCGGCAGGCCCGCCCCGGACTCGGCGACCGGACCGCTCTCCTCCAGATCGGTGCCGGAGACCTGGAGCTTGGCGAGCTCCTTGGGCCAGCCATCGAGCGGGACCGGCGGGAACACCCGCACCTCCGCCTCCCGGCCGGCCACCGTGATGCCCGGCAGCTCGCCCGCCCGGCGCCACTCGCCGCCCCGGGCGCGCCGGACGACCTTGCGGATCCGGGCGTCCTCCCAGGCCTCGACCCGCTCGGCCCACTCGCCGTCCGGCGCGGTGACCCGGGGGTCGGAGAGCAGGGTGAGCACGGCCCGCGCCGAGGTCTCCAGCGCGTCGGTCCGCCCGGGCGGGGTGGCCCGCTCCAGCCGGACGACCAGCGGCAGCACGTACTGCGGCCGGGCGTCGCGGTCCTCGGGAGCAGGGGCGGGGACGGGGGCGTCGAACGGAGAAGTCACCCGTCCAGCATGCCAGCCCGCACGCGGCGGTGATCACGCCAGGTCGGCCGGGACGCACCGCCGGGCCCGGGGCTCCCACCGGGGGCCGGCGGGCCGGTCAGCGCAGGCGCTGCCGCAACTCCTCGACGGCGGTCCGGATACCCGCGCTGTACGCGTCCTGCGGCAGCGCGTCGAGGCTCCGCACGGCGCGCTCCAGCTGCTCGCGCGCCGGCTCGGGCTCGCCGAGCTTGAGGTGGTCGGAGGCCAGGTTGAGGTGCAGGGCCGGGTAGAACGCCCGGACCTGGAGGGCGGCCGCGTAGGTCTGCGCGCGCTCGGCGGTCAGCGAGTCGGCGGCGGCCAGGGCCCGGCGGTCCCACTCCAGCTCGGCGTGCGGATCGTCCTGCAGATCGGCCAGGTAGTGGGCGAGCACGCAGCGGTGGAAGACGTCGCCGCGTTCACCGAGCTCGTGCCAGAGCCGCTCGAAGCTCTCCCGGGCCTGCGCCCGCCGCCCGCGCTGGGCGGCCTCGACGCCCTCCAGGCCCAGCGTGAGCCGCTCCAGCACGCGGTCGTCGGCACCGGCGGCGTCGTGGGCCCCGGCATCGGCGGCTCCGGCGGCGTCGTGGGCACCGGCTCCGGCGGCGGCTCCGGTGGCGCGGGCGCCGGAGACGGCGGTACCCAGCGCGGCGGCCGCACCGGCGTCGGCGAGGCCCGCGCCGGGGGCGGGCCCGTCAGGAATGTCTGACAAATCGGACATGCCCGCAGCCTAACCGGCCGCCGCGCCCCCCGCCCCACCCGGCCGGGCCGCCCCGACCCGCGCCGTCAGCGCCGGTAGCCACGCTGCGGATCCCGCTCCTCGGCGTCCTCGTACACCAGGAACCAGCCCTCCGGGTGGGTCGCCGCGAGCAGCAGTTCGGTGCGCTGCTCGGTGCTCAGCTCCGGATCGCCGTCGTCCGGCCCGAAGACCCCGAAGAGCTCGTCGTGGCAGCCGTCCCAGTCGTAGTCGTAGAGGTCGGCCGGCAGGTCGCCCATCATGTCGGCGACCGACTCCGGCTGCGCGCCGAGCAGCGTGCGGGCGTCCACCAGGGCCATCCGCAGCGCGATCTCCTCGGCCAGGTTCCGCGGCAGCGGCCACTCACCGAGCGCGAGGTCGTCGGCGAGGTCGTCGAAGGCGCGGGCCATCGCCCGGCGCCAGTTCCGGTGCTGGCGCCAGGTGCGCTGCGGCAGCCGGGCGAAGACCGTCCAGTCCGTCTCGTCGCCGTCGCCGACCGGCTCGTCCTCGTGCTCCTCCAGGTCGTCGTACGCGGCGTCGGCCAGGCCCAGCAGCTGGGCGTGGAGGAGGCAGGCCGTGCGCGGGGTCAGCGTCCAGTCGCCGGCCCCGCCGCCGCCGTCCTCGTCCTCGCCGCCGTCCAGCGGGAACAACTCGGCGAAATCCGGCGCGAAGTCCTCGGTCACGCTGATCTCCAGCGTGCCGCCGATCGCCTCGACACCGGCGATCGCGGCCACCAGCCGGTCCGGGTGCAGCAACGCGCCGAGCGCCGCGTTGGCGTCCTCGGACACCTCGCGCAGCAGCTCACGCCGCTGACCCGCCGGGTCGACGCCCGCGAAGTCCAACTCCTCGACCGCCGCGATCGCGGCCGCCCGCAACGCCGGCCAGTCGGTGATCCGCAGGCCCAGCACCACCGTCGCCTCGATCTCCTGCGCGCCCGAGTCCTCCGCCGCGCCCGGCCCCTGTGGATGATCGCTTCGCTCGCCCATGGGGCTACGGTACGGCCTTTCCGCCGACCGATCACCGGTCCGTCCGGCATCTCGACGCCTTCTCCGCCGGTTCCCGGCCATGCCTCTGCCCACCGGCGGTACGCAGCCCGCAGGATGGCCCCATGGCTAACATCGACGAATTCGGCGGCGGGCAGCGCCCGGACGCCCAGGTCCTGGTCGTGACCACCAACGACATCCCCGGCTTCCGGGTCGACCACGTCATCGGCGAGGTCTTCGGCCTGACGGTCCGCAGCCGGCACATCGGCAGCCAGATCGGCGCCTCCCTGAAGTCACTGGTCGGCGGCGAGCTGCGGGGTCTGACGAAGACCCTGGTGGAGAGCCGCAACGAGGCGATGGAGCGCCTGGTCGAGCAGACCAAGGCACGCGGCGGCAACGCGGTCCTGATGTTCCGGTTCGACGTGACGGAGGCGCTGGACGCGGGGACCGAGGTCTGCGCCTACGGCACCGCCGTGGTGATCTCCCCGCTCACCTGAGCCGGCCGCCCGAGCCCCTGGCCGCACCCACCGCCGGGTCCCGGCGCGAGGGTCCTCCCCCGCGCCGGGAACACTCCCCGCCCGCGGGGTGTTTCACCGGCGTGACTGTTTACGGTGCAACCAGCCTGGGGGCGGTCGAGCCCGGGGCCGCCCCGCTCGCCGCCGACGCCGCCCCGGGGGCCGGCCGGACCACCCGACGGGTGGACGTCCTGGTGGTCGGGGCCGGGCAGGCCGGACTGTCCGCCGCCTACCATCTGCGCCGCCGCGGCTTCGCCCCCTACCGGGAGGACGCCGACGGCGGCTTCGTCGTCCTCGACGCCGGTTCCGCCCCCGGCGGCGCCTGGGCGCACCGCGCGCCCTCGCTGCGGATGGCCACCGTGCACGGCTTCCACGACCTGCCCGACTTCGAACTGCCCGAGCCCGACCCGGACGCGCCCGCGCGCGAGGTGGTCCCGGGGTACTTCACGGCGTACGAGGCGAAGCACGCGCTCCCGGTGGTGCGCCCCGTCCACGTCCGGGCGGTGCGCTCCGAGTCCGACCGGCCGGACGCCCGCCTGCTGGTCGGGACGGACGCCGGTACCTGGTCCACCCGGGCGCTGATCAACGCCACCGGCACCTGGACCCGCCCCTTCGTGCCGCACTACCCCGGCCACTTCGCCGGGCGGCAGCTGCACTACGCCGAGTACCGGGGGCCGACGGAGTTCGCCGGAAAGCGCGTCCTGGTGGTCGGCGGCGGCGCCTCGGCGGTCCAGGTGCTGTCCGAGGTCGCGGCCGTCGGCGAGACGGTCTGGGTCACCCGCACCCCGCCCGTCTTCCACGAGGGCCCGTTCACCCCCGAGTACGGCCGCGCGGTGGTCGCCAAGGTCGAGGAGCGGGTCCGCCAGGGGCTGCCGGTGCGCAGCGTGGTGAGCGTGACCGGGCTCGGCCCGTCCGTCGCCTACCGCCGGGCCGAGGAGCTCGGCGCCCTGCACCGCCGGCCGATGTTCGACCGCCTCACCGAGCACGGCGTCGCCTGGGGCGAGCGGGAGCTGGCGGTCGACGCGATCGTCTGGGCCACCGGGTTCCGCCCCGAGGTGGGCCACCTCGCCCCGCTCGGCCTGCGCTCCCCCGGCGGCGGGATCGCCCTCACCGGCACCCGGGCCACCGCCGACCCGCGCGTCCACCTGGTCGGCTACGGCCCGTCCGCCAGCACCGTCGGTGCCAACCGGGCGGGCCGGGCCGCCGTCCACGACATCGTCGCGCTGCTCGGACCGCCGGCCGGGGCGGCCGCGGTGCCCGCTCAGCGGTCGTAGTCGACCGTCACCCGGTCGGTGAGCGGGCGGGCCTGGCAGGTCAGCACGTAGCCGGCGGCCAGCTCCTTCTCCTCCAGCGCGAAGTTGCGGCGCATCTCCACCTCGCCCTCGGTGACCAGGGCCCGGCACGTACCGCAGACCCCGCCCTTGCAGGCGAACGGCAGGTCGGGGCGGGAGCGCTGGGCGCCGTCCAGGACGGACCGGTCGCGCGGCAGCGTGAGCGTGCTGCCGCGCCCGTCGAGGACGACGGTGACCTCGCTGTGCGCGACGCCGTCCGCCGGACCGGCCGGCTCGGTCCGCTCGGCGGCCGGCTCGTCCTCGGCGTGGAACAGCTCCTGGTGCACCCGCGCGGTCGGCACGCCCAGCCCGGCCAGCAGCTCCTTGGCGCCGGTGACCATCCCGAACGGCCCGCAGAGCCACCAGTGACCGACCGCCGGCACGTCCACCAGCGCGGTCAGCAGCGCCTCGACCCGCTCCGGGTCCAGCCGCCCGCTGAGCAGCTCGGCGTCCCGGGTCTCCCGGGAGAGCACGTGCACCAGCTGGAACCGGCCGAGGTAGCGGTCCTTCAGGTCGGCCAGCTCGTCGGCGAACATCACGGTGTCGCTGCGCCGGTTGCCGTAGAGCAGCGTGACGGTGGAGGTGCGGTCGGCGGCCAGGACGGAGGCGGCGATGGAGAGCATCGGGGTGATGCCGGAGCCGGCCGCCAGCAGCACGTGGTCGGCGGGCTCGCCGAGCGCGGGGGTGAAGAGCCCGGACGGGGTCAGCACCTCGACCTCCTCGCCCGCCCGCGCCTCGCGCACCAGCCGGCGGGAGAACAGCCCGCCGGGCACCTCGCGGACGGCGATCCGCAGCGGGCCGCCGACGGGGGCGCAGATCGAGTACGAGCGGCGCTCGTCGGTGCCGTCCACCACCTGGCGCAGCGTCAGCGTCTGTCCGGGGCGGAACGCGAACTCCTCGGCGAGCGCCTCCGGCACCTCGAAGGTCACCGCGACGGCGTCGTCGCAGAGCCGCTCCACCTCGGCGATCCGCAGGTGGTGGAAGGCCGGACGCCGGGCGGCCGGGGCGGGGCCGGCGGCCTGCTCGGCACTGGTGGCCGGGGCGGGGCCGGTGGCCGGGGCGGGGCTGGCGGCCATTCAGATCTCCTTGACGCGTTCGAAGGGCTCGCGGCAGTCCCGGCAGCGCCACAGCGCCTTGCAGGCGGTCGAGCCGAAGCGGGACAGCTCCTCGGTGTCGGTGCCGCCGCAGAGCGGGCAGGCCACCACACGGCGGGTCGGGCCGAGGGCCAGCAGGCCGGGGGACGACCGGTGCGCCGACGCCCGGTCGGGCGGCGCGATGCCCGCCTCGGCGAGCTTGCGGCGGCCCTCCTCGGTGATCAGGTCCGTCGACCACGGCGGGTCCAGCCGCAGCCGCACCCGGACGTCCGGGTACCCCGCCGCGTGCAGGCGGCGGTCCACATCGGCCGCCATCTCGGCGACGGCCGGGCACCCGGAGTAGGTCGGGGTCAGCCAGGCGGTCACCGTCGAACCGCCCTCCTCCACCTCGGCCAGCACCCCGAGGTCGGCCAGGGTGAGCATGGGCAGCTCCGGATCCGGGACGCTCGCCGCGACCTCCCAGGCCCGGCCGCGCGTGGTGGTCACCATGTCGCCCCCGGGTGCGCGCGGGCCACCACCTGGAACTCGGCCAGCAGCGGACCGAGCGCCTCGGTGTGCACGCCGTCCCGCCCGGCCCGGCCGCCGACCGTGGCCAGCCCCGGCACCTCGGGCACGGTCAGCCCGGCCTCGGCGAGGACGGCGGCCAGCGAGCGCAGCACCGGCTCGCGCAGGCCGGCCGGGTCCACGCCGACCCGCAGCTCCACCGGATGCGCCGTGAACAGCTCCTCCACCAGCGGCCAGACCGCGTCCAGACCGGCCTGCATCCGCAGCGCCGAGTACGGCGTCCCGTCGCCGAGCCGCAGCGTCCAGGCGGTGGCGTACTCGCGGTGGTAGGCCAGCTCCTTGACGCCCCGGGCGGCGACCGCCGCCAGCACGGGGTCGCGGTGCGTAGCCAGCGCCTCGTACAGCGCGCCGCGCGCGGTCGCGAAGACCAGCAGCCGGGCGACCGAGAACGCGAAGTCCCCGTTCTCCGCCTCGACCAGCCGGACGTTGCGGAAGTCGTGCTCCTCGCGCCAGTACGCCAGGTCGTCCTCGGTGCGGCCGGAGCCGTCCGCCTGGCCGGCCCGGGTGAGCAGCTGGCGGGCCTGGCCGAGCAGGTCGAGGCCCAGGTTGGCGAGCGCGACCTCCTCCTCCAGCTCCGGCGCCCGGGTGCACCACTCGGTGAGCCGCTGGGCGAGGACGAGGGCGTCGTCGCCCAGCATCAGGCAGTAGGCGGCGAGGTCGGCGCCGTCCAGGCCGGGCGGCACGGCGGTGTCCACCCCGAGCAGCGGGTCGGCGAAGCCCGTCCCGTACGCCCAGCGGCCTTCACCCTCGGGCTCGTCGGACGCCTCGGAGAGGCTCAGGTAGACGTGGTCGTCTGTCATGGTCGTGCTGCTCCCCGTCAGATGTGCGGGACATCCTCGGGGATGTCGTAGAAGGTCGGGTGGCGGTACACCTTGTCGCCGCTGGGGGCGAAGAAGGGGTCGCGCTCGTCCGGGGTCGAGGCGGTGATCGCGGCGGAGGGGACCACCCAGAGGCTGACGCCCTCGTTGCGCCGGGTGTAGAGGTCACGGGCGGCGAGCAGCGCCATCCGGTCGTCGGCCGCGTGCAGCGAGCCGACGTGGACGTGGTTCAGTCCGCGCCGGGGGCGCACGAACACCTCGTAGAGCGGCCAGCCGGCCTTGGACTCGGTCACTTTCCGTTCTCCTCGCTCTGCGCGCTCGGCGCTTCGGGTCCGGCCGTCGGGGCCGGGGAGGTGGCGGCCGGGGAGGTGGCGGCCGGGGCGGTCGGGCGGCTCTCCGCCCGGCGCTTGCGCGCGTAGGCGGTGGCCGCCTCGCGGACCCAGGCGCCGTCCTCGTGGGCCGCGCGGCGGCGGTCCACCCGCTGGGCGTTGCACGGGCCCTGGCCCTGGATGACCCTGGTCAGCTCGGACCAGTCCGGCTCGCCGAAGTCCCAGCAGCCCCGGTCCTCGTTCCAGCGCAGCGCCGGGTCGGGCAGCGTGACCCCGAGGTGGTCCGCCTGCGGGACGGTCATGTCGACGAAGCGCTGCCGCAGCTCGTCGTTGGTGTGGCGCTTGATCCGCCAGCCCATCGAGCGGGCGGTGTTCGGCGACTCCGCGTCGGAGGGACCGAACATCATCAGGGACGGCCACCACCAGCGGTCCACCGCGTCCTGGACCATCCGCCGCTGGGCGTCGGTGCCGCGCATCAGCGTCATCAGCAGTTCGTAGCCCTGGCGCTGGTGGAAGGACTCCTCCTTGCAGATCCGGACCATCGCGCGCGCGTACGGGCCGTAGCTGCAGCGGCAGAGCGGTACCTGGTTGCAGATCGCGGCGCCGTCGACCAGCCAGCCGATCACACCGACGTCGGCGAAGCTGAGGGTCGGGTAGTTGAAGATCGAGGAGTACTTCTGGCGGCCGGAGATCAGCTTCTCGGTCAGCTCCGCCCGGTCCACGCCGAGGGTCTCGGCGGCGGCGTACAGGTAGAGGCCGTGGCCGGCCTCGTCCTGGGCCTTGGCGAGCAGGATCGCCTTGCGGCGCAGCGACGGGGCACGGGTGAGCCAGTTGCCCTCGGGCTGCATGCCGATGATCTCGGAGTGGGCGTGCTGGGCGATCTGGCGGATCAGGGTGGCCCGGTAGGCGTCGGGCATCCAGTCCCGGGGTTCGATCCGCTGCTCGGCGGCGACGACCGCCTCGAACCGCTCCTCCTGCGTCTGCGCGGAGGCCGGTTCGGCCACCTCTGTTGTCACCACTCGCCCCTCTCGCGTCCTGTCCCTGCGGTCCGCGCCCGGTGGCCGGTGCCCCGGTGGCCGGTGCCCGGGCGCGATCCGCTCGCGTCCCCGCAGCGGCGCCCCGTGCACCGGCCACCGGCAGCGCGGTGTGCCGGGCTCGGCCGCCGCCCTCACGGCAACCGACTGACCGTTCGGTCGGTACCATTGTGCGCGGTGAGGCGGCGCCCTGACAAGGGAACCGGGCCGCCCGGGGTCCGCCGGGGCTCGCTCCCGCGCCGGGGACCGCCCCGGGCGGGGGTGCGGGTGGCGGCCGCCGTCTCCCCGGGGGCCTCACCGGGGCCCCGCTGTGGCCTCGCCGGGCCCCGCTGGGCAGCGACCCGTCCGTCGCGGCGCGTCACGGCGGCCCCAGCGGGGGAGCCGCTCACCGCAACCGGCCCCACGGCGGTGGGCCCGCCGTCCGGGGTCGGACGACGGGCCCACCCGGCCCGGCCCGCCGCTACCGCGACGGGGGCGCGCTCACCCCTCCGACCGGTCCCGCAGGCGCGGCAGCGGTACGGCGAGGAGCGCCGCCAGCAGCGCGATCCGGGGCGCCAGCTGATCGATCCGGATGTGCTCGTGCCGGGCGTGCGCCCCGGCCCCGACCGCGCCGAAGCCGTCCAGCGTCGGCAGGCCGCGCGAGCCCGGCAGGTTGGTGTCACCGGCGCCGCCGGCCGGGCCGCCGTCCAACTGCTGCCCGAGCACCGCCGCGAGCGATCGGACGTGCCGCAGCAGCGGGTTGGCGGTGCGCTCCGGCCAGGCCGGCCGGCTGGACAGGACCTCCGTCCGCACCCGGGCCCCGGGCCGCAGCGCGGTGAGCCGGGCGAGGCTGTCGAGCGTGCGGCGCTGCGCCTCACCGGTGGAGAAGCGCAGACCCAGCTCGGCCTCGGCCCGGCCGGCCACCACGTTGGCGCGGGTACCGCCGCTGATCCGCCCGGCGTTGAGCTCGGTACCGGGCCGGCGGGCGAGGTCACGGACCGCGACCAGCTGGTCGACCAGCTCGTCCACCGCGGAGACCCCCTCGCCGGCGTCGTTGCCGGCGTGCGCCTCCCGCCCGGTGACGGTGAGCCGCACCCGGGTGCTGCCCCGGCGGGCCGTCTTGAGCCGGCCGTCCGGGTGCGGCGGTTCGAGCCCCAGGACGGCCGCCGCGCCGCGCAGTTGGCGCTCGACCAGGCGCCTGCCGTCCGGGCTGCCGACCTCCTCGTCCGAGACCACGACCAGCCGGACGGTGCGGTGCGGGCGCTGACCGAGGTCGGCCAGCAGTGCGAACGCGCCCTCCAGGACGGCGAGTCCGCCCTTCATGTCGACGACGCCGGGGCCGCTGAGGGTGCCGTCCTGCTCGGTCACCGGCCAGTCGTTCAGGATCCCGGCCGGCCAGACGGTGTCGTGGTGGCCGACCACGAGGAGGTGCGGCAGGCTCTCGTCCTGGCCGTCCCACTGGAGCACCAGGTGATCACCGGCGGGGCCGGGCTCGCGGTGGGCGGTGGCGCCGGTCGCGCGGAATCCGGCGGCCAACTCCTCGGCGAGGGCGTCGAGTCGGGGCGCGTCGCCACTGGGCGACTCGATGCGGGCGAGGTCCGCGCAGCGGCGTCGGACGGCTCCGGCCAGCGTACGGGCGCGGGAGCTGAGGGCCTGGGGCAGTCCGGGGAGGGCGGCGGTCAGGCCGGCGTGGGGATCACCGTCGGCGGCCGGAGGGGCGGGCGGCTCCACGGGCAACGCCTGGGCGGAGGCGGTGGGGCGGGCCGACGGGGCGGGCTCGGGCCGGGGCGGCGTCGCGGCTGGTGTCGCGGCCGGCGCCGGTGCGGACCGCACCGCCTGCACCGCCTCCGCGATGGCCGCGGCCTTGGGTGTGGTGGTGGTTGGACCTGGGGCCGTGGCCGCAGCTGTGGCTGTGGCCGTGGCTGTGGCTGTGGCCGTGGCTGTGGCTGTGGCTGTGGCGAGAGTCACAGGGGCGACGGTGGCCGAGGAGGGGCCGGCGGCCGCGGTGGTCACGGTCGACGCGGCGGGCGGCCGGACGGTTTGAGGACTCAACGCTCGCCTCCGCGGCCGCCGCCGGTATTCAGCGGCCGGACCGGCCGACCGGACCAGCCCGGGTGCCCGGACCAGCCGGGGCGCGCGGCCCCGGCCCGGCGTACGACCTGCCAGGCCGGCCCGTCTGGCCCAAGTGCGGTGGAACGGCTGGGCGGCATGCTTGGCATTGCGTCCTCCTCGCTCGATCCGGAGGCCCCGGTCGGCCCGGAGCCCCCGTGGACGGCGGCTTCGATGCGGCGGGCGCAGCTACGGCACCGCCACGGGGAAGCCGAGATGTGAGCCTAGAAGAACCGTTCGGCTTCCTGCGAGGTGGCCCTGCTCCCAGCGCGCCGAAGGGCCGGGCCCTGCCTCGGGCACCCGTCGGAGAACGGCGGCGGGCGCACGGCGCGCGGGCCTGGATCGGCGCGCGAGCGCGGTCGCCGGATCGCGCCCATCTCCACCATGGACCCGGCGCCCGGGTTCGGCAGCCCAAACGCCCAAGGCGCGGGTTTTCCACGCCGGATGGGTGACCCCGGCTCAGCGCCCGGTACGAGGAAGCGGGCCGTCGGCGCGGCCGTCCGTCGCGATACGCGGCGGCGGCGGAGGCACTCGTGGCGCGACCCGTCGGCCGGGTGGACGTCGCGGCGGAGGTGACCGGGCGAGAGCACCGGGGCGGCGCGCCCGGCACCGGCCCGGGCGACCCGGCACCGGCCCAAGTGCGGTGCCCCGGCGCCCGGTTGCCCCTCGTCGGGGGCGACCCGCGGTCCACCGGACGGCGAGGCCGTCCGGCGTGGAGACGGCGCGGCCGCGGTAACACCGGGCCGACCGACGGGCGGTGCGGCCTCCGGAACTCGATGATGGACCGGGGCCGGCCCCGGCTCCGCGACCTACCGCGAGGAGCCTTCGATGACCGTCACCGTGCACGACGCCGAAGCCGAGAACCGCTTCGAGGCCCGGGTGGACGGCGCCCCGGCGGGCTTCGCCGAGTACATCCGCAGCGACCGGCTGGTGGTCTACCCGCACACCGTGGTCGAGCCGGCGTACGAGGGGCAGGGGATCGGCAGCGCGCTGGCCCGGGCCGCGCTGGACGACGCACGCGAACGGGGCCTGGCGGTACTGGCGACCTGCCCGTTCATCAAGGGCTGGATGCTGCGCCACCCCGAGTACACGGATCTGGCCTACGAGAACCGCAGCCGGGTGAGCGACTGACGAATGACAGGTGACAGGTGACAGGTGACAGGTGACGACTGACAGATGACGGCTGACAAACTTTGAAATCTGTCAGTCGAGGTGCCATAGTGGAATCCGGCGGGCCCGCGCCCCGTGCGGCCGCCGGACCCTCCACCCCCTCACCCCGCCGGAGCACCCCGTGACCACGACCTCCCGGATCCCGCAGCGCCCGCTCGGCGCCGCCGGCCCCACCACCTCCGCCCTCGGCCTCGGCTGCATGGGCATGTCCGACCTCTACGGCCCGGCCGACGAGGCCGAGAGCATCGCGACCGTGCACGCCGCACTCGACGCGGGCATCACCCTGCTCGACACCGGCGACTTCTACGGCATGGGCCACAACGAACTGCTGATCCACGACGCGCTGCGCGGCCGGGACCGCGCGAGCGTGCAGATCAGCGTGAAGTTCGGCGCCCAGCGCGCCCCGGACGGCCAGTGGCTCGGCTACG
Organism: Kitasatospora sp. NPDC005748; assembly: GCF_040630735.1. Taxonomy (NCBI): domain Bacteria; kingdom Bacillati; phylum Actinomycetota; class Actinomycetes; order Kitasatosporales; family Streptomycetaceae; genus Kitasatospora; species Kitasatospora sp. NPDC005748. The sequence continues at coordinate 164,153 of NZ_JBEXYD010000012.1, forward strand.
ACGCGAGCCCGGCCGCCACCAAGACCGCCCTCGCCTACACGCTGCGCCGGCTGCGGACCGACTACGTCGACGTCTACCGCCCGGCCCGGCTGGACCCGAGCGTTCCGATCGAGGAGACGGTCGGCGCGATCGCCGACCTCGTCAAGGCCGGTCACGTCCGCCACATCGGCCTCTCCGAGGTCGGCGCCGACTCGCTGCGCCGGGCCGCCGCCGTGCACCCGATCAGCGACCTGCAGATCGAGTACTCACTGCTCTCGCGGTCCATCGAGGCCGAGATCCTGCCCACCGCCCGCGAGCTGGGCATCGGCGTCACCGCGTACGGCGTGCTCTCGCGCGGGCTGCTCAGCGGGCACTGGGACAACGGGCGCGCGCTGGCCGGCTCGGACTTCCGCGGCCACAGCCCCCGCTTCCAGGGCGACAACCTGGCCCACAACCTCGACCTGGTCGAGGCGCTGCGCGCGGTCGCCGAGCAGCGGGGCGCGAGCGTCGCCCAGGTCGCGATCGCCTGGGTCGCCTCGCGCGGCGAGGACATCGTGCCGCTGGTCGGCGCCCGCCGTCGCGACCGGCTCGCCGAAGCCCTCGGTGCGCTGGACGTCGCCCTCACCCCGGCCGACCTCGCCGCCATCGAGGCCGCCGTCCCCGCCGGGTCCGCCGCCGGGGACAGGTACGCTGCCGCTCAGATGGCCCACCTCGACAGCGAGCACTGACCGGCACCCCGGCGGTCGCCGGTTCGCGGCCGGGGCGGGGCCCCGCCCCGCCCCCCCCCCCCCCCCCCGCCCCCCCCGCCCCGGGCGGGGCCCCCCCCCCCCGGGGCCCCCGACCCCAAAATCCACAACCCGTAATCCGGATTATGCTTTAAAAGTGG